>JBEKBD010000030.1:0-25368 GCA_050015575.1 Roseiarcus sp. | reverse complement strand
TCGATGTCGGGGTGGTCGACGTCGACCACCACCATCTTGGCCGCCCGGCGCGTGGTGCCGCCCGACTTGATCGCGCCGGCGGCGCGATCGCCGATCTTGAGGAACGACATCAGGCCGCTGGAGCGCCCGCCGCCCGACAGCTTCTCGTTCTCGCCGCGCAGCCTGGAGAAATTCGATCCCGTCCCCGAGCCGTACTTGAACAGGCGCGCCTCGCGCACCCACAGGTCCATGATGCCGCCTTCGTTGACGAGGTCGTCGGCGACCGACTGGATGAAGCAGGCGTGCGGCTGCGGATGTTCGTAGGCGGACTTCGACCGGGTCAGCTTGCCCGTTTGGAAGTCGACGTAGTAGTGGCCCTGCCCCGGCCCGTCGACGCCGTAGGCCCAATGCAGGCCGGTGTTGAACCATTGCGGCGAATTGGGCGCCGCCATCTGTCGCGCCAGCATATAGCGCGTCTCGTCGAGATAGGCGCGCGCGTCTTCCTCGCCGTCGAAATAGCCGCCCTTCCAGCCCCAGTAGGCCCAGGCGCCGGCCAGCCGGTCGAACACCTGGCGCGCCGACGTCTCCGAGCCGAAGCGCTCGCCCTTGGGCAGCCCCTCCAGCGCCGCCTCGTCGGGAACCGAGCGCCACAGGAACGACGGGACGCCGTTCTCCTCGACGCGCTTCAAGCGCGCGGGCACGCCCGCCTTGCGGAAATATTTCTGCGCCAACACGTCGGCGGCGACCTGGCTCCAGCCGGCGGGGATCTCGATTGAATCGAGCGAAAACACCACCGAACCGTCGGGGTTGCGAATCTCGCTCTTCGTCGTCTCGAACGCGATCGCGGCGTAAGGCGATTGCGAACTCTGGGTGTAGCGCCGCTCGATATGCATGGGTCCCATTCCCGAACACCGGCGGACGCCAATCCGCCCTCGACCGCTCAAAACGGCCCCACAAATGGCGACTTCGCGCTGGCGAACCCCGCCAAGCCCCGCCGACGCCTCGCGCCGCCGCTCCCAGACCTTCCCGAACGCGCCCCCAACGCCAGCGCCGACCGTCGATCGACGCCTCGCGGGGCCAGAAATCGGAGCGCGGCGGGAAAGCCACGATTATAACGACTTTATGACCCCGACGTCAAGGGATAGTGCCCAGGCGCAAGCCTGAGCACAACATATGGTGGACAACAAAGATTAAGATCGCGTTAACGGCGCCGACGGACGGACAGCATCCGCCGAGTCGGCGCGCTGCGGCAAGCGGAATATTTTTCCATCCCCCGCTCTTCCCCGCCGCTGGACAGGGCCCCCAGGCGTCGCCATAGTCCGCCCCGCCCAAACCCTTCCCCGGCGGCCGGAAACGATGAAGCTGTTCTTGCTCAGATTGTTCACCTGGTGGAACGGAGCGACGCTCAACACGCTCTGGCACACGCTCCGTCACGGCGAGCTGGTCGGCCGCGACGAATTCGGCAACCGCTATTACCGCACGCGCGGCGGCGCGATCGATCCGGGCCTCGGCTTCGAGCGGCGCTGGGTCATCTACGACGGCGTTTCCGAAGCCTCGACGACGACGCCGGGCTGGAACGGCTGGCTGCATCACACCGTCGACGTTCCCCCGAGCGAGGAGACCTACCGGGCGCGCGACTGGGAGCGCCCGCCCATCGCCAATCCCACCGGCACGCCTGCGGCGATTCGCCCCAAGGGATCGACGCTGCGGCGCGGCGCGCGCCAGGCTTCCAGCGGCGATTATCGGGCGTGGACGCCGGAAGGCTGAAGCCGCCGCCTTCATTTCGCCCTGCTTTGTCGTCACGGGGGAGCCGACCCAATGGAGCGCGCGGGATTCCATGCGGCGGCCCCGAATCCGACGATGAACGGACGCAACTGGCTGATCGCCGCCCTCGCGGGCGCGGGGCTCCTCGTCGCCGTCGGCCCCGCCTCGGCCGACAAGATCAAGCATCCGACCGCGGTCTTCGCCGGGCTCGACAAGATCACCGGCCGGATCATCGCCTTCGAAGCGGCGATCGACGAGACGGTGCAGTTCGGATCGCTGCAGATCACGCCGCGGGTGTGCTACTCGCGCCCGCCCACCGAAGCGCCGCAGACCGACGTCTTCGCCGAAGTCGACGAGGTCGCGGAGAACAAGACCCTTCACCGCATCTTCACCGGCTGGATGTTCGCCGACAGCCCGGGAATGCACGGCATCGAGCATCCCGTCTACGACATCTGGCTGACCGACTGTAAGGGCGGCACGCAGATCATCCACGAGACGCCCGAAGTCGTCGACGCGCCCTCGCCCGAGCCGCCCGACGCGGACCTGACCGCGACGCCGCCCGACGCCAAGGCCGCCGCGGCGGCGGCGGCCAAGAAGCGCAAGCTCAAGTCCGGCCCGGCGATCATCGAAGCCAGCCCGCTCGGCATCGGCGGCGCGGCGGGCCCCGCCGCCCCGCCCGCTACGCCGACGCCCTCCGCCGCGCCCGTCCCGCGCAATCCGCCCGCCCGCCGCTACTTCCCCACCGACGCTCCCCCGATTCCGCCCGCGAACATTCCGCCGTAGCGGCTTGGCGCGGCGGTCGAGCACGGCCTCGTCACTTCCGCTTGCCGGCGCGGCGCGGATCGGCCGCCATTTTCCCGGCGCCGCCAGCCTTCCCCGCCGCCGCGCGGGCCTCTCGGGGCGCCGGCCGGCGCATCGCGAGCGCGACCGCCAGCCAGATGAACGTCAGCGCGATCGCGAAGGCGAGGACGCCGGTCGCGCCGCCCGCCGCCAGCATCGCGCCGCCGCCGGCGCCGCCGGAGAAAATGCCGAGGAACTGCGCGGTCGAATAGACGCCGGTCGCCGCGCCCTTGGCCTCGGCGGGAGCGAACTTGGTGACCAGCGACGGCAGCATCGCCTCCATGACGTTGAAGGCGGTGAAGAACGTCGTCAGCGCGACCGTCGTCGCGAGCGCGCCGGCGCCGAGCGTCGCCAGCAATATCAGGCTCGCCGCGATCGTCGCGATGGCGGCGATGAACGCCTCTTTCATCCGTCCGCGCGTTTCGGCGACGACGATCGCGGGAACCATCAGCGCCATCGCGGCGATCAGCATCGGCAGATAGAATTTCCATTGACTGGCGTTGTCGAGCCCGAGCGCCTGCGACAGGACGGCGGGGACGACGAGGAAGCTGGCGGTGAGCACCGCGTGCAGCGTGAACACCGCCAGATCGAGCCGCAACAGCTCGCGGTCGCCGAGCACGCGCAAGAAACTCGACCAGGCCGGCCCGCGCGCCGGCGACCGCGTCGGCGTCGGCGTCAGGCCGAGCGTGATGGCGATTCCGGCCAGCGCCAGCCCGGCGATGATCCAGAAGATGCCGGCGAGGCCCGCCACGGCGGCGATCGGCGGACCGATCAGCACCGCCAGGCTGAACGACACGCCGATGGTCGCCCCGACCACCGCCATCGCGCGGGTGCGCACCTCGTCGCGGGTCAGGTCGGCGACCATCGCCAGGATCGACGAGCCCACCGCTCCGGCGCCTTGCAGCACGCGCCCCAGCAGCACGCCCTCGATCGTGGTCGCCAGCGCGGCGACGACGCTGCCCAGGCCGAACACCGCCAGCCCGATCGCGATCACCGTCTTGCGGCCGAAGCGATCGGACAGCATGCCCAGCGGGACTTGCAGCAGCGCTTGAGTCAGCCCATAGGCGCCGAGCGCCAAGCCGATCATTTGCGGGCTCGCCCCGGGAAGCGCCCGGGCATAATGGGCGAAAATGGGATAGACCATGAACAGCCCGAGCAACCGCGCGGCGAACACGCCCGCCAAGCAGATCGTGGCGCGAAGCTCGACAGCGTTCATGGCGGAGTCCGCGGCTTAGACGGCGAGGGCCGGCGACCGGCGGCCGAAGCGCCCTGGACGACGCGTCTCCCATAGCAAGACGCCGGAGCGAGGCCTAGGGGCTGCGACGAATGGCCCCGAGGCCGCGCCGGCGCCCGAGCGTTGCGCCATCGCGGACCCGAGGCCTAAAAACAGGCGTTTCGCCCGGCTTCTCGCGGCGGTCGCGGTCGGGCCATGAACACGGAGACGACCATGCGCTTCCTCGTTGTCGGCGCCGGCGCGATCGGCGGCTACTTCGGCGGCCGGCTGTTGGAGGCCGGCCGCGACGCGACCTTTCTGGTGCGCCCGCGGCGCGCGGCGGCGCTCGCCGCCGCCGGGTTGACAATCCGCAGCCGCTTCGGCGACGCGGCGATCGCCAAGCCGCCGCTCGCGCTCGCCGACGGGTTGAAGGCGCCCTTCGATGTCGTCGTGCTGAGCTGCAAGGCCTATGACCTCGAGGGCGCGATGGACGCGTTTGCTCCGGCGGTCGGCCCGGCCACCGCGATCCTGCCGCTGCTCAACGGCATGCGCCACCTCGACGCGCTCGATAAGCGCTTCGGCCGCGGCCGCGTGCTCGGCGGCTGGTGTTCGATCTCGACGGCGCTCGACGCGCAAGGACGGGTGATCCATTTCAACGACCTCCACACGCTGCGGTTCGGCGAGCGGGACGGCGCCCGCTCGGCCCGCGCGGAGGCCATCGCGGCCGCCTTCGCCGGCGCCAAGTTCGACGGGCGGCTCAGCGAGACGATCGTGGCCGAGATGTGGGAGAAGTGGGTTTTCATCGCCGCGGCGGCCGGCATCAACTGCCTGATGCGCGCTCCGTTCGGCGACATCGTCGCGGCGGGCGCGGCCGATTGGGCGACGGCGCTGCTCGACGAGTGCGCCGACATCGCCGCGCGCCAGGGATTCCCGCCCCGCCCGGAGTTCCTCGCCCAGATCCGCGGCCTATTCGCCGCGCCCGGTTCGTCGCTGATGGCCTCGATGCTGCGCGACGTCGAACGCGGCGCCCCCGTGGAAGCCGACCATATTCTCGCCGACCTCTTGCGCCGCGCCGGGCCCGCCGGCGGCGAGCGCGCCCCGCTGCTGCGCATCGCTTGCGCCCATTTGCGCGCCTACGAGGCGCGGCGCGCGCGCGAGCTTGCCGCCGGCCCGCAAGGCGCGCCCTAGGCGCGCCCTTGACGGCGCAGGCTTTGTCGGCTCTTTGGCGGCGGCGCGGGCTGCGGGAGGCGGACATGGGTTTTCGACAAGCGATTGCCGCTTGTTTGTCGAAATACGCCGACTTTCACGGCCGCGCGGCGCGACCGGAATATTGGTGGTTCGCGCTGTTCAACGCTTTGGCCAGCATCCTCGCCTCGATCGTCGACAAGAACGTCATCGGCGACGTCATCGGCGTTCCCGTTGTTCAGGCGATCGTCGCGCTCGCTCTCGTCGTCCCGACCGTCGCCGTCGCCGTCAGGCGGCTGCACGACACCGATCGCTCCGGCTGGTGGTTGCTCGTCGCAGTCATCCCGCTGATCGGCGGCATTGCGCTGCTGGTCTGGTTCTGCCTGCGAGGCGCGGCGGGAGACAATCGCTTCGGCGCCGCGCCGCAGGCGGCCTAGCGGCGAGCGCGGCCGCGCCGTTCGACCGCCTCGGACGCACGGCGTCGCCTGTCGAACCGGCCGTGCAGGTCGTCGCGCAAGCGTCAATCGCTTGGGCCGCGGTCCGAGGCCGGCGCGCAAGAATGGGCGAAGTCGAGCAAGTCGCCGATCTCGCTCACGCGGTGTCCCGCATAATCAGCTTCGCCTCCAGCAAGCGAATATTTCCAATCGTCTTCGCTCCAGGGCGGCCGCCTCGGGCGGCGAGAAGATCGACGGCGAGGTTGGCCATTTCGACATAGTCTTGCGCAAGCGTCGTCAGCGGAGGGCTGGCGAACCGACTGAGAGGATGATCGTCGTGTCCCGCCACTCTGATCTCGTTGGGGCCGCCGGCGCGCGACACCCGCAATCCGCAATGGTTCGCCGCCGCCATGACGCCAAACGCCGTTCGGTCGTTGGCGCAAAGTATCGTTCGGCTCGGCAACGCTTTCATCGAAAAGTAGGTGGTCGCCTGTTCGAAGCCCGCGGCTTCAAACTCCCAGCTTTGGCTCGGAGCGGGAATGATGACCGGCTCGGACCCCGCTTTCTCCATCGCCTGGATGTACGCGAGTTTTCGGTCCTGCGCATTGCGATTGACGCTGGGCATATCGAAATAGCAAGGGGGTTCGCCGGAGCGATGGAGATAGTCGACCATCAAGGCGATGCTCTGAAAATTGTCGGTTCCGACGAAGGCGGTGGGAAGCTCGACTCTCGCGTCGAGCATCACCAAGGGCAAAGAGCCGCTCAACTCCCTGAGAAGCTCGAGGTCCGAGGACCTCCCCAGGGGCGCCACGATCGCGCCCGCGACGCGCAAGGACATGATCGTTTGGATGGCGCGCGCCTCCATCGCGCGTTCGCCGTGTGACGACAGCAAAATCGTCCAAAAGCCGTCCTGCATGGCGCGGAGCTCAACCCGTTCGACGAGGCCGGCGAAAAATGGGTCCGTCAAAGACGGCACAATCATTCCCAGGGTCTTTGGATTCTTTCGATTGAAATTGACCGCGAACAGATTTGGTCGATAGCGCAAAGTCTTCAATGCTTTTTCGATTCGCTCGCGGGTGGCTGGCCGCACGCTGTCGGGATCGTTAAAGTATTTCGAGACGGTCGCGCGAGAGATTCCACTGGCGGCGGAAAACTCCTCCATTGTTTTGATCTTAGGCGCCGGTTTCTCGCCCCGTTTCTTTTCGATGTTGAGCCTCACTCCCGACTCCTCCTCGACAATCCGCCCAGCGCAGACTCGCGATGTCCATGCGGCCACGAATACGACAGCGCACGGCAACGCGTCCAGTGCGGTCCCGAATTCGCCGCGAGTCGCCCGCGCGCAGGCGCGGCGTTTCCAAAATCGACATACGTCTATTGTTTTCTCGACACACGTATTGACTGCGTCGTGCGTTCCGTGTCAATTCCCTTCAACGGGCGAGCGCGGCCCGGGCAGGGCGTTCAAAGAGGAAAATTGGACCGGCTTCGAGTCCGCGTCGATCCTGCTTTGGCTCCAAGTCGTTCGGGGGGCGTGCGGTGAACTCTTGGCTTTTCAGCGCTCTGCTGGGGCGAGAATCGACCAGAACGAAGCGCCGTCCGAGTGGGATCTCGAGGAGCAAGTCGAATGAGGGTCTTCGAAGGAATTGCCGCCGCCTCCCCGGTCGTGCGGCCGCAAGCCCCGAGCGCGTTTTCGGGTCCCCAAGGGCGCTGAGCCGTCACGTTGAATTCCCCTGACCGCCCACGGCGGAGAAATCTGACGCGAACCCCATTCATGGCGAAATCGCCGGCGCGGCGCGGCGCCGGCAAGCGGCCGCGGACCGCAGCGCCAACGAACTCCCAATTGTCCGCGCAGGCGGGCGCAGTCGAAGAAGCGCCCGAGGACAGTCGCCAGGGCGCAAATCGAGGCGGTTGACGATGGGCGAGGCATGCGTTTGGGCTGCGGCGCGCGCCGCGGCGGTCGGGGGCGCATCCGTTGAGACCTTGACGATTGCGGCCGCGAACGACGCCGACGAGATCGTCGCGCACGCGGCCTTCGCGGTCGTCGAGGTCGCCCCTCGTCGATGGGTTCGATCAAGCGCCGATGCGCGCGTCGGTCGCGTCACAGCAGACGAAATCGTCGCCTGAACCACCAGGGCGGCAACACGAGGAGCAACGCATGAAACTGAAAGACAAGGTCGCGATCGTCACGGGCGGCGCACGAGGCATCGGCGAAGCGATCGTTCGCGCTTATCGCGCCGAGGGCGCCAGCGTCGTCATCGCGGACATCGAGATCGCGAATGCGCAGAAGCTTGCCGCGGAACTCGGCGCCAACGCGCTCGCGGTCAAACTCGACGTCCGCGACTCCAAATCCATTGCGTCGCTGATTTCGACGACGGTCGCCAAATTCGGCGGCGTCGACATTTTGTTCAACAACGCCGGCGTGTTCGACATGGGGCCGGTCCTGGAAGTTTCCGAGGCGTGCTTCGACAGGATTTTCGCCGTCAATACGAAGGGGCTGTTCTTTACGCTTCAGGCGGCGGCGGCGCAGATGGTGAAGCAGGGTCGCGGCGGGAAGATCGTCAATATGGCGTCGCAAGCGGGCCGGCGCGGCGAAGCGCTGGTCGCCGTCTATTGCGCGTCCAAGGCGGCGGTCATCAGCCTGACGCAGTCCGCCGGGCTCGACCTGATCAAGTACGGCGTCAACGTCAACGGGATCGCGCCCGGCGTCGTCGACACCCCGATGTGGGATCAGGTCGACGCGCTGTTCGCCAAATACGAGCGCCTGCCGCTCGGAGAGAAGAAGCGCCAGGTCGGCGTCGCCGTGCCCTTGGGACGGATGGGAACGCCGGACGACTTCCGCGGCGCCGCCGTGTTCCTCGCCTCGCACGATTCCGACTATATCGTCGCCCAGACGCTCAACGTCGACGGCGGAAATTGGATGAGCTGATGTCAGCCCTGCTTGTCACCGCCGGCGAGATCCTCGTCGAGATCATGGCGTCGACGATCGGAAACGGGTTCCGCGAAGCCCAGATTCTCATCGGCCCCTTCCCCAGCGGGGCGCCGGCGATCTTCATCGATCAGGCGGCGCGCCTCGGGGCGAACTGCGCGATGATCGGCGCGGTCGGCGACGACGACTTTGGCCGCGTGAACGTCGACCGTCTGTCGGCCGACGGCGTCGACGTTTCCGCCATCGCAGTGCATCCCGACATCGCGACCGGCACGGCTTTCGTGCGCTATCGCGCGGATGGCAGCCGGGATTTCGTCTTCAACATCCGGCACAGCGCGAGCGGCAGAATCGCGCTGACGCCACAAGCGAGCCGAGTGATCTCCAAGGCCAGCCGGATTCACGTGATGGGATCGGCCCTCACGATCCCCGCGGTTCGCATCATCGTCGAGCACGCGGTCGAGATCATCAAGGCCAGGGGCGGCTCGGTCTCGTTCGATCCCAATATCCGCAAGGAAATGATGAGCGACGCCGCGTTGACGGCGACCCTTCGCCAAATCCTCGCCGTGACCGACCTGTTCTTGCCTTCCGGCGAAGAGATTTTGCTCTTCTCTCCCGCCGCCGACGAACGCGAGGCGGCGAGGCGGCTGATCTCGCAAGGCGTGAAGGAAATCGCGCTGAAGCGCGGCGCCGCCGGCGCCGAGGTCTTCACGCGCGAGCGAACCGTCAGCGCGCCGGCTTTCAAAGTCGTCGAAGTCGACCCCACCGGGGCCGGGGATTGCTTCGGCGCGACATACGCCGTCTGCCGCGACAAGGGCATGGCGATCGAGCGGTCGCTCGCCTACGCCAACGCGGCCGGCGCCCGTGCGGTGACCGTCAAGGGGCCGATGGAAGGAGCGTCGACCTTCGCGGATCTCGACGCCCTCATCGCCAAGCAAGAAGCAATGACGTGACCAACGCCTTGGCCGAGCTGTTGGAGCGACGCCGCGCCGGCGAGATCGCGGGGATTCCTTCCATATGCTCTTCCCATCCGAGCGTGATCGAGGCCGCGCTGAGGCGTTGCAAGCAGGACGGCGCGCCGGCGCTGATCGAGGCCACCTGCAACCAGGTCAATCACGAAGGCGGCTACACCGGGATGACGCCGCGTGATTTTGCGGCGCAGGTCAAGTCGATCGCCGAGCGTGTCGGTTTTGACGCGCGCAAGCTCATCCTCGGCGGCGATCACCTGGGCCCCAATCCGTGGCGCAAACTCGACGCGGATCAGGCGATGGCGAAGTCGGAAGCGATGGTCGCGGCGTATGTCGCCGCCGGCTACGGCAAGATCCACCTCGACGCTTCGATGGGCTGCGCCGGCGAACCGGAGGCGCTCGACGACGCCATGACCGCGCAACGCGCAACCCGCCTCGCGAGCGTCGCCGAAGCGACCGCGAGAGCGGTAGGCCGCCCGGCGCCCTACTACGTCATTGGCACCGAAGTGCCGCCGCCGGGCGGCGCTCGCCACGCGCTCGACTTCATCGAGCCGACGTCGCCCGAACGCGCGCGCGCGACGTTGGCGACCTTTCGACGCGCCTTCGAGTCGGCCGGGCTGGAGGCCGCCCTGCAACGGATCGTCGCGCTCGTCGTGCAGCCCGGCGTCGAATTCGGCCACGAGACGGTGATCGAATACGACCCCGTCCGCGCGCAGCCGCTCTCTCGTGCGCTCGCCGACGCCAATCTGGTGTTCGAGGCGCATTCGACGGACTATCAGCCCCCTACCCGCCTCGCCGAACTGGTTCGAGATCGGTTTTGCATCCTCAAGGTCGGCCCTGCTCTGACCTTCGCGCTGCGTCAGACGCTCTATGGTCTCGATCTGATCGCTTCCGAATTGTCGCCGAGTTATCCGCGGCGGGCGCTCGCCGCCACGATGGAGCGATTGATGCTCGCCGAGCCCCGCTGGTGGGCGCCGTATTATCCCGGCGACGCCGACGAACAACGTCTATGGCGCCACTATTCCTACTCCGACCGGATCCGCTATTACTGGCCGCACCCCGATGCGAAGGCGGCTGTCGAACGCCTGACGGCCGCGCTCTCGGGCGTCGCTATCCCCGCTCCGCTGCTGCAACAATTTCTTTCTCGACGGGTTCCGACCGCGTCGGCGGCCGACGAAGCATGCGAGCGGTTGGCGCTCGCCTCAATCGACGAAGCGCTCAGACCCTACGCGGAGGCCTGCGCGTCTTCGCGCTGAAGAAGCGCCCGCAGGTTGAAATTCTTGGAGGAGCCGCAGCCATGCTCAAAGCGATCGATCCCCTGTTGACGCCCGATCTTCTCTATGCCCTGCGGGCGATGGGGCACGGCGACGAAATCGCCATCGTCGACGCCAATTATCCCGCGCAGTCGGCGGGCCCCGACGTCGTCAGGCTCGACGCCGCCGCTGCGACGCGCGCGCTCGACGCCGTGCTCAGCGTCCTGCCGCTCGACACTTACGTCCCCGAGGCGTGCTGGCGCATGGAAGTCGTCGGCGCCGCCGCCGGCGACGCCGAGCCGCCGATCTTCGCCGAATTTCGCGCCGTCATCGCCAAGCGCGAGGGGCCGCAATTCAAGCTCGGCAGCCTCGAGCGCTTCGCCTTCTACGAGCGCGCGCGGCGATGTTTCGCTATTGTCGCCACCGGCGAACGCCGCCTCTACGGCAACCTCATCCTCAAGAAGGGCGTCGTTCCCCCGGATTGAGGCGCCCGTCGGGCGCTCCTCACGGCGGCGTAATTTCTCCCTCGACGTCCCAGAGGTCCTCCCAGCTTTGTCCGTCCTTCCACAGGAAGACTTGGCCTTTGATCAAACGGCAGCGGCGATCGATCGCGGCGATCGCCTGCATCTCTTCGTCGCTCAGCCAGTCCCCGGCGGCGGCCCGCAGGTTCGCCGCGTAGTTGCGCGGGTTGACTGAAAACGGAATCGGAATTTGGCCGCGCTGCACCGCCCATTTGACGCAGACGCTGGCGGGATGGATCGCATGTCGCCGAGCGATCCCGACGACGACCGGGTCTTCGAGCGGCGCGGTGTCTTCCGGCGTGCGGTCGCGCTCCGGGCGCCCCGGAGAACCGAGCGGACAGTAGCCGATCGGCTGCATGCCGTTGTCGACGACGAACCGGAACAGTTCGGGCTGCTGGAAATGCGGGTGCAGCTCCATTTCGTTCGCCGCCGGCATGATGCGCGCGTCGCGCAGAACCAGCTTCAGCTTGGGGATGGTCATGTTCGACGTGCCGATGTGGCGAACCAGCTTCCGATCGACCAGCTCCTCCATTCGGCGCCAGGTCTTCATGTAGCTTGCATGAATGTAGGGCTTGGCGTCCGGGCTGCGCGACGTCACGTCGCAGCCCGGCGGGTGGAAGTTCGGAAACGGCCAATGCACGAGGAACAGGTCGAGATAATCGAGACGCAGGTCGGCCAGCGTCTTCCGGCACGAGGCGATCACGTCCTCTTCGCCGTGTTTGTCGTTCCATAGTTTCGATGTGATCCAGAGTTCCTCGCGCTTCACTCCGCCCCGGACGATCTTTTCGAGCGCGGCGCCGACGGCGCCCTCGTTTCCGTACACCGACGCGCAATCGAAGTGCCGGTAGCCGACCGCGGCCGCGCCCCTGACCGCGGCGGCGACCTCGTTCGGCCCGACGTGATCGGAGCCGAAAGTGCCGAGCCCGATGGCCGGCATCATGGCGCCGGTGCGCAATGTTCTCTGTGGGATCGCCGTCGGATCGACAGGCTCGAACCCGCTCTCAGCCGCTGCGCTCATGTCCGTTCCTCGATTGCGAATAGGGATTCAAACATTGCCGCCGAACGATAGGCGCGTCGGCGAAGGGCGCCGGGAACGTTCCGCGCGGGCGCAGAACACGACCGCCGCACGACTGGCCTCCTCCCGCCGCCGATCGATCTCCCAGGCGATCGACGCCGGGCGTTTGTCCTACGCCATGATCCGCCGAGCGCGCCCGCCGCGGCCCCGAACCCCTCGCCCGTCGCCCCCGCGCCGGGGCGGCGTCGCCAAACTGCGCATACGTCTATTTTTTTCTCGACACACGTATTGACTATGCCGCGCGTTCAGTGTCAATTCCTTTCCGCGGACGAGCGCGTCCCAAGAGCAGGGAGGGACGAGAACGACACACCGTCCTCGAGGGATTTCGTGGAGGAAATCGAATGAGGGCCTTCGGAAGATTCGCCGCAATCGCCCCAGCCGTGTCGATGGGAGCCATGAGCGCGCGTTCGCGTCTCAGGCAGCTCTGAGCCATCACGTTGAAGTCGTCTGGCCGCCTACGAAAGAGACATCGGACACGAACGCAATTCATGGCGAACTCGCCAGCGGGCCGCCGGGCCTGCACGCGGTCAGCGCCCGTAGCGCCAACGAACTCCAGTTTGTCCGCGCATGCCTGCGCGGTCGAAGAAGCGCCAGGGAGGGTTCCCAGAGCGCAAATGTCGGAGGATTGAGAATGTTGAAAAAACTGCTTATCGCCAGCGCCATGATTTCGGTCGCGGCCCTCGCCGCGCCGAGCTACGCGGCCGCTGCCGAAACCACGATCCCGATCATCGTCAAGGACACCACCTCGCCCTATTGGCAGATCGTGCTCGCCGGCGCCCGCAAGGCCGGCGCGGACCTCGGCGTCAAAGTTCCCGAACTCGGCGCCCAGTCGGAATCGGACATCAACGGCCAGATTTCGATCCTTGAAAACGCCGTCGCCGGGAAGCCCGCCGCGGTCGTCATCGCGCCGACCGAGTTCAAGGCGCTCGGCAAGCCGATCGACGAAGCCGCCAAGAAAGTGCCGATCATCGGCGTCGACTCCGCGGCCGACTCGAAGGCCTTCACCTCGTTCTTGACCACCGACAACGTCCAGGGCGGCCGTATCGCCGCCGACGGTCTCGCTCAGGCGATCACCGAAAAGTATGGCAAGGCGGAAGGCGAAGTGGCGCAGATCACTTCGCTGCCGGGCGTCGGCTCGCTGGAAGGGCGCAGGAAGGGCTTCCTTGAAGAACTGGCCAAGTATCCCGGCCTCAAGGTGGTCGCCGACAAGTACGCCGACGGCATGGCGACGACCGCGCTCAACATCATGACCGACCTGATCACCGCCAACCCGAACCTGCGCGGCGTCTTCGCCAACAACCTGATCATGGCGCAAGGCGCCGGCCAGGCGATCGCGGAGAACAAGAAGGCCGACACGATCAAGATGGTCGGCTTCGACGGCGACGACAAGACGATCGGGATGCTCAAGGACGGCACGATCTACGCCCTCGTCCTGCAGGACCCGTACCGAATGGGTTACGACGGCGTCAAGACGGCGCTCGCCGCCTCCAAGGGCGAGAAAGTCGACGCCTTCGTCGACACCGGCGCCAACTTGATCACCAAGGCCAACATGGGCGGCGAAAAGCAACAGGCGCTGCTGTATCCGAAGGTCAAGTGATCGAGAAGACGCGCGTCCCGCCGCCGTCGGCCGCTTGTGGTCCTCGCGGTCGATGACGACAGGCGCGTTTCAAAGAGAGGGATGAGGGGCGCGCTCCACTCCGCCCCTCATCCCGGCTCCTTTCGCCGCACAGCGCCCGAATGCGCGCGGCGTCTGGCGTCGACCCGCCGCGGCGGCGCGCTTGCGCGGCGGCGCGCCGTCGCCGATGATGAATGACAACGCCTTGTCCGTCGGTTGGAACAGCCAAATGTCCATGCCTGCCCAAGCTTCGCCGACCCCCGCCGCGACCGCGGCCCCCCTCCTCTCCTTGCACAAGCTCGACAAGCGCTTCGGCGCCACTCACGCGCTGAAGGCGGTCGATCTGACGTTCGAGCAAGGCGAAATCCACGGGATCGTCGGCGAAAACGGCGCCGGCAAGTCGACGCTGATCAAGCTGCTGACCGGCGTCTATCCCCGGACCTCCGGCGAAGTCTATTGGCGCGGCGAACCGGTTCCGCTGGTCAATCCGCACGAGGCGATCGGCCTCGGCATCAACGCCGTCCACCAAGAGGTCGTGCTCTGCCCGCACCTGACCGTGGCGAACAACATCTTCCTCGGCGACGAAATGACGCAGGGCGGCCTGCTCGCTCACGGGGCGATGGTGCGCGAGGCGCAGAAGCTGCTCGACGACCTCGGCTTCGACCTGCCCGCCGGCGCAATCCTCTCCTCGCTCACCATCGGCCAGCAGCAATTGGTGGCGACCGCGCGCGCCGAGCGGCGCGGCGCGACATTTTTGATCTTCGACGAGCCGACCGCGTATCTCACCCGTCAGGAAACCGCCGCCCTCTTCAAGCTGATTCGCCGCCTCAAGGCGAACGGCGTGACCATCGTCTACATCAGCCATCGTCTCGAGGAAGTGTTCGAGCTCTGCGATCGCGTGTCGATCCTGCGCGACGGCGCGCTGGTGGGCACGCGCCGCGTCAGCGACACCAACGAGGCCGATCTCATCGCGCTGATGATCAATCGCACGATCGAGCAGATCTACCACAAGAGCAGAGTCCCGTTCGGCGCGATGCTTCTCGAAACCGAGGGGCTCAGCGGCAGAGGCTTCCACGACATCTCGATCCGCGTGCGCGAAGGCGAGATCGTCGGTCTCTACGGCTTGATCGGCGCCGGACGAAGCGAATTCGTCCAGAGCCTGTTCGGACGCTTTCCCGTCGCCGGCGGCAAGATCGTTTGGAAGGGCGCCGAGGTGACGATCCGCAACGAACGCGCGGCGATGGACCTCGGCATCGCCCTGGCGCCGGAAAGCCGAAGAGATCAGGGCCTATGCCTCAATCTCGGCCTCGGACTCAACCTCAATCTGCCGATCTACCCGCGCCTCGCCTTCGGGCCGCTGATCAATCTGAGGAAAGAAGCGAGCTGCGCCGACCAGCAGATTCACGACGTGCAGATCAAGGCGGCTTCGCGCGCCGCGCTCATCACCAGCCTTTCGGGCGGCAATCAACAAAAGGTCGTCATCGGCAAGTGGCTCAATCACGGGGCCAAGCTCTTCATCTTCGACGAGTTGACCACCGGCGTCGACGTCGGCACCAAGGCCGAGATCTATCGCCTGCTCGGTTCGCTGCTGGCGAAAGGCGCGGGCGTGATCATGATCTCGTCCTATCTTCCGGAAGTCTACGAGTTGGCCGACACGCTGCACGTGTTTCGACGCGGCGGGATCGCCGCGAGCCACAGCTACAAGGACGCGTCGCAGGAAGCGGTTTTGACGGAAGCGATCGGCGTTTGATGCGAAAATGAGGGTGTCGAGGAAATGAGCGATCAACAGGTTTCGAAAGCGCGCCGGAGCGGCGGGGGGCTCAACGTGCTGTTGGGGCTGACGTTGCTCCTGCTTTTGCTGGCGATGTGGGTCGCGCTGTCCTTCGAGACGACGTCGTTCTGGACCGCTAACAATATCGCCAATCTGCTGCGCCAGGGCGCGATGATCGCCATTCTGGCGATCGGCGAGACTTTCGTCATCATCACCTGCGGCATCGACCTCTCCGTCGGCGCGGTGGCGGGCTTCGCCAGCATGGCCGTCGCGCTGATGCTGACCAACGTCGATGGGCTCAACGCTCATGGGCTCGGCATCTTGACGACGATCCCGGGCGCGGTGTTCGCAACGGTGCTGATCGGTTTCTGCATTGGCCTCTTCCACGGTTTCGGCGTGGTGCAGATGGGCCTGCCGCCGTTCATCATGACGCTGGCGACCATGTACTCGCTCCGCGGCATCGGACTGGTGATCACCAACGGCGCGACGATCGCGATCTCCAACTACACCTTCACCGACTTTTCGCGCGCGAGCTTCCTCGGCTTTCCCTGGACCGACGGGTCGTGGTTCGCGGTTCCGATGCTGTTCTGGATGGTGCTGCTCGTCGCCGTCCCCGCCTACCTCCTGCTTCATCAGAGTCGATGGGGACGCTATCTCTACGCCATCGGCTCCAACATGGAGGCGGCGCGGCTCTCCGGCGTCAACGTCAAGGCGATCACCTATCTCGCCTATATCGTTTCGTCGACATTAGCCGCGTTCGTCGGCGTGCTGCTCGCCATGCGCATCGGCATCGGCAACCCGATGCAGGCCGATAGCTGGGAACTGCAGGCGATCGCCTCGTCGGTGATCGGCGGCACCAGCCTGTTCGGCGCGCTCGGTTCGGTGCACGGGCCGCTGATCGGCTCGTTCATCCTGACGACGATCAACAACGGCGCGAACCTTTTGAACCTCAATTCGTTCTGGCAGCGCATCATCACCGGCTTTCTGATCATCATCATCGTCTATTTCGACGGCCTCCGGCGAAAGAAGCTTTGACGAAGGACTCGCGCGCCGCGGTCGAAACGTTCCGCGCGACGCTTGGCGCCGATCCCAGCGCCGCGCAGGCGCACCGCGGCGCGGTCGGCGTCGTTCGGACTTTGCAACGATCGTCAAACGCCTCGCCGGAGGCCCATCTCGATGGCGGCTGCCGCGATCCCCGTTCGACGCGAGGCATCCACGAGCAAGGAGAAAGACCTTGGTGAAGCTTTACGGACGCACCGTTAGCAAGAAGGACCTCACGTGCAGGGTGGGGCAAATCTCCCAGATTGCCGGCGCCCGCGCCTGCGAGCTGAGTTCGGGTTTGGCGAGGGGAGTCGAAGCGATCGACGTCAAGACGGGAACCGGCTTCGAATTCACCGTCCTCGCGGGGCGCGCGCTCGACATCGCTTGGGCCTCGTACAAAGGCGCGCCCGTCGGCTATATCTCCAAGACCGGCGTCGTCGGACCGGCGTATTTCGTAGAAAAGGGCGCTGAGGGATTCCTTCGCAACTTCTTCGCCGGCCTCCTGACCACCGCCGGCCTCGGCAACATCGGCTTGCCGTGTCACGATGGCGACGAGAGTTTCGGCCTGCATGGCCGGGTCAGCAACATCCCCGCCGAAGACGTCTGCGTCTCCCAGGGCTGGAAAGGCGACGACTACCTTATCCGCGTCGCGGGCGCGGTTCGCCAAGCCAAGGTGTTTGGCGAGTGCCTTGTCCTGCACCGGGAAATCACCACGCAGCTCGGTTCGAACGCGCTCGTGGTGCGCGACGTCGTCGAGAACGCCGGTTCCCGGCCCGAGCCTTCGATGCTTCTTTATCACTGCAACTTCGGCTACCCGATCGTGAGCGCCGACAGCCGCCTCTACACATCGGGCGGAAGCGTCGAGCCGCGCGATCCCACGCCGGCCCGCGCCGTCGCCGATCACGACCGGTTGGGCGAGCCGCAGGCGGGTTACGTCGAGCAGTGCTTTTACCACAACCTGAAAGCGCGGGACGGCCGCGCATTCGCTGCGATTTTCAACGAACGGCTCGGGGTCGGCGGCTATGTCCGCTATCGCGTCGAGAATCTTCCCCAGTTCGTGCAGTGGAAGATGCTCGGCGAGCAGGAGTACGTCGTCGGGCTGGAACCCGCGACGAACCGCCTCGACGGTCGGACCGAGCTGATGCGACAGGGGCGGATCGCGCCGCTCGCGGTCGGCGAGCGCCGAGCGTTCGAAGTGGAAATCGGCGTCGTGGACGGTCGGGCCGCGCTGGACGAGCTCGCATCGATGGCGTGAGCCGCCCTCCGGCGCGCGCCCATTCCGTAGGAAGCAAAACGGCGGCGCCGACGCCGTTAATCGGCGCCGGCCCTCGAGATCTTCGCAGAACGCGTCCTTGGCGCAAAAACGCGCGCCTCACGCGGCGGCGCGCGCGCCGCCGCCCGTCGCCCGCAGCGCCCGGACGCTGTCGGGCCAATCTCGCCGGCCCGCCAGCAGCTTGTCGAAGTAGACGATCGTGCGTCGGAGGCCTTCCGTCAACGGCACCGTCGGGCGCCAGCCGAGACGTTCCGTCGCCTGGGTGATGTCCGGCTTGCGCTGCTTGGGGTCGTCCTGCGGCAAGCTCTGGAACGCCATCCGCGACTTCGATCCCGTCAACTCGATCGTGAGTTCAGCGAGCTGACGCATGGTGAACTCGCCGGGGTTGCCGAGGTTGATCGGACCGGTCACCTCCTTGGGCGAATTCATCAGCAGCAGGAAGCCATCGATCAAGTCGTCGACGTAGCAGAACGAGCGTGTCTGGCCGCCGTCGCCGTAGATGGTGATCGGCTCGCCCTTCAGCGCCTGGACGATGAAGTTCGACACCACGCGGCCGTCGCTGGGATGCATGCGCGGGCCGTAGGTGTTGAAGATCCGCGCCACCTTGATCTCGAGCTTGTGCTGACGGTGATAGTCGAAGAACAGCGTTTCCGCGCAGCGCTTGCCTTCGTCGTAGCAGGAGCGCGGCCCGATCGGGTTGACGTTGCCCCAATAATCCTCGGTCTGCGGATGGACCGAGGGGTCGCCGTAAACTTCGGAAGTCGAGGCTTGGAAGATCCGGCATTTGAGCCGCTTGGCGAGCCCGAGCATGTTGATCGCCCCGTGCACGCTGGTCTTGGTCGTCTGCACCGGATCGTGCTGGTAATGGATTGGCGAGGCGGGACAGGCGAGATTGTAGATCTGATCGACCTCGACGTAGAGCGGCAAGGTCACGTCGTGCCGCAGCAGTTCGAACCGCGGATTGCCGATGAGGTGCGCGATGTTCGCCTTGCCGCCGGTGAAGAAATTGTCGAGGCAGAGAACGTCGTGGCCTTCCGCGATCAAACGGTCGCAGAGGTGCGAGCCGAGGAATCCCGCGCCCCCCGTGATCAGGATCGTTTTTTGGTCGGTCATTTGCGAAGCTCCCCATGGTTTCGGCGCGCCGCGCCGCTCGCCTGGCGGTCGCCCCGGATCGTCCGCGCTGGCGCGGCCGCGAACCCGAAGGCGGTCAGTCGCCGTTCCCCCACAATCGCGAATCCGGCCGGATCGGATCGATCGCGTTCCGCACCTCGAGCTTGTCGCGATAGAGTCGCCGATACGCGTCGGGCGCCAGGAAAGGATGATTCTCGAGGCTGACCTCCACGCCGACGTCATGATAGGCGTCGAGATTGGCGAGGTCGGGAACCGGACGGCGGCCACCCTGAAAATCGTCCCACATGCCGCGATAGAGATTCTCCAGATCACGCACCAGACGGGGCGTGTCGAACAACAGGCTGGATTGCCGCCCGGCGATCAGTCTCTGCTTGAGCGCCGAGATCTGCTGCGCGTCGCGGCCGAGTTCGATCGCGCGCGCGACATAGACCTCTTGCGTCGGGCAAACCAACTCGCCGATCCCCGCCGCGTGAGCCAGGCTCGCGCACACCCGCGACGCGAAGCTCTTTCCCGGACACGTCAGGATCGGCACGCCGATCCACATCGCGTCGGCGGCCGTGGTATGGGCCCCGTAGGGGAAGGTGTCGAGAAACAGATCGGCCAGAGCGTAGCGCGCGAGATGCTCGGGGTTCGGCTTCTTGGCCGCGAAGATCAGCCTATCCGGCGCGACCCCGGTCCGCGCCGCGAGATCGCGCAGACGGGCGTCGGTTTCGTCGCCGCCGCTGAGAAGCCACAGCACGCTGCCGGGCGTCTGCGTCAGGATCGTCATCCACATGGCGAAAGTCGGCGGCGTGATCTTCTGCATTCCGTTGAGGCAGCAATAAACGAACGCGTCGTCGGGCAGCTTCTCATCGCCGCGCTTCGGCCGCTCGGCCGCGACGACCCGCTTGCGATCGTTGGGCTGGTAGCACGACAGTCTGACGACCTTCTCCGAGTAATAGATCTCGCTCTCCGGCGGAATGACGTGCTCGTCGGCGACGATGTAGTGATGGTACGGGCTGCCCATCGTGCCGGGGAAACCGAACCAATTGACCGCGATCGGCGCAGGACGATGCCCGAACACGCCCGTCCGCGCGAACTTGGTGTAGCCGTTGAGATCGACGACGACGTCCACTTCGTCCTCGCCGATCCGCGCGGCGGCTTGTTCGTCGCTCAGCGCGTTGATGTCGAGCCAGCGGTCGGCGCTGTTCATGATTCGCAGCCGCGTCGGATCGATCCGCTCGATGCCGCAGTAATAGGCGTAGATTTCGAAACGATCCCTGTCGTGCTGCTCGAACACGTCGGTCATCGCAAAGCCGACGGCGTGTTCGCGCAGGTCCGACGAGACGTAGCCGATGCGCAGCTTGCCGTTGCGACGCCGCGCGCCCGGGGAGTGGACGGGAAACGCGCGCGGGTTCGCCGGCTTCTTGATGCATTCTTTCTCGTATTTCCAAGCCCGCGCGAGCTGGAACATCGGATCGTCGACGTGATTGGCGAGCGACAGCGGCGAAATTGCCGCCATCAACGCGCTGGCCGGCGCGCGCTCCCACTCCGCCACCACCGGCCACTTGCACTGTCGCTGCCTGAGCGCAATCCAATGCCCGATGATCGCGGGTTGCGCGATGGAGATGTCGAGCGATTGCTTCAGCGCGTCCTCGGCCGGACCATCGAGGAGGCGCCTCTCCAGCACCCGCGCCAGTTGCTCCAGGGCGGTTAGTTTGTTCTTGACCGTCTCGCCGTTGACTTCCTTCAGGCGGCCGGTCAATTCGAGCCATTGCTCGATCGCCGCGCCGTCCTGGCCCGCGTCCTCGAGAAGGCGGCCGAGATTGATGTAGGGCGGGTAGAAATCGGGCTTGAGCCGGATGCCCTCGCGCGTCGCGTTGATCGCGCCGAGATGATCCCCCGACTTCGCCAACGCCACGCCGCAATTGAAATAGGCGGCGTGCAGCAGCGGATCGCCGGGGTTGCACGCGATCCAGTTCTTGTAGAGCTCCGCCGCGGCGACGCCCTCGCCGTCCGCTTGCAGTCTTTCAGCGTGACTGAAGAGTTCGCCGATCGTCAGTTTACGCAGATAGCCGAACTTCTCGGCGTCGGAGGTTGGCAAGGCGACGTCTTGTTGAAGGCTTTTCTCATGCAGCATAGCGACCCTTGCATCGTGGCTGTGCGGGCGAAAATCCGGGCGGCCTCGACCAAAGCGAGGCCTTCCGGACCGGCAAGACGCGTTTCACGCACGCAACCACGACCCAAGGGCCGACTTCGAATATCCCTTCCTTGCCGCCTCGTCACCCCATGAGGGCGCTGAGGGCGCTGATCTGGGCGTTAGACAAGACGCCGATCTGAGCCGACGTCAACGAGCCGCCTTGCGTCGTCGTCAGATTGCCGATCGTCGTCGTGGACAGGCCGGAAATCTGCGCCGTCGTCAGTCTGCTGACGGTCAACGCGTCGAGCGAGGTCGTCGACAACGCGTTGAGTTGCGTCGTCGTCAGGCCGTCGACTTGCGTCGTCGTCAGCGAGCCGAGCTGCGACGCCGTCAGATTGTCGAAGGTCGAGGTGGCGAGCCCGCCGATCTGCGTCGAGGTCACCGCCCCGAGCTGCGCCGTGCTGAACCCCTGTAGCGCGGTCGAACTCAGCGCGTCGATCTGACCGCCGCCGGGCGTCAGAGCGGCGATCTGCGCGTTGGTCAGGCTATCCGCCTGCGTCGTCGTCAGGTTGCCGATCGTCGTCGTGGACAGGCCGGCGACCTGCGCCGTCGTCAGATTGGTGACGATCAACGCGTCGAGCGAGGTGGTCGACAACGCATTGAGCTGCGTGGTCGTCAACCCGTGCGCCTGGGCCGAACTCAGGCCGGCGAGCTGCGTCGCCGTCAGATTGTCGAACGTCGAAGTGGCGAGCGAGCCGATCTGCGTCGAGGTCAAAGCCTGGACCTGCGCCGTGGTGATCCCGTTCGCGCTCAGCGCGGCGACCTGCGCCGCCGTCAGCGCCGCGACCTGCGGCGAGGTCAAGGTCCCCGCCTGCGTCGTCGTCAGGTCGCCGATCGTCGCGGTCGTCAGGCCATTGACCTGCGCCGTCGTGAGATTGGCGACGGTCAATTCATCGAGCGAGGTGGTCGACAACGCGTTGAGCTGCGTGGTCGTCAGCCCGTGCACCTGGGTCGAAGTCAGGCCGGCGAGCTGCGACGCCGTCAGATTGTCGAAGGTCGAGGTGGCGAGCCCGCCGATCTGGGTCGAGGTCAGCGCGCCAAGCTGCGCCGTGCTGAACCCCTGAAGCTCGGTCGAGGTCAAGGCGTCGACCTGACCGCCGCCAGGCGCGAAAGCGGCAATTTGCGCGGTAGTCAACGCGTCGGCTTGCGCCGTCGTCAAATTGACGATCGTCGTCGTGGACAGGCCGGAGACCTGCGCCGTCGTCAAGTTACTGACCGTCAATGCGTCGAGCGAGGTTGTCGACAACGCATTGAGCTGCGTAGTCGTCAACCCGTGGACCTGGGTCGAACTCAGGGCGCCGATCTGCCCCGCCGTCAGATTGTCGAAGGTCGAGGTGGCGAGACCGCCGATCTGCGTCGAGGTCAAAGCCTGGACCTGCGCCGTGGTGATCGCGTTCGCGCTCAGCGCGGCGACTTGCGCCGCCGTCAACGCCGCGACCTGCGGCGAGGTCAAGGTCCCCGCCTGCGTCGTCGTCAGATTGCCGATCGTCGCCGTCCCGAGGCCGTTGACCTGCGCCGTCGTCAGATTGGCGACGGTCAAGGCGTCGAGCGAGGTAGTCGACAGATTATTGAGCTGCACCGCCGTCAGGCCGTGCGCCTGGGTCGAACTCAGGCCGGTGAGCTGCGCCGCCGTCAGATTGTCGAAGGTCGAAGTCGCGAGGCCGCCGATCTGCGTCGAGGTCAAGGCCTGGACCTGCGCGGTGGTGATCCCGTTCGCGCTCAGCGCGCCAACTTGCGCCCCCGTCAGCGCCGCGACCTGCGTCGAGGTCAAGGCGCCCGCCTGCGTCGTCGTCAAGTTGGCGATCGTCGCCGTCCCGAGGCCGTTGACCTGCGCCGTCGTCAGATTGGCGACGGTCAAGGCGTCGAGCGAAGTCGTCGACAGATTATTGAGCTGCGTGGTCGTCAGCCCGTGCGCCTGGGTCGAAGTCAGGCCGGCGAGCTGCGACGCCGTCAGATTGTCGAACGTCGCGGTGGCGAGCGAGCCGATCTGCGTCGAGGTCAGCGCGCCGAGTTGCGCCGTGCTGAACCCCTGAAGCTCGGTCGAACTCAGGGCGTTGACCTGCCCTGCCGTCAGAGAGGCGATCTGCGTGTTGGTCAGGCCGTCGACCTGGCTCGCCGCCAGACTGCCGATCGTCGTCGTGGTCAAGCCGAGCACTTGCGTGGTGCTCGTCGAACCGGCGACCTGCGCCGTCGTCAGATTGGCGAGGTTCAGCGCGTCGAGCGAAGTGGTCGACAGGCTGTTGAGCTGCGCGGTGGTCAGCCCGTGCGCTTGGGTCGAACTCAGGCCGGCGAGTTGCGTCGACGTCAGATTGTCGAAGGTCGAGGTGGCGAGCGTACCGATCTGCGTCGAGGTCAAAGCCTGGACCTGCGCCGTGGTGATCGCGTTCGCGCTCAGCGCGCCGACCTGCGCCCCCGTCAGCGCCGCGACCTGCGTCGAGGTCAAGGCGCCTGCCTGCGTCGTCGTCAAGTTGGCGATCGTCGCGGTCGTCAGGCCGTTGACCTGCGCCGTCGTCAGATTGGCGACGGTCAAGGCGTCGAGCGACGTGGTCGACAGATTATTGAGCTGCGTGGTCGTCAGCCCGTGCACCTGGGTCGAACTCAGGGCGCCGAGTTGCGACGCCGTCAGATTGTCGAAGGTCGAGGTGGCGAGCGCGCCGATCTGCGTCGAGGTCAGCGCGCCGAGTTGCGCCGTGCTGAACCCCTGAAGCTCGGTCGAGCTCAGCGCGTTGATCTGCCCCGCCGTCAGAGAGGCGATTTGCGTGTTGGTCAGGCCGTCGACCTGGCTTGCCGTCAGATTGCCGATCGTCGTCGTGGTCAAGCCAACGACTTGCGTGGTGCTCGCCGAACCGGCGACCTGCGCCGGGGTCAGGCTGGCGAGGTTCAACGCGTCGAGCGAAGTGGTCGACAGGCTGTTGAGCTGCGCGGTGGTCAGCCCGTGCGCCTGGGTCGAACTCAGGCCGGCGAGTTGCCCCGCCGTCAGATTGTCGAAGGTCGAGGTGGCGAGCGCGCCGATCTGCGTCGAGGTCAAAGCCTCGACCTGCGCCGTGGTGATCGCGTTCGCGCTCAGTGCGCCGACTTGCGCCGCCGTCAGCGCCGCGACCTGCGTCGAGGTCAAGGCGCCCGCCTGCGTCGTCGTCAGATTGCCGATCGTCGCGGTTGTCAGGCCATTGACCTGCGCCGTCGTCAGATTGGCGACGGTCAAGGCGTCGAGCGAAGTGGTCGACAGGCTGTTGAGCTGCGCGGTGGTCAGGCCGTGCACCTGGGTCGAACTCAGGGCGCCGATCTGCCCCGCCGTCAGATTGTCGAAGGTCGAAGTCGCGAGGCCGCCGATCTGCGTCGAGGTCAAAGCCTGGACCTGCGCCGTGGTGATCGCGTTCGCGCTCAGCGCGCCGACCTGCGCCGCCGTCAGCGCCGCGACCTGCGGAGAGGTCAAGGCGCCCGCCTGCGTCGTCGTCAAGTTGGCGATCGTCGCCGTCCCGAGGCCGTTGACCTGCGCCGTCGTCAGATTGGCGACGGTCAAGGCGTCGAGCGAGGTGGTCGACAGGG
Organism: Roseiarcus sp.; assembly: GCA_050015575.1. GTDB lineage: Bacteria > Pseudomonadota > Alphaproteobacteria > Rhizobiales > Beijerinckiaceae > Roseiarcus. The sequence continues at coordinate 660 of JBEKBD010000030.1, read as the reverse complement.
CGTTGAGCTGCGTGGTCGTCAGCCCGTGCACCTGGGTCGAACTCAGGCCGCCGAGCTGCGACGCCGTCAAATTGTCGAAGGTCGAGGTGGCGAGCCCGCCGATCTGGGTCGAGGTCAGCGCGCCGAGTTGCGCCGTGCTGAACCCTTGAAGCTCGGTCGACGTCAGGGCGTCGATCCCCCCGCCGCCCGGCGTCAGGGCGGCGATCTGCGTGGTAGTCAAGCTATCGGCTTGCGTCGCCGTCAAATTGCCGATCGTCGCGGTCGTGAGGCCGTTGACCTGCGCCGTCGTCAGATTAGCGACGGTCAAGGCGTCGAGCGACGTCGTCGACAGATTATTGAGCTGCGCGGTGGTCAGTCCGTGCGCCTGGGTCGAACTCAGGCCGGCGAGTTGCGTCGACGTCAGATTGTCGAAGGTCGAGGTGGCGAGCGCGCCGATCTGCGTCGAGGTCAAAGCCTGGACCTGCGCCGTGGTGATCCTGTTCGCGCTCAGCGCGCCGACTTGCGCCGCCGTCAGAGCCGCGACCTGCGTCGAGGTCAAGGCGCCCGCCTGCGTCGTCGTCAGGTTAGCGATCGTCGCGGTCGTCAGGCCGTTGACCTGCGCCGTCGTCAGATTGGCGACGGTCAAGGCGTCGAGCGACGTGGTCGACAGATTATTGAGCT
>JBEKBD010000029.1:0-25372 GCA_050015575.1 Roseiarcus sp. | reverse complement strand
CGGCGAAACGCGCGTGCGCGCCCGCGTGCTCGGGCGCGAACTCGACTTCGCGCTCGGCGCGCCGGGCGCCCACATGGCGCGCAACGCGCTCGGCGTCCTGCTCGCCGTCGACGCGCTGGGGGCGGACCTCGGCCGCGCCGCGACGGCGCTGGCCGAATTCGCGCCGCCAAAGGGGCGCGGCGAACGCTTCACGCTGCCGAGCCCGAGCGGGTCGATCACCGTCATCGACGAGAGCTACAACGCCAATCCGGCGTCGATGCGCGCGGCGCTGGCCCTGCTCGGCGCGGCGCGGCCGGGCGACGGAGGGCGCCGCATCGCCGTCATCGGCGATATGCTGGAGCTCGGGCCCGACGGCGCTCGAATGCACGCGGCGCTGGCCGACGCGCTCGGCGAGAACCGCGTCGATCTCGTCTTCGCGGCGGGGCCGTTGACGCGCGCGCTCTACGACGCGACCCCCGCGCCGATGCGCGCGGCCTGGGCCGAGCGCTCGGGCGACATTCTGGGCCCCTTGGCGGACGCGCTGCGCGGCGGCGACGTGGTGATGGTCAAGGGTTCGCACGGCAGTCGAATGGAGCCGGTCGTGGCCGCGCTTCGCGAACATTTTTCGTCCGCGAAGGCGCGGCGGTAGGAAACGCAAAATGCTGACTTGGCTGGCTGATCTCTCGCATCTGACGGGCCTGTTCAACCTGTTCCGCTACCTCACGTTCCGCACTCTCGGGGCGGCGACGACCGGGTTGCTGCTGGTGTTCTATTTCGGCCCGATGATCATTTCGGCGCTGCGCCTCAAGCAGGGCAAGGGCCAGCCGATCCGCCTCGACGGGCCCGCCTCGCATCTGGCGACCAAGAAGGGCACGCCGACCATGGGCGGGCTGATGATTCTGTTCGGTCTCTTCGTTTCGTCGCTGCTGTGGGCGAACCTGGAGAGCCCCTACGTCTGGATCGTGCTGTTCGTCACCGCCGGCTTCGCGGGAATCGGTTTCTACGACGATTATCTCAAGGTGACGAAGCAATCGCATCTCGGCTTCTCCGGCCGCTCGCGCCTCGCCGCCGAATTCGTCATCGCGCTCGTCGCCTGTTACGCGATCATGCGCACCGGCGCGGTCGGCGCGACTTCGCTCGCGCTGCCGTTCTACAACGGCTACGTCGTCGATCTCGGCTGGGGGTTCCTGGCGTTCGGCCCGTTCGTCATCGTCGCCTTCGGCAACGCGGTCAATTTGACCGACGGGCTCGACGGGCTGGCGATCGTGCCGGTGATGATCGCCGCGGCGACCCTGGGGCTGATCGCCTATTTCACCGGCAATCTGTTGTACTCGCGCTACCTGCTGATCAATCACGTCCCTTACGCCGGCGACCTGATGGTCATTTGCGGGGCGCTGATCGGCGCCGGCGTCGGCTTTCTTTGGTTCAACGCGCCGCCGGCGCAGATCTTCATGGGCGACACCGGCTCGCTGGCGCTCGGCGGTTTGCTCGGCGCGGTCGCCGTCTCGATCAAGCACGAAATCGTGCTCGCCGTCGTCGGCGGCTTGTTCGTGATGGAGGCGCTGTCGGTGGTGGTGCAAGTCGCCTCGTTCAAGCTGACGGGAAAGCGGGTCTTTCGCATGGCGCCCATCCATCATCATTTCGAGCAGCTCGGCTGGTCCGAGGCGCAGATCGTCATGCGCTTCTGGATCATCGCCTTCATGCTGGCGATGATCGGCCTGGCGACCCTGAAGCTGAGGTGACGATGACGCCGGTCGAAGTCTTTCGCGGACGCAAAGTCGCGCTGTTCGGGCTCGGCGGCTCGGGGCTCTCGACGCTGCGCGCGCTCGCCGCCGGCGGCGCCGAGGTCGCCGCGTGGGACGACGACGACAAGGCGCGCGCGCGCGCCGCCGCCGCCGGCTTCGCCCCGGTCGATCTCGCCGCCGCCGACTGGCGCAGCTTTGCGGCGCTGGCGCTTGCGCCGGGCGTGCCGCTGACCCATCCGGAGCCGCATTGGACCGTCGAGCGGGCGCAGGCCGCCGGCGTCGAAATCGTCGGCGACGTCGAACTCTTCGCCCGCGAGCGCGCCCGGCGGGCGCCGCGGGCGCCACTCGTCGCGATAACCGGAACCAACGGCAAGTCGACGACGACGGCGCTGATCGCGCACGTTCTGAGCCAAGCCGGCCGCGACGTCGCGATGGGCGGCAACATCGGCGTGCCGATCCTCGATCTACCGCCGCCATCGGAAGCGCGCGTTCACGTCGTCGAATGCTCCTCGTTCCAAATCGACCTCGCCCCGTCGCTGGCGCCGAGCGTCGGCGCGTTGATCAACGTCACCCCCGACCATATCGATCGTCACGGGACGCTGGAAAATTACGCCGCGATCAAGGAGCGCCTGGTGGCGCGCTCGGGCACGGCGCTGATCGGCGTCGACGACGCGCCATGCCGCGCGATCGCCGAGCGCTTGCGCGCGAGCGAGGCGAAGCGCGGATGGCCGCACGTCGTCGCCATTTCCGCCGCGCCGTCGCGGTCGGCCGACGTCTGGATCGACGATCGCTTCATCGTCGTGCGCGAAGGATCGCAAGAGCGCGTCGATCTTCGCCGCGCGCCGGCGCTGCGCGGCGCGCACAACGGCCAGAACGCGGCCTTCGCTTTCGCCGCCGCGCGCGCGCTGGGCCTGAGCGCGGCGGAGATCGGGGGCGGCATGGCGTCGTTTCCCGGCCTCGCCCATCGCATGGAGACGGTCGGCCGGCTCGGCCGGGTTCTGTTCGTCAACGACTCCAAGGCCACCAACGCCGACGCCGCCGAGAAGGCGCTGCTGTCGTTTCGCGACATCTATTGGATCCTCGGCGGCAAGGCGAAGGACGGCGGCATTGCGCCGCTGCGCTCGTTGTTCCCGCGCGTCGCCAAGGCCTATCTGATCGGCGCGGCGAGCGAGGATTTCGCCCGCACGTTGGGCGCCGAAGTGGCCTTCGAGCGATGCGGCGCGCTGGAGAACGCGCTTTCCCTAGCCGCGCGCGACGCGGCGCGAAGCGCGGCGGCGGAGCCGGTCGTTCTCCTGTCGCCGGCCTGCGCCTCGTACGACCAATTCGCCAATTTCGAAGCGCGCGGCGATCGTTTCCGCGAGCTGGTCGCCGCGCTGATCGCGGCTTCGCGCGAGACCGCGCGCGCGCCCGGGCTCGAGAGGAGCCGATCATGATTTCCCGAGCGGAGCGCGGCCCTCTCGCCGATTGGTTTCGCACCGTCGATCTCTGGCTCCTCGGGTCGTTTCTCGCCTTGATGGCGGTCGGCGTGGTGATGGCGCTCGCCGCCAGCCCGGCGGTCGCGGAACGGCTCGACCTTTCGACTTTTCATTTCGTCAACCGGCAGGCGGCGTTGGTCGGTCCCGCCGCCGCGCTGATGATCGCGACGTCCTTTCTGTCGCCGCGCCATGTGCGCCGCGCGGCGCTGATCCTCTTCGTCGTCAGCCTGGCGATGATCGTGCTGGCGCTGGCGTTCGGCGTCGACGTGAAGGGGTCGCGCCGCTGGGTCGCCGGCGTGCAGCCGTCGGAGTTCGTCAAACCGGCCTTCGTCGTGCTCTGCGCCTGGGCTTTCGCCGAAGGCGGGCGCGTGGGGTCGCCGGCGTCGGCGGCTCGGGCGATCGCCTTCCTGCTGCTGCCGTTGACGATCGTCCCGCTGATCATGGAGCCGGATTTCGGTCAGACCATGCTGATTTCGTTGGTGTGGGCGGCGCTGTTTTTCATGGCCGGCGCGCATTGGTTCTGGGTGCTGGGGCTCGGCGGCGCCGGCATGGCCGGGGGGCTGGCGGCGTTCAAGCTGTCGGCGCACGTGCACGAGCGGGTGCTGCGCTTCATCGATCCCGATTCGACGCGCGGCATGGGCGACGCGTTCCAGGTCGACACCGCGCTGCAGAGCATCTTGTCGGGGGGATGGTTCGGGCGCGGGCCGGGCGAGGGCGTCGTCAAGCGCATATTGCCCGACGCCCACACCGACTTCGTGTTCGCGGTCACCGGCGAGGAGTTCGGCATGGTCGCGTGTCTGGCGCTGATCGCGTTTTTCGCTTTCATCGTCATCCGCGGCCTGTGGCTCGCGTTGCGCAACCAGGATCCGTTCTGCCGTTTCGCCGCGGCGGGGCTGGCGCTGATGTTCGGCGTGCAGAGCTGGATCAACATGGCCGTCAACCTGCGCGCCATCCCCGCCAAGGGCACGACGCTGCCGTTCGTCTCGTACGGCGGATCGTCGCTGCTCGCGCTCGCCGTCGGCATGGGCTTTCTCATCGCGCTGACGCGCCGGCGGCCGCAGAGCGAGCTCGGCGCGAAGCCGTCGAGCGCGTCGTGAGCGAGCCGCGCTGCATTCTGCTGGCGGCCGGCGGGACCGGCGGACACCTCTTTCCCGCCGCCGCGCTGGCGGCGGCGCTGGGGCGTCGCGGCGCGGCGGTGGAGCTCGTCACCGACGATCGCGGGCTCAAGTACGGCGGGGATTTCCCCGCCCGCGCCATCCACGCCCTTCCCTCGGCGACGACGACCGGCGCCGGGGCGCTGAGCAAGGCGCTCGCGGCGCTGACGCTCGGCGCCGGCCTCGCTTCGGCGCTGCTGCTGCTCGGCTGGCTCAAGCCCCGCGCCGTCGTCGGCTTCGGCGGCTATCCGACCGTGCCGCCGTTGACCGCGGCTTGGGCTTTGGGCCTGCCGAGCGCGCTGCACGAGCAGAACGCGGTGATCGGCCGCGCCAACCGATTCCTCGCCTCGCGCGCATCGCTGATCGCGACCGGCTTTCCCGAACTCCAGGGCGTCGACGGCGCGCTCGCCGCCAAGGCGCGTTACACCGGCAATCCCGTGCGCGCCAACGTGATCGCCGCCGCCGCGACGCCGTACCCCGATTTCGCGGAGGGGCGCCTGCGCGTGTTGATCACCGGCGGCTCGCAGGGTGCGCGGGTGATGGCCGACGTCGCGCCCGCCGCGCTGGCGCTGCTCGCGACAGAGGAGCGCGGGCGCATCCGCCTGACCATGCAGGCGCGCGGCGAAGACAAGGCCCGCGTCGCCGCGGCGTGCGCGGAGCTGAGCTTTCCCGTCGAACTCGCCGAGTTCTTCGCCGACCTTCCCCAGCGCATCGCGGCTTCGCATCTCGTCATCGCCCGCGCCGGCGCCTCGACGGTCGCCGAACTCGCGGTCATCGGCCGGCCGTCGATTCTGGTGCCGTTCCCGCACGCGCTCGACCAGGACCAGGCCGCCAACGCCGCCGCGCTCGCGGCGAGCGGCGCCGCGACGGTGATCCCGCAAACCGTGTTCACGCCCGAGCGGCTCGCCGAGCTGCTGCGCGCGGCGTTGGCCGATCCGACGAGACTGATCGCATCCGCGAAAGCCGCCAAGGCCGCGGGGGTCGCCGACGCGGCGGAGCGGCTGGCGGATCTCGTCATGGGAATCGCGCGGCCGGGAAGTTGACCGGCCGTCCGGCTTCATGGCGACGCCGCGACGCCATACTCGATTCCCAAGAGCGAATGGCGGCATGTGCCGCCGCCCGCTCGCGCGCCGCGAGGCCGGGGCGATTCTCGCAACCGGTCATTGCCGCGGGGCGCCGCGTTCGCTCCGTGCTTTACGCCGTCGCCGCCAGCGCTTCGCGAAACCTCGCTGCGCAGGCCGGCAGTCGCGCGTAGACGTATTCGGCGAGGCTCTCGTTGTAAGTATGCACGGTGTAGTTGCGCAATTTCGTCATATCGATCCAGAAGGGATCGTCGCCGATCATCGCGTTCTTGAACGCCGCCTTGAAACAGGTGCGCGGCGAAGTGCAGAGGGCGTTGTGCTCCTCCTCGAGAAACGCCTTGAGCGTCTTCCAGCACAGCTCGAAAGCGATCTTGAAGCGTTGAATGGCCGAATCGCGCACGATGGAATCCTTCGGCAACGCCAGCGCTTCTTCCAGCCGCGCGATCGCGGAGGCGAGGTCTTTCCTGAGCGAAGGGAGCTTCGTCATGCGATTTCCGTCGCGCGCTCCAACGCGACGGCGCGAAACGGCGCGGGCGCGCGCTTGAGATCGACGACGTCGACGGAATAGAGCGTCGGCGATTCCCCGATTTCGTCGATGATCGTCGCGAGAATTTCATAGGGCACGGGCAGAGGCCCGTCGATGCTGATATCGATGTCGGATCGCTCGTGCGCGGTTCCGCGCGCGCGCGAACCGAACAGGAATATCCTATACGCGGGATCGGGAAGATGGCGGCGCACGATGCCCACGCTCATGCTGCGCGCTTCATCCACAGCGCTGTTTTCGCGGCTCATCGAGGCACGATACATCATGCTCGCGTCTTCGTAAAACCTTGCGCGGCGCCGGGCCGATCCCCCGCTCGGCTTCACGGATTGAGCGCCTCGACGATCCAGATCGCGGCGCCGAGCGGCAGGCTCATGCCGCGCTGGTGGGGCGCCAGCGCGGCGCGGATCGCGGCGAGCGCGACGGCGCGCCGATCGTCGGGTTGGCCTTCGAGCGCGCGGGCGGCGGCGCCGATCTGCTGCAACGCGGCGACCGCCGCTTCGAGGCCGCCGCCGGCGGCGAGGTCGAGTTCGAGCTCGACCGGCGTCAGCGCGATTTGTCCGAACCCGGCGGTGCCGAGAATCCGCCGCACGCGCGCCTCGTCGGCGAAGGAAAACGGGCCGGGGTCGTCAGGGCCGATTTCGGGCGGGCGCGGAACATGCTTGCACGCCGCCTCCAACGCGATCGTCTGCCAGGGATTGCGCGTGATCTCGCGCCAGCAGGCGAAGACGACGCGGCCGCCGCGCGTCAGCCCCGTGCGCAGGTTGGCGAAGGCTGGGACGGGATCGGCGAAGAACATCACGCCGAAGCGCGAGAACAAGAGGTCCGCCCACCCCGGCGCAAATTCATGCGCAGCGGCGTCGGCGACGATGAATTCGGCGGCGCTCGCCGCGCCCGACCGCTCGCGCGCCCGCGCGATCATCGGCGCGGAAACGTCGACGCCGATCGCGCGGCCCTCGGCGCCGACGCGCAAGGCGAGTTCGCGCGTGGTCCCGCCGCAGCCGCAGCCGATGTCGATGACGCGCTCGCCGGGCGCGACGCCGGCTCGCGCGGTGAGCATTGCGGCGATCGGCGCGAAAACGGCGTCCGGCGTCTCGTCGCAGCCGGTCCAGCGCCGCGCGCCGGGGCCGTTCCAATACGCGGCCTGATCGGCGGCGTCGGCTTGGGGGGACGGGATCGACGTCGCAGCCTCCCTCGCGCATCGCAGGCTCAGGCCGGCGCTCGCCGCGCCGTCGCCGCCGCCGAACGGCCCGGCGCGGCGGTCAAGGACCGCGCGGTTCCTCGGGCGGCCGCTCCAGCGCCGAGTCGTGGCCGAGGACCAGCGCGACGACCAGCGCGATCGCGGCGCAGGCCGCGATGGCGGTCAGACCCCAGGCGAAACTGCCGGTGGCGTCCTTGATCCAGCCGACGGCGAACGGGCCGAAATAGCCGGCGAGATTGCCGAGCGAATTGATCGCCGCGATTCCCGCCGCCGCCGTCGCGCCCGAAAGGATCGCCGTCGGCAGAGTCCAGAACACCGGCAGCGCCGCAAACACGCCGACGCCGCCGAGCGTCAGCGCGATCATCTTGAGCAAGGGATCGGCCAGGAAGGCGGAAGCGCCGACGCCGATCGCCGTCAGCGCCAACGCCACGGCGAGATGGCCCATCCGCTCCATCCGCGCGTCCGAGCGCATCCCCCACCAGACCATGGCGAAAAAGCCGATGAGATAGGGGACCGCGTTGATCCAGCCGGTCGCGGCGATCGTGACGCCGAAGCCCTTGACGATCGTCGGCATCCAGAAGCCGACGCCGTAGAGGCACGCAACGACGCCGAAATAGACTGCCGACAGCGCCAGCACGCGGATGTCGTAGAGGCTCTTGAGCACGCTGGCGGGCGAGACGGCGCCGCGAACCTTCTCTTCCGAGGCGAGCCGTCGGGTGAGCCAGGCGCGCTGCTCGTCGTCGAGCCAGGCCGCATCCGCCGGCCGATCGGTCAGATAGAAGAAGGTGACGACGGCGAGGATCAGCGAGGGGACGGCTTCAACGATGAACAGCCACTGCCATCCCGAGATTCCGCCGACGCCGTTGAGCCCGAGCAGCGCCGCCGAAACCGGAGAGCCCAGCGCCGTCGACAGCGGCACCGCGGCCATGAAGTAGCCGACGATTCGCGCGCGATAGCTCGAGGGGAACCATAGCGTGAGGAAGAAGATGATGCCGGGGAAGAACCCGGCCTCGGCGAAGCCGAGCAGGATTCGCAGGGCGTAGAACGTGTATTCGCCGCTGATGCCGGTCGCCTTGGAGATGGACGGGATGAACGCCGTCGCGCCGGAGACGAGGCCCCAGGTGAACATGATGCGCGCGATCCAACGCCGGGCGCCGAAGCGGTCGAGCATCAGGTTGGAGGGGACCTCGAACAGAAAATAGGCGAGGAAGAACACGCCGGCGCCGAAGCCGAACATCGTGTCGGTGATGCCGATGTCCGCGTCCATGGTCAGCTTGGCGAAGCTGACGTTGACGCGGTCGAGATAGGCGACGAAATAGCAGAGAATCAGAAACGGTATGAATCGCCAGATGACCCGCGACGCGGTGCGCCGCTCGATGTCCGTCGTCGCCATGTTCGCCCCCCCTTGACGCTCGGCGCTTTGCCCGAGCGTCCCTTGCCAATTGAGCGCGGTTTCCCGCCCGGCGCAATAGGGCGTCCGGTCGCGGCGCGCCAGCGCCTTTAGGGCATGACGTAGGTGGCGCGGCCGCGGCCGAGCAGCGCGGCGCGGATCGCGCCGGGTTCGTCGATCGAGAACACCACGATCGGGATGCCGTTGTCGCGCGCCAGGGCGAAGGCGGCGGTGTCCATGATCTTGAGATTGCGCGCGATCGCCTCGTCGTGAGTGAGACGCTCGTAGCGCTTGGCGGTCGGGTCTTTCTTGGGATCGGCGGAGTAGACGCCGTCGACCTGCGTCGCCTTCATCACCGCGTCGCAGGAGAGTTCGGCCGCGCGCAGCGCGGCGCCGGTGTCGGTGGTGAAGAACGGGTTGCCGGTGCCGCCGGCGAGAAGAATGATCCGATGTTTGACGAGATGGGCGAGCGCCGCCTGACGCGAATAGGGCTGGCACTGCGAGGGCATCGCCACGGCGGATAGGACGCGCGCGGGTTGGCCGATGCGCTCCAGCGCGCCCTCCATCGCCAGCGCGTTCATCACCGTGGCGAGCATACCGATCGAATCCGCGCGCGCGCGTTCGATGCCCTTGTCGGCGCCGAGCAGGCCGCGAAAGAAATTGCCGCCGCCGACCACCACCGCGACCTGCACGCCGAGGTCCGCCGCGGCCTTCAGATCGGCGGCGATGCGCTGCAGCGTCGGCGCGTTGAGGCCGAAGGGATCGGGCCCCATCAGCGCTTCGCCCGACAGCTTGACGACGACGCGGCCGAACATCGGTTTGGCGGGCTGGCTGTCGCTCAAGGCTCATCTCCTCATCGAAACGACCGGCCGATGCGAAAAGGGCGGCCACGCGGGCCGCCCGGATGATTCGCCAGCTTAACCCGGTTCGGCCGGCTTTTCGACGCCTTCGCCGAGCGCGAAGCGGACGAAGCCGCGAACCGCGATCGGCGCGCCGACCGTCTTCTCCGCTTCCTTGATCGCCTGGGCGACCGATTTGGCGGGATCGTGGACGAAAGGCTGATCGAGCAGGCAGACCTCCTTGTAAAAGGTCTTGAGCCCCGATTCGACGATCTTCTCCAGCACCTGGGGCGGCTTGCCGGCGTTCTTTTCCCTCAGCACCGATTTTTCGCGCGCGATGGTCGCCGGATCGATTCCCTGCGGGTCGAGCGCGAGCGGGCTGGCGGCGGCGACGTGCATCGCTACGCGACGGCCGAACGCTGCCAAGGCGTCGTGGGCGCCGGTCGATTCGAGCGCGACGAGAACGCCGATACGGCCGAGCCCGTCGGCGATCTGGCTGTGGACGTAGCTGCCGATGGCGCCGTGCGCGACATGCAGCCCTTGGGCGCGGCGCAGCGCGATGTTCTCGCCGATGGTGGCGACGGCGTTGGCGATGGCGTCGGCGACGGTGCCGCCGCCGGGGTAGTGGGCGGCCTTGACCGCCTCCGCGTCGACGTCCGCGCCCTTGTCGAGCGCGACCGCGAGGACGCCGCGCGCCAGCGCCTGGAAGTCGTCGTTGCGGGCGACGAAATCGGTTTCCGAGTTCACTTCGACGACGACGCCGAAATTGGCTTCGACCGCGACGCCGACCAACCCTTCCGCGGCGACGCGGCCGCTTTTCTTGGCCGCCTTGGACAGGCCCTTCTTGCGCAGCCAGTCGATCGCCGCCTCGATGTCGCCGGCCGTCGCGCCGAGCGCGGTCTTGCAGTCCATCCTGCCGGCGCCGGTCTTCTCGCGCAGGTCTTTGACCAGCGCGGCGGTGATTGTGGCCATGGCGATGTTCCCCAGAATGAAATCGAACGAAGCGGCGGGCGAAGCCCGCGTGCTGCGGCCGATCAGGCCGCGGCGGTGAGCGTGCGCGCCTGATCGACCCAACGATCCCTGGCGACGCGGCCGCTCAACTTGAGATCGGCGTCGAGCTTGTCGGCCTCGTCCTGGGTCAACGCGGCGATCTGCCAATAATGGAACACGCCGTGATCGTTGAGCTTCTTGACGATCTGCGGGCCGACGCCGGCGAGCTTGGCGAGATCGTCGGGGGCGCCGCGCGGGGCGGTCAGCAGCTCGAAACGCTCGGCCCCGGAGGCCTCGGGCTCGCCGGGTTCGGGCAACGGCTCGGCGATCGGCGCCTCGGCGGCGCCGAGGTCGACGCCGGCTGCGCCCTGGCTGCGCGAGATGCCGTCGATCGCCGCGCGCGCGACCAGGTCGCAATAAAGCTGGATGGCGCGACTGGCGTCGTCGTTGCCGGGAACGGGCAGGGTGATGCCGTCGGGGTCGCTGTTGGTGTCGAGGATGGCGATGACCGGAATCTTGAGCCGGTTGGCCTCCTTGATCGCCAGCGCCTCCTTGTTGCTGTCGACGACGAACACCAGATCGGGCACGCCGCCCATGTCCTTGATGCCGCCGAGCGCCTTCTCCAGCTTCTCGCGCTCGCGCGAAAGCATCAGACGCTCCTTCTTGGTCAGGCCCTTGGCGCCTTCGCCGAGCATCTCGTCGAGCTTGCGCAGCCGCGAAATCGAGGCCGAAATGGTCTTCCAGTTGGTGAGCGTGCCGCCGAGCCAGCGGGAATTGACGAAATATTGCGCCGAGCGCTTGGCGGCCTCGGCGATCTCGGCCGCCGCCTGGCGCTTGGTGCCGACGAACAGCACCCGCCCGCCCTTGGCGACGGTGTCGGAGACGGTCTTCAACGCGTGGTGCAGCAGCGGCACGGTCTGCGCGAGATCAATGATGTGGATGGAATTGCGGACGCCGTAGATATACGGCGCCATCTTGGGGTTCCAGCGATGCGACTGGTGGCCGAAATGCGCGCCCGACTCGAGGAGCTGACGCATGGTGAATTCAGGCAGAGCCATGAAATGGTTCCTCTCCGGTTGAGCCTCGGCGGATCGATGAGGCGAGGAATTCCCCGCCACCGGAGCGAACCCTTGAAGCAGGGCGCGCGAAGATCCGCCTGTGGAATGCGCGGGGGATACAGGAGGGCGGGGCGAAAGGCAAGGGCGCGGGCGAACGGCGGACGCCGGCGATGCGAAAACCTTCTTCGGGTGCGGGGCGGAAAACCGCGTGCCGATGTGGAGGGCGAGCCCATCGCGCCGGTTCGGGCGTTCGCGGTCGATGCCGGGCGGGTCGGCGCGGTTGCACGGGCGCGATGCGCAATGCGACCATTCATCGGGTGGGTATTGGCAGCGAGCGATAGTGTGATATCTTTGCTTTCAGGGCAGTGCGACATTGAGGCGTTCTTGGACAGAACGGGATCAACGTGTCGGAGCCCCTATCTGAAACAAGTGAATTCGACAGCTATGATAATAGCTCCCACTACCGTGCGTAGCGTGCGATGGGCCGCACGTACGTAGCGCCCGTCGGAGGGGATGCTTACAAGGAGAAACCACCCATGACCGATCAGCAGGACGACGATCACAATAAATGGAATATACCCAACTGGCCACAGTTCATTGTGAGTGTGGCAACATTAATAGGTGTTGGCGCATACACCTTCTATTCCAGCAGCCAGGTAAGCGAAACTCAAATCGCAAATGCGATAGCAAAACAGGCACATGCAGAAGTTAACAAGCCTTACGTAATGCTTAATTCTTTGTCTGAGCCTATTACTGAAGACAACAATGGACTTCATAAACACGTTGGTATAAATTGGACGAACTTTGGCAATACGCCGGCTATACACGGCGTGTGGTATATGTGTAAGCCAATTATTCGAGATAATCCAACTCCATTTCCTTATAAATGCGATCTTCTTGAGACGCCACAACAATTTCCGGTCATTGGCCCGAGGCAAACAGCGTCCATGATTGGCCCGATAGTATCCGATGCCGACCTTGAGGCCACGCTCAATGAGAAGAAATTGATATACGTATTTGGCTATTTCAAATATGAAGATAAAATCGACATTGATGCGCTCAATATTCCTAAACTTCGGGTAACTAGTTTTTGCCAACGTATTGTGCAGCAGAAAGTCTACACCTCTAATGAACAAACCGCACAACTGTCAGGACCACCAGTATCTAACCCGCCATTCGTTGGGCTCGGTTGTCCGAACTTTGACTATTGCATTGATGAGGATTGCAAGGCGCTTCCGGAATAAGCGAGCGATATGGAACAGCCCATACCGGCACCCCGCTCTTGGCCCGCTCTCCTCGCACAATTTCGGCGGCGTGCGTCTTTGAAACTGGACCACCACCATTGGGCGGCGTCGGTCGACTTTGCCGGCGAAGCGGGTCAATATCGCGGGGGGCGTCGCGTCCCGACGACCCGCGCGTTAAAGGAACTCGGCTTGACCTATCGTCCGTCGGAAACGCGCTACGACGCGATGATCTACAATCAATGCGGCCGCAGCGGCTTGCGTCTGTCGGTGATTTAGCTGGGTCTGTGGGGCAGTCCGAACCTTTCCGCCCCGGCCGCCCTCAGGAGTTCGCCTCGGTGAGCGTGACGAGCCCGAGCAGCGTCCCGGAGTTCGGGCAATACGCCTCCCACACCAAGCTCTCGGGATCGCGCCGCAAGTCGACCGCGCAGGGCCCCCGATCGCGACAGCTCAGGCAATGGCGCCGCAGTTCGGCGAAGATTTCCGGGTACTCGCGTTCGATCGCGGCGGGGTCGAGCTCAAGCAGCCTCATTCGGCGCCGCAGGAGATTGTTGCCTTCGTCCGACGTCGTCGCCTTGCCTGTCGAACCCTCGTCGCCGATCGGCATCGAACGCTCCTGCGTTTTCGCGGTCCAACCACGCGGTCAAAAGCCGCCTTCGCGCAATGACGTGAATCAACTGCGTCGCGTCGCGGTTTCGCTGCCGCGCCGTCGTAGTTCGGCAAATGTGGGAGGGGGAGCGCCATCTCGTTCTCGCGACGATGTCGCCGCTCATTTCGGGTCGCGTTCATCGCGGCCTCACTCACCCCCACCGTGCCGCCAACGCCGCGAGAATCTCCCTCGCGCGCGGGGGCGGACGATCGCCGCGGCGGTGCCGGCCGCAACGGCCGCTGATCAGGTTTGCGATTTATTCCTTATCAGGTATAATCCGCTCATGGCCGACGCTGAAAAGCCGCTCGTCTGGATCGGGAGCAGCAAGAAGGACTTGATGGCACTTCCCGCAGGAGTGGTGCGGTTCTTCGGACATGCCCTGGATTTCGCGCAGCACGGCGAACGGCACGGCGCAACGAAGATTCTGAAAGGGTTTAGCGGCGGCGGTGTTCTGGAAGTTGTCGCGAGCGACGGCGACGGCACATATCGCGCCGTTTACACTGTGAAGTTTGAGGAAGCCGTGTTTGTCCTGCATTGCTTCCAGAAGAAGAGCAAGAGCGGAATCGCCACTCCTCAGAAGGACATGGACATTATTCACGCTCGATTGAAGGTCGCCGAAGCGGTGGCGAAGGAGATGAGAGATGGCAAGCCGATGGGTTGACGGAATCGAGGTTGAAATAAGCTCCGGCAACGTCTTTGCCGACCTTGGCCTGCTGGGCGCCGAGAAGCTCAAGATCAAGTCCGGACTGGTGGTCGAGATCGCTCGCGCGCTGCGCCGGCTCGATCTGACGCAAGAAGAGGCCGGCCGACGCATGGGCGTTTCCCAGCCCAAGGTATCGGCCATGCTGCGCGGCGACTTCGCCAACCTGTCCGAGCGCAAGCTGATGACGTGCTTGAATCGTCTCGGATATGATATTGAAATCAAAGTGAAGCCTGCCAGCGAGACGGTCGGACATTTGACGCTGGAGGTTGCTTGAAGGAGCCATTTTGGCCGGACTCGAGTCCATTGCGGAGTAGCGTTACGAAACGCCTATTTTTGTATCATAGCACGCCTTCGCTGACCTCCTTCGTGCAACTTTTTTTTGCAGTTGTGCGCGTGTCACCGTTATTCGTAATTCTAACGGATTTCTTTAATTCCGATAGCGCGGGAACCTTCGATGAGATTCATTTAGTCCGCAGCCCCGTCAATTTCACGAAGAATCTCTCCTATGCGTTCCTGTAATTCGTCGTGCACCGCGGCCATATTAGCCATCGCGCGATCGCTATCCTGTTGATTTGCTGAAATACCGACTTGAGCGGAGTGCTCCTTCAGAGTCTTGACCAACTGTCTGACAGTATCGTCGCGTGCTCGCACCGAAAGCATCGACGTGCGGGCTTGGGCAACGCGATATCCCTCATCCAACTCTGCTGGTAGTAATTGCTTTTGCCATTTCCCAGTCGTGCGGTAAGCCATATCGTCAAGATGCTTTGCCGCTCCGGTGGCGCGGGCCAATTGCATACATACTTCCTGCAAGTCTAAGAGTGTCTGCCGCTGAAAATTGGTACGTCGCTCAAAACGCTGGTCGTCTCTTGTCGCTTCTCTCGCCTCTCGTTCCCGCGCAAGGTTACGCCTATGTTGCAGCCAATCGGAGAATGCTTTCGTGCAGTAACCGACAAGAAGTGTCAGCACCGGAAACCAAGTGGCTGTTTGTAGGTCTGGCATTGGACTTCCTTGAGTTGCTGCGCCGTTTGCAATGGCTGCGAATCTGTTTCCGAGTCACCCTCGTTCGGTTCCCGCTTCACCGCCGCTGCGCCGCCAGGGCCGCGAGAATCGCCCGCGCGCGCGGGGCGGCGAACAGCGTCTCGACGTCGAGGGCGCATCGGCGGCGCCAGTTGGGGCGCTCGCGGTCGGTGCCGGGCAGGTTGGCGGCGTTGCGCTCCCCCGCGAGGTCGTCGAGCTGCGCGCTCGCCAGCAGCGAGCCGGCGCCCGCGAGGAAGGCGTGGACGGCGGCGGCGAATTCGTCGGACATCGGCGCGGCGAGGTCCGCTCCTTCGTCGACCAAGCTCAGGCCGACCAGGGCGGCCTTGAGGGCGCGCTTTTCGCTCGCGCGCTCGGCGAGCTCGGCTTGCGCCTCCTCGAGGCCAACGAGCCCGAGGCTCAGGCGCTCGGCGATGTCGGCGCCCAGCCACCAGCCCGCCAGCGTCGGCAAGTCGTGCGTCGCCACGCAGGCGATCGACAGCGCGGGATAGGCGGCGGGCTCGACGAAATCGGCGCCGCGCCGTTCGAACCACAGCACCCGCATGCCGAGGACGTCGGCGCGCGCCAGCGCGTCGCGAAAGCCCTCGGGCACGGTGCCGAGGTCCTCGCCGACGACCATGCAGGCGCTGCGCTGGCTCTCCAGCGCGATGTGGCCCAGGAGATCGTCGAGAGGATACGAGAGGTAGGCGCCTTCGGCCGGCTTGGCGCCGTCGGGCACGACGAACAGGCGCGTCAGGCCCATCGCGTGATCGATGCGCAGCATGCCGGCGCTGCGCATGTTGGCGGCGAGCAGCGCCGAGAAGCCGCGCCAGCCGTCGCGCGCCGAGGCGATCGGGTCGGGGGGCGGGACGTTCCACACCTGCCCCTGCGCCGAGAACGGGTCGGGCGGCGCGCCGACGCTGACGCCCTGCGCGAGTTCGCGCGCGCGCGCCCAACTCTCCGCGCCGTCGGGCGCCGCGCCGACGGCGAGGTCGCGGTAGAGCCCGATGTCGAGCCCGGCGGCCTTGGCGCGCGCCGCCGCGCCGGCGAGCTGCCGGTCGGCGAGCCATTGCGCGAACAGGGCGAAATCGACCGCGTCGGCGCGCTCGCGCGCCTTGTCTTCCAGCGCCTTCGGCTCGCCGTCGCGCAGCGCCTGCGGCCAGCGGCGCCAGTCCTCGCCCAGGCGTTCCTCCGCGATCGCCTGAAAGATCGCGAAACGCCGCAACGCCTCGCCGCCTTCGCCGACGAAGCGCGCATGGTCGGCGACGAGCGGGTCGTCGGGGCGAGCGATGCGCGCGCGCTCGAAGGCGGAAAAGCGCGCTTGCAGCGCCGCGCGCTTGATCGCCCACACCGCCTGGTAATCGACCGCAGCCAGGCTCGCCGCGGCGTCGATCGCGCCGTCGCGCGGCAGATCTGCGTCGTCGAGAACGTCGATGTGAATGGGATCGATAAAGCGTCGGTCGGAGGGGTGGTAGGGGCTGCAGCGCGTGCGGCTCGACTCGAACATCGCGTGCAGCGGATTGACGCCGAAAAAGGCGGCGCCGGCGCGGCCGGCCAATTCGCCGGCGAGGCCGAGCGCGGTCAGATCGCCGATCCCCTGATCGCCCGTAGCGCGGCGCAGGGCGTAGAGCTGGGCGGCGAGGCCGAAGCGCCGGCGCAGCGCGCCCCTTGCGCCGTAGGCCTCGGGCGGCGCGACGGTCAGCGCGCATTCGACGCCGTCGACGATGAGCCGATGCCGGCCGATCGGCAGTTCCGGCAGCGCGATCTCGCGCTCTACGATCGTGCGGCCGTCGGCGAGCTGGCGGCGTCGCGGCTCGCTCGCGGCGGCGCGCCAGACGAACGCCTGTCCGTCCTCGGCGACGACAGTCGGCTCGATCGGGCGCTCGGGCGCGGCCGGGTCGGCGCGCACGGGAGCGGACAGCGCGCGATCGAACCGCCTGACCAGCGCGAACGGCAGGCGGCGCGCGCCGGCCTCGTCGACGAGCCGCGCGAGGCTCTCGCGCGCCTCGGCCCGCGAGCCGACCGGCAGCCGCAGCGCCCTCAGCAGCGCCAGCTTGGTCTCCGGCGAGACGACCGTGCGCCGTCCCGCGACGTCCCACCAGTCGGCGGAAATCCCGGCGGCGTCGGCCAGAGCGTCGATCTCGCGCGCGTCGGGCGGGCGCAGCCGAGTCACGCCGGCCGGCGCGTCGGCTTCGGCAAGGACCAGCGTCGCGCGCGCGGCGATGCGGGCGCGGTCGGCGATGGCTAACGAAACGTCGGCGACCGAATCGTCGCTCGTATCGACCAGCGTCCGCCACGCCTTGCCCTCTCTCGGCGGCGGCAGGATCAGCGAGGCGGGGCGCGCGCCGCGGTTGAAGGCGAGGGCGACGCGGTCGACCCCGCCCGGCGCCGGCGCCGCGAGGACCGCGACCAAGATGTCGCCGTCGTCCGCCTGCCAGCGCTCGGGCGAGGCCAGCGGCCCCTCGGCGTCGCGCCATTCGACGTCGGGCAGGCCGCTGTCGTCGAACGGCTGGCCGGTCAGCCAGGCCGCGCGGCCGAGCGCGGGATGGTCGCGCCGCGCCTTGGCGAGGCGGCCGACGAAGGCGATCAGCGCCGCGTCGGCATGGCGCCAGTCGATCCAGGAGAGCGCGTTGTCCTGGGCGTAGGCGTTGTTGTTGCCGTGTTGGCTGTGGCCGAGTTCCGAGCCCATCGTCACCATCGGCGTTCCCCGCGCCAGCAACGGCAGCGCGAGCAGATTGCGCACGTCGCGCGCGCGCGCCGCCTGGACCGCGGCGTCGTCGCAGGGGCCCTCGACGCCATGGTTCCACGAGAGATTGTCGTTCGCGCCGTCGCGATTGTGTTCGCCGTTGGCTTCGTTGTGCTTGTGGGCGTAGGCGACGAGATCGGCGAGGGTGAAGCCGTCGTGCGCGGCGACGAAGTTGACGCTTCTCGCCGGCGAGGGCGCGCCGCCGAAAACGTCGCGCGAACCGGCCAGACGCGTCGCCAGTTCGCCGCGCATCCGCCCGTCGCCGCGCCAGAAGCGGCGCGCCGCGTCGCGGAAGCGGTCGTTCCATTCGCCCCAGCTCACGGGGAAGGCGCCGAGGCGATAGCCGTCCGGGCCGACGTCCCAGGGCTCGGCGATCAACTTGGCGCGGCTCAAGATCGGATCGTCGGCGATCGCCGCAAAGAACGGCGCGTGCGGATCGAAGCCTCGAGCGCGCCGCCCGAGCGCCACGGCGAGGTCGAAGCGGAAGCCGTCGACGCCGCCGAAGACCATCCAGCGCCGCAGCGCCGCCACCGCCATGCGCGCGACGACGGGAGAATCGAGCGCGAGGCAATTGCCGCAGCCCGCGTCGTTGACGTAGCGCGCGGGGTCGTCGGGCGCGAGGCGAAAGTAGGCGGCGTTGTCGAGGCCGCGAAACGACAAAGTCGGCCCGAACTCGTCGCTCTCGCCGTTGTGGTTGAGGACGACGTCGAGGATCGCCTCCATCCCGGCGGCGTGCAGGGCGTCGGTCGCCGCGCGCACCTCCGCCCAGCCGCCCGGCGCGAGCCGCGGGTCGGGCGCGCCGAGCACGACGGGATTGTAGCCCCAGGCGTTGGCGAGGCCGAGCGCCGGCAGATGGCGCTCGTCGACGAAGGCGTCGGCAGGCATGATCTCGATCGTCGTGACGCCGAGCGCGCTGAAGTGCGCGATCACGTTGGGGTGCGCGAGGCCGGCGAAACCGCCGCGCGCCGCCTCGGGAACGTCGGGCCGCAGCTTGGTCAGGCCGCGCAGGTTCGCTTCGTAGACGATCGTGCGCTCCCAAGGGACGCGCAGCCGGCCGGGCTCGCCCGGCTGGGGCGACAGCGCGATCGCCTTCGGCGCGAACGGCCCGCTGTCGACGCCGAATTCGAACATCGAGGGATGCAGGCGGAAGGGCCGGTCGAACGCGACGGCGTAGGGGTCGGCGAGCAGCTTGGAGAGGTCGAAGCGATCGCCGCGCAGCGGGTCGAACGAGCCGTCGGCGCGCAGGCCGTAGCGCGCGCCCGCGCCGACGCCGTCGATCGAGGCGCGGTGAACGCCGTCGGCGTCGCGGCTGAGCCGCACGCGCGCCGTCTCGCGCTCGCCGGTCTCGTCGTAGAGGCAGAAGTAAACGGCGCTGGCGTGCGCGGAAAAGACCGCGACGTCGACGCCGCGCGTGGTCGGCGCGACGCCGAGCGGCGCGGCCGCGTCGTTCGCGCCGCTCATGGCGCCTCCTTCGCCAGCGTGCGATAGATCGCGGCGTAGCGCTTGGCCGGGCCGCGCCAGGAGACGTCGGCGCGCATGCCGTTGAGCCGCAGGCGCCGCATCGTCGCGACGTCGCCGTAGAAGCCGAGCGCCCGCTCGAGCGCGTGGCGAAGCGCCGGCGCGTCGGGGGGCGAGAACTGCACGCCGGTGGCGACGCCGGCGCCGATCGCGGCGTCGTTGGCGTCGATGATCGTGTCGGCGAGCCCGCCGACGCGGGCGACGATCGGGGTCGCGCCGTAGCGCAGGGCGCAGAGCTGGGTGAGCCCGCAGGGCTCGAAGCGCGAGGGCACGACCATGAAATCGGCGCCGGCCTGCATGAGATGCGCGAGCGCTTCGTCATAGGCGAACGCGCAGGCGACCGCGCCTTTGTGAGCGAGCGCCGCGGCGGCGAAGCCGTCCTCGATCGCCTTGTCCCCGGAGCCGAGCAACGCGAGTTGCGCGCCGCGGGCGACGAGATCGGGCAGCGCGGCGAGCAGCAAGTCGAGGCCCTTTTGGCCGGTCAGGCGCGAGACCACGCCGAAGAGAGGCGCGTCGAAGCGGGTCGTCAGGCCGAACCGCTGCTGCAACGCGGCTTTGTTGTACGGGCGCAGCTCGATGCGCAGCGCGCTGTAGTTGTGGGCGAGATTGGGGTCGGTGGCGGGGTTCCACACCAAGTCGTCGATGCCGTTGACGACGCCCTCGACGACGTCGGCGCGCGCGCGCAGCAGGCCGTCCAGCGCCATGCCGAACGCCGGCGTCATGATCTCGCGCGCATAGGTCGGCGACACCGTGACGATGCGGTCGGCGAACTGCAGGCCGGCCTTGAGGAACCCGACGCCGTCGAAATACTCGACGCCGTCGATCGCCATGGCGCGCGCGGGCAGGCCGAGCCGGCCGAACACCGCCGCGGGGTAATGGCCTTGAAAGGCGAGGTTGTGAACGGTGAGCACGACGGCCGGCCGCGCGCCGCCGTCGTAGTGGAGATAGGCCGGCGCGAGCGCCGCCTGCCAGTCGTGGGCGTGGACGATTTTTGGCGCGAAGCCGGGGAGCGCGCCTTTGCCGATGTCCGCGCCGACGCGCGCCAGCGCAGCGAATCGCAGCGCGTTGTCGGGCCAATCGAGGCCGTCAGGGCCGAGATAGGGATTTCCCGGGCGGTCGAAAAGATGCGGCGCGTCGAGGACGAAGAGGTCGAGGCCGCCCGCCTTGCCGGCGAGAACTCGCGCCGGGCCGCCGAACAGATCGGCGTAGGCGTGCGCCGGCTCGCCCGCTTCGAGCTTGGCCAGGATCGCGGGATAGCCCGGCGTCAGCGTGCGCGCCGCGACGTCTTCGCGCGCCAGCGCGCCGGGCAGGGCGCCGGCGACGTCGGCCAGCCCGCCGGTCTTGATCAGCGGGTAGATTTCCGAGGCGATCGCGAGAACGGCCAGCGCGCTCATGAGGCGAGCTTGTCGAGCATCGGCTGGGTGATCAGCGTGACGCCGTTCTCCGTGCGCCGGAACCGCTTGGCGTCGAGTTGGGGATCTTCGCCGACGACCAAGCCGTCGGGGATGACGACCTCCGCATCGATCACCACCTTTCTCAGGCGGGCGCCGCGGCCGATCTGCCCGTAGGGGAGGACGACCGCCTCGTGGATCGTCGAATAGGAATGCACGCGGACGCCGGTCGACAGCAGCGAACGCGAGATCGCCGCGCCGGAGACGATGCAGCCGCCGGAGACCAGCGAAGAAATCGCGACGCCGCGGCGGCCGTCGGCGTCATGGACGAATTTGGCCGGCGGCGTGATCTCGCCGTAGGTCCAGATCGGCCAGGCGCGGTCGTAGAGATCGAGATCGGGCAGGATGTCGGTCAGGTCGATGTTGGCCTCCCAATAGGCGTCGAGCGTGCCGACGTCGCGCCAGTAGATCGGCGAGTCCTGGCTGGCGGCGACGCAGGAGCGCGAGAAGTGGTGCGCGACCGCCTTGCCGTTGGCGGCGATGTAGGGAATGAGGTCCCGGCCGAAATCGCGCGACGAATGGGGATCGGCGGCGTCGCGCTTGAGCTCTTCGATCAGGAATTTGGTGTCGAAGACGTAGATGCCCATGCTGCACAGCGCCGCGTCCGGCTTGCCGGGCATCGGCGGCGGCGCCTCGGGTTTTTCGAGGAAGGAGAGGATCGTGTCGCTCTCGTCGACGACGATGACGCCGAAGCTCTTGGCCTCGTCGAGCGGGACTTCCACGCATCCCACGGTCACGTCGGCTTTCGACTCGACGTGCTGTTGCAGCATTTTCTCATAGTCCATCTTGTAGATATGATCGCCGGCGAGAACCACCATGTATCGCGGCGCGTAGCCCTCGATGATGTCGATGTTCTGGTAGACGGCGTCGGCGGTGCCGAGATACCACATGGTTTCGGAGACGCGTTGCGAGGCCGGCAAAATGTCGAAGCTCTCGTTGCGCTCGGGACGGAAGAAGTTCCAGCCGCGCTGCAAGTGCCGGATCAGACTGTGGGCCTTGTATTGGGTGGCCACGGCGATGCGGCGGATGCCCGAGTTGAGCGCGTTCGACAAGGCGAAATCGATGATGCGGGACTTGCCGCCGAAATAGACGGCGGGTTTGGCGCGCCGGTCGGTCAGCTCCAGCAGCCGGCTGCCGCGCCCTCCCGCCAACACATAGGCCATCGCGTGGCGCGCAAAGGGCGGGGCGGGCGGCGTAACCCTCATTGCGTCCCCGGCATTCATCGCTCTCTCCCGAAGTTCCTGGGCTCGGATTCGCGTCCTGTCGCGCAATGGCGGTTCACGGCGCCTCGTATTGGAGAAACACCGTCGCCAGCGGCGGCAACGTCAGCGCGGCCGACGCGTCCAGTCCGTGCGAGGGCCGCGCCTCGGCGATCGTCCCGCCGAGGTTGCCGACGTTCGAGCCGCCGTAGAGCCCGGCGTCGGTGTTGAGCGCCTCGCGCCAGCGCCCGGCGCAGGGCAAGCCGATGCGGTAGTCGTAGCGCGGCTCGGGCGTGAAGTTGCTGACCACCGCGACCGGCGCGTCGCCTTCGCCGCCGACGCGCAGGAACGCCAGCACGGACTGGTCGTAGTCGTCGACGACGAGCCAGCGAAAACCCTCGGCTTCGCAATCGCGCGCGTAGAGGGCGGGCGTTTCGCGATAGAGCCGATTGAGATCGCGCACCAGCGCCTGGAGCCCCCGATGCGGCCAGAATTCCAGCAGCCACCAGGGCAAGGCCTCGTCGCAATTCCATTCGCTGGTCTGGCCGAATTCCTGGCCCATGAACAACAGCTTCTTGCCGGGATGGCCCCACATGAAGCCGTAATAGGCGCGCGCGTTGGCGAAGCGCTGCCACTCGTCGCCCGGCATCCTGCCCACCAGCGAGCCTTTGCCGTGGACGACCTCGTCGTGCGATATCGGCAGGATGAAATTCTCCGAGAACGCGTAGAGCAGGGCGAACGTCATGCGGTCGTGGCTCCAGCGTCGATAGATCGGGTCGCGCGACATGTAGTCGAGCGTGTCGTGCATCCACCCCATGTTCCACTTGAAGCCGAAGCCGAGGCCGCCGAAATTGGTCGGCGTCGACACGCCGGCGAAGGCGGTCGATTCCTCGGCGATCGTCGTCGCGCCGGGGAACAAGCCGTAGACCAGCTCGTTGGCGCGCTTGAGGAACGCGATCGCGTCGCGGTTCTCGTTGCCGCCTTCGGCGTTGGGCGACCATTCGCCCGGCTTGCGGGAATAATCGAGATAGAGCATCGAGGCGACCGCGTCGACGCGCAGGCCGTCGACGTGGTAGCGGTCGATCCAATAGAGCGCGCTGGCGTAGAGGAAATTGGCGACTTCCCTGCGGCCGAAATCGTAGATCGCGGTGCCCCAATCGGGAGCGTAGCCTTTGCGCGGATCGGCGTTTTCGTAGAGCGGGCCGCCGTCGAAATGCGCCAGGCCGTGCGCGTCGGTGGGAAAATGCGCCGGCACCCAGTCGAGGATCACGCCGAGCCCCGCCGCATGGGCCCGATCGACGAACCGCGCGAACGCTTCCGGCTCGCCGAAGCGCCGGGTCGGCGCGAACAACCCGATCGGCTGATAGCCCCACGACGCGTCGAGCGGATGCTCGGTGATCGGCAGCAGCTCGAGATGGGTGAAGCCGAGATCGACGGCGTAAGGGATCAATTGATCCGCGAGTTCGTCGTAGCTCAGGAAGCGATTGTCTTCGCTGCGCCGCCAGGAGCCGAGATGGACCTCGAAGATCGAAATCGGCCGGCGTCGCGCTTCGCCGCGCCGGCGTCGCGCGAGATAGTCGGCGTCGGTCCAGGAAAAGTCCGCGGTGTCGGCGACGATCGAGGCGGTCGAGGGCCGCATTTCCGCTTCGAAGCCGAACGGGTCGGCCTTCAGCGGCTGCAGCGCGCCGTCGGCCGAAACGATTTCGTACTTGTAGACCGCGCCGGCGCGCAAGCGAGGGACGAAGATCTCCCATAGGCCGCTGTCGATGCGCTTGCGCATCTGGCAGCGCCGCCCATCCCACTGATTGAAATCGCCGACCACCGAAACGCGCGAGGCGTTGGGCGCCCACACCGCGAAAACGACGCCGTCGACGCCCTCGTGGCGGCCGATCTGCGCGCCGAGACGCCGGTAGAGCTGCTTGTGCGAGCCCTCGACCAGCAGATAATCGTCGAGCGGCCCCAGCGCCGGGCCGAACGCGTAGGGGTCGTCGTAGGAGTCGACGCCGTCCTGGCGCCGGACCTCGATGCGGTAGGTCGGGCGCTCGGCGGCTTGCGGGACCAACGCCTCGAAGAAATCGTCCTTGCGGCGCTCGAGTTCGGCGATGGTCGCGCCCTCGCGCGTGATCGCGCGCACCCCGAGCGCGTCGGGGACGAAGGCGCGGATCGCCCAGCCTTGGTCGGTGAGATGCGGCCCGAGGACCGCGAAAGGATCGGCTTGTCGAGCGGCGGCGATGGCGTCGATGTCTCGCTCTTTCGCCCGCCAGTTCTCCGGCATTCGGCTCTCCCTTTCAGGCCAGCGGGCGGAACGGAGCGTTCCAGATGTCCTTGGCGTATTCGGCGATCGTGCGGTCCGACGAGAACCAGCCGACGTTGGCGGTGTTGAGGATGCTCGCGCGCCACCACTTCTTGCGGTTGCGCCAGGCCTCGTCGATCGCCATTTGGGCGGCCCAATAGGCGTCGAAATCGGCGCAGACCATGAAGTAGTCGTGGTGCGTCAAGGCGTCCACCAGGCCGCGGTAGCGCGTGCGGTCGTCGGCGGCGAAAATGCCGGAGGCGATCTCGTCGAGGGCCTCGCGCAGAATCGGCGAGGCGGCGATCCGCGCGCTGGAGTCGATGCCGAGCGCCCGCGACGCTTCCACTTCGGCGGCGGTGAGGCCGAAGATGAAGATGTTGTCGTCGCCGACCAGAGCCTTCATCTCCACGTTGGCGCCGTCGAGCGTGCCGACGGTGAGCGCGCCGTTCAGCGCCATCTTCATGTTGCCGGTGCCCGAGGCCTCCATGCCGGCGGTGGAAATCTGTTCGGACAGATCGGCCGCCGGAATGATCGTCTCCGCCAGGGAGACGTTGTAATTGGGCAGGAACACCACCTTGAGCAGTCCGCGCACCGTCGGATCGGCGTTGACGACGCGCGCGACGTCGATGGCGAGTTTGATGATCAGCTTGGCCTGGGCATAGCTCGCCGCCGCTTTGCCGGCGAAGATCTTCACCCGCGGCGCGAAGTCGATCGTCGGGTTGGAGCGGATGGTGTTGTAGCGGCCGATCGTTTCCAGGATGTTGAGCAACTGACGCTTGTATTCGTGGATGCGCTTGATCTGAACGTCGAACAGCGAGTCGGAATCGATGCGCTGGCCGATTGTTTCCGCGACATAGCGCGCGAGCGCGACCTTGTTGGCGCGGCGGGCGAGCGCGATCTGTTCCTGCATCGCCGAATCGTCGGCGAAACGGGCCAGGCCGCGCAGCGCGTCGGCGTCCTCGAGCGCCTTTTCCCCGACCGAGGCGGTCAGGATCTTGGTCAGCGGCGGATTGCACTCGATCAGCCAGCGGCGAAAGGTGATGCCGTTGGTCTTGTTGACGATGCGGCCGGGATAAACGACGTCGAGGTCGTGGAAGACGGTCT
>JBEKBD010000028.1:0-25525 GCA_050015575.1 Roseiarcus sp. | reverse complement strand
GGCGGCGAAGGCCGCCAGAGCGCCGGCAAGATCCTGATGGCGACCGTCAAGGGCGACGTGCACGACATCGGCAAGAACATCGTCGGCGTCGTGCTCGCCTGCAACAATTACGAGATCATCGATCTCGGCGTGATGACGCCGGCCTCGAAGATCCTCGCCGTGGCGCGCGAACAGAACGTCGACGTCATCGGCCTTTCCGGCCTGATCACGCCTTCGCTCGATGAGATGGCGTTTGTCGCGGCGGAGATGGAGCGCGAGGGTTTCGACCTACCGCTCTTGATCGGCGGCGCGACCACCAGCCGCGTGCACACGGCGGTGAAGATCCACCCGAAATACGCGCGCGGCCAGGCGGTCCACGTCAATGACGCCAGCCGCGCCGTAGGCGTCGTCGGCGCGCTTTTGTCGCCGGAGACCAAGGTCGCCTACGTCGACTCGGTGCGCGCCGAATATCGCAGGATCGCCGACGCCCATGCGCGCGGCGAAGCCGACAAGGCGCGCCTGCCGCTCGGCAAGGCGCGCGCCAACGCGCTGAAGCTCGACTGGTCGTCCTACCAGCCGCCGAAGCCGAGCTTCCTCGGCGCGCGCGTCATCGACGACTGGAGCCTTGCCGACCTCGCTCGCTACATCGACTGGACGCCGTTCTTCCAGGCCTGGGAGCTGAAAGGCCGCTATCCCGCCATTCTCGACGACGAGAAACAGGGCGCGGCGGCGCGGCAATTGTTCGACGACGCGCAGGCGATGCTGAAGCGCATCATCGCGGAGAAATGGTTCGCGCCCAAGGCGGTCGTCGGCTTCTGGCCCGCCGGGCGCGTCGACGACGACATCCGCCTGTTCGTCGACGAGAACCGCCGGGCGATCCTGGAGACGCTGTTCACCCTGCGCCAGCAATTGACGCGGCGCGACGGGCGACCCAACCTCGCGCTGGCCGATTTCGTCGCGCCGATCGACAGCGGCAAACCCGACTACGTCGGCGCCTTCGTGGTGACGAGCGGCCACGAGGAGGAGGCGATCGCCAAGCGCTTCGCGCTCGCCAACGACGATTATTCCTCGATCCTCACCAAGGCGCTCGCCGACCGCTTCGCCGAAGCCTTGGCCGAGGCGCTGCACGCGCGCGTGCGTCGCGAACTCTGGGGCTACGCGCCCGAGGAAGCGTTCGCGCCCGACGAGTTGATCGCTGAGCCCTATCGCGGCATCCGCCCGGCGCCCGGCTATCCCGCTGCGCCCGACCATACGGAAAAGGCGACGCTCTTCCGCCTGCTCGACGCGGAGGCGCGGATCGGCGTCAGGCTCACCGAGAGTTTCGCCATGTGGCCCGCCGCCTCGGTCAGCGGCCTCTACTTCGCCCACCCCGAGGCGCATTACTTCGGCGTCGCGAAAGTCGAACGCGATCAAGTCGAGGACTACGCCGCGCGCAAGGGGCTGGCGCTTCGCGAAGTCGAGCGCTGGCTGGCGCCGATCCTCGCCTATGACCCGGCCGCGGCCGAGGCCGCGGCGTTACAGCGCCGCGCGACATAACGTTTGAACCGTTTCCTCGCGGAGAGGCGAGGCGAACCGCCGCGCCCCTCCGCCGGCCGAAGCCGATCACCAATGATTGCGGAAGCAGTGGAAGCCATACGGACCGGGATGCCAGCCCGGAGGACAGGTGAACATCGGCCGGCAATGGCCGTATGGCCCACGCGTCATGCCGGGTCCGCAGCCGTAAGCGACTTTGGCGATCGCCGAGGGGCCAGCGACGGCCGTCGACGAAAACGGCATCGCTTGGGCGGAGACCGTAGCCAGTCCCAGTCCTACGGCGAGAGCGAAAGCAGCGATATTGCGCATCGTGATTCCTTTCGGGTTGCCTCGGGAACGTCGAATTCCGCGAGGACGACGACGGCGCTTCTATGCGGAGGAGATGTTGAACCTTAGCTGAACGGCGGGGGCCGTCGCGCAAGCGCCGCAGAAACATCCGGCCGAGGTTTTCTAAGCGCTCGTCCGCGAGCTCGGCGCATTCGTCCTGGAAATTCCGGCGATGCGCGAGCCGCGAAGCTCGGCCCGTTCCGAATTGAGGATCTTCGCGGCGCCCGCCGCTTGAGGAAATGGCGTCCCGGAAGGGAATCGAACCCCTGACCCCAGGTTTAGGAAACCTGTGCTCTATCCTGCTGAGCTACCGGGACCCCTGGCGTTCGCGCTCGGCGCAAACCCCGCGCTGAACCGTCATTTCGTCCTCCGCGCCGCATTCGTCATGACGGCGCGGAAGAAAGCCGCTAAAAACCGTTTTGTCCTCGACGGCAAAGCGCCTCTAGCATGAAAAGTTCGCTCGCGCACCCCGTGATTTGGCGTGATCGGCTCGGCGCCGGCTCGGCCCTGGCTCTCGCGCTCGCCTTCGCCTTCGCCGGGCCGGCTTCGGCGACTTGCGGCGCCGCGGCGGGGACGGCGAAGATCGCCGAAGTGACCGAGCGGCTGGAGATTCGCCTCGCGGACGGTCGGCTGGCGCGCCTGGCCGGTCTCGACGTTCCCGTTTTCGGGCGCGGCGCGGCCGAGACGGCGGCGAACGCGCGGCTGTTCCTCGCGGGCCGCCTGGCCGGCCGCGAGGCCGAGCTTGTCGCCTTCGCGCCGAAACCCGATCGCTGGGGGCGGATTCTCGCCGATTTCAACCTTGCCGAGCCCTCCGGCGGCGCGACGTCGTCCGCCGCTTTGGCGCTGCTTTCGGCGGGCTTCGCCCGCGTCAGGCCGGAATTCGAGACGCGCGGCTGCGTCGGCGAACGGCTGGCCGCCGAGGCTAAAGCGCGCGCCGCGGGGCTTGGCGTGTGGGATGATCCCGACTATTCCATCCTCGGGGCCGAGGACGCCGAAGAACTCGCCGGCGACGACGGGCGCTTCGTCGTCGTCGAGGGCGTCGTGCGCAGGGTTGGCGTCGGGCGCTCGCGGCTCTATCTTGATTTCGGCCGGCGCGACGAATTGACCATCGTCGTCGCACAGAAATTGCAGGCGGCGTTTGCGAGAGCCGGCGCGCCGCTCGGCGCCCTGGCGGGCGAGAGAATTCGAGCGCGGGGCGTGCTCGACGACCGCTTCGGCCCGAGAGTGGAGGTCGCCGAGCCGCTCATGATCGAGCGTCTGGGCCGAGCGGAAGGCAAGCAAGAGGCGATCCGGGCGGATGAATAGGGCTGTGGGCGAAACAAGACGAGGGCCCGTCGCGTCGGGCCTTGGCGCCCGCGTGCGCCAGGCCGCGGCGGTCGCCGCCGTCGCGGCGGCGTTGCTGGCGGCCGGCTGCGCCGCAATCGAAGCGCCGCCGGGTCCCTCGGCTGGCGGGATCGCGCCGGCCGCGGCGCCGCAGACCACCGGCGGCGCGCTCGCCAATCCCGAGCGCAAGCGCCTGATCGACGCCTTCGGCGGCGAATACAGCGCGCCGGCGGCCGAACGCTTTCTCAACGACATGCTGGCGCGTCTGGCCCCGGCGAGCCAGACGCCGTCCGAGCCGTATCGCGTGACCATCCTCGACTCGCCCGTGGTCAACGCCTTCGCTCTTCCCTCGGGCGACATTTTCGTCACCCGCGGCCTGCTCGCGCTGGCCAACGACGGATCGGAAGTGGCCGCGGTGATGGCGCACGAAATCGCTCACGTGACCGCCCACCACGCCGCCCAGCGCGCCGAACTGGAAAAAACCGCCGCGTTGTTCACTCGCGTTTCCGCCCAGGTTCTCGATCGCCCTGGCGAAGGCGAGGAGGTCGAGACGCGGATGAAATTGTCGATCGCGCGTTTCTCGCGCCAGCAGGAGTTCGAGGCCGACAAGATCGGCATCGGCGATATCGCCAAGGCCGGCTACGACCCTTACGCCGCCTCTCGCTTCCTGACTTCGCTGGGGCGCTGGAGCGCGTTGCGCGCCTCGCTGATCGGGCTGGGCGACGCCGACAAGCCCGATATGATGGCGACCCACCCCTCGACGCCGGAGCGCGTCGCGCAGGCGATCGTCGAAGCGCGTCAGTTCGGCGCGCCGGGGGTCGGGGAGACCGCCCGCGACGCCTATTTGAGCGCGATCGACGGCATCGCCTATGGCGACGATCCGACTCAGGGGCTGGTCCGCGGCGAGCGCTTCTTGCATCCCAAGCTCGGCTTCGCGTTCACCGCGCCGCCAGGCTTCGCCATGGAAAACCAAGCGGCGGCGCTGATTGGCGTCGGCGAGGGCGGCGCGCAGGCGTTGCGGCTCGACAGCATCGCGCTGAACGACTCGACCACGCTGGAGAGCGCGCTCGCCTCGGGTTGGATCGACGGCGTCAAGACCGGCCCGGTCGAAACCATCGCCGGGGGCGACCTCGCCAAGGCGACCGCGGTCGCGCAGGGCGAACAATGGAGCTTCCGCCTCGGCGCCGTTCGGCTCGATGGCCGCGTCTTTCGCCTGATCTTCGCCGCGCACAGTCTGACCCCGGCGGTCGACGCGCGCTTTCGCGCCGCCATCGATTCGTTCCGTCGCCTGAGCCCCGAGGAGGCGGCCGAGGCGCGAGCGCTGCGCTTGCAGATTGTCGAGGCGCAGGCGGGCGACACCGCCGAGACGTTGGCTCGGCGAATGCCGTTCGAGGAGCGCGCGCTCGGCCAGTTTCTGGTTCTCAACGGCTTCGAGCGCGCCGAGCCGCTCATCCCCGGCCAACGCTACAAGGTCGTCGCGCCGTGAACGAAGCGCTCGTGCGCGCCCATCGCCGCCTCGTCGGCCGGCTGGTCGCGGCGACCCACAACAAGGGCAAGCTCGCGGAGATTCGCGACCTGCTCGCTCCCTTCGGCGTCGACGTCGTCGGCGCGGGGGATCTCGGCCTCGTCGAGCCCGAGGAGGTCGGCGACAGCTTCGCCGCCAACGCCGCGCTAAAGGCGAGCGCGGGCGCGCGCGCCGCCGCGCTTCCCGCCCTCGCCGACGATTCCGGCCTATGCGTCGCGGCGCTCGACGACGCGCCGGGCGTCCGTTCGGCGCGATGGGCGGGCGAGGAGCGCGACTTTTCCGTCGCCATGGCGCGCATCGAACGCGAGCTGAAAAGCTGCCGCGCGCCGCCGCCGTGGCGCGCGCATTTCGTCAGCGTCCTGGCGCTCGCCTGGCCCGACGGCCACATCGAGGCGTTCGAGGGCCGGGTCGACGGCCGGCTGGTCTTTCCCCCGCGCGGGACGGCGGGTTTCGGCTACGATCCGATCTTCATTCCTCGAGGTCATGCGCGTAGCTTCGGCGAAATGAGCGCGCGCGAAAAGCATGGCGCGCCCGCCGACGGGTCGCCGGCGCTCTCGCACCGCGCGCGCGCGTTTCAGAAACTCGCGCACGCCTGTCTGGCGTGACGCGGCAAAGGCGGCCTGGCCGACGCGCCATTGGTCGAACCGCCCGACGTCGGCGCGACGCGCGAATATTATCGGGCGTATCGATGGGGAAAGAGGGCTTGTAGTTGCGCCGGACCGACTCTAGATGAGATAATGAAGTTGGCGCAACAGAGCGCGACGCACAGGGTCGGGAGGTTGACATGCGCGGCGTGTTCGAACAACGAGCAGAGTGCTTCGAGAAACGGTTCGTCATCAGCGAGGAAGTGCGATTCAAAGCTCTGGCGAGGCGAAACAAGTTGGTCGGTCTGTGGGCCGCCCAACTGCTTGGCTACGAAGGGGATGCGGCGAAGGCCCGCGCCGACGCGCTGGTCCAAGCGCAAATCGGGCGGGGCGACGACGAGACGCTCGCCGCGGAGCTGCGCGGGGAGCTTGCGCGCGGCGGGGTCGAGATCTCCGCGCACCGCATCCGACGCAAGATGGACCAAGCGATGGCGCAGGCGGTCGAGGGCATCCAGGCGGGTCGCTGACGCCGATCGACTTTCAGGCGGGCGTCGCCCGCGCCAGCGGCGCGAACAGGGTGGCGGCCCGTCGTAGACGCGCCGCTCAGATGACCGGCGAGACCAGCCATGCCCGCCTTGCGGCCAAACACGGCCGCTCCCTCCGCCAGCGAAAAGTCTCGATGGGGAGCCAATCCGCGTCGTGTCGACCTGCCGGAGATAGTATAGTTTAATTCAAATCTGATGAAATTGTCGGCGATTCCGCGCTCTATTGCCACGTTAAGAGATCTACAACATTCTACGAGCATACCGTGCGGGAAGCTCGCTTCGGAGACGCGCCCAATCCGGACGCGTCGACTGTCGGAGCGACGCGCGGAGAATCGCCATGTTCAGAGATAAGAGATCGATCGGTGTTGTGGGCGCGGCCGTCGTCTGCCTCGGCCTGCTGGCGCAGCCGCTCGCGGCGGAAGCGTGCACGCGCGTCGTCTACATCGGCTCCGACGGCGTCGTCATCACCGGCCGAAGCACGGATTGGAACGAGGACATGCGCACCAATCTGTGGGCGTTCCCCCGCGGCGTTAAGCGCGACGGGGCGGCCGGCCCGAACAGCCCGACCTGGACGTCGAAATACGGCAGCGTGGCGGCGTCGGTATACGAGGAGGGAACCTTGGACGGCATGAACGAGCGCGGCCTCGTCGCCAACACGCTGTTTTTGGCGGCTTCGAACTACGGTCAGCTCAACGGCAAGCCGCCGCTGTCGATGAGCCTGTGGGCGCAATACGCGCTCGACAACTTCGCGACGGTGGACGAGGCCGTCCAGGCGCTGCAGGCCGAACCGTTCCGGCTCGTGACGTTGACATTGCCGAACGGCATTGTCGCCCAGACGCATCTGTCGATCTCCGACGCCACGGGCGATTCGGCGATCTTCGAATACATCGACGGCAAGCTCGTCATCCACCACGGCCGGCAATATCAGGTGATGACCAACGATCCGACGTTCGACAGACAACTGGCGATCAGCGCCTATTGGGAAGAGATCGGCGGCGTGGCCTTCCTCCCCGGCACCACCCGGGCGGCCGATCGTTTCGCGCGGGCGTCGTATTTCATCAAGTTGCTGCCCAAGGCCGTCGCGCCCAAGTTCATCGCCTCGGTCCCCGAACGCTCCTACGCCAATCAGGCGGCGGCCGGCGTCCTGTCGGTGATGCGCAGCGTCGGCACGCCGTTCGGCTACGAGCTGCCCGGCGGCGCATACGCCTCCTCGACCATCTGGAGAACGGTCTCCGACCAGAAAGACAAGGTCTATTTCTTCGATTCGGCGACGAGCCCCAACGCCTTTTGGGTTCCGCTGGCCGATCTCGATCTGAAAGAAGGGGCGCCCGTCCGCAAGCTGACGCTGACCGGCGGCAAGGTCTATGCCGGCAACGCCGCGGCCAAGTTCGAGCCGGCCGAGCCGCTGCGGTTCCTAGCCGTGAAACCCTAACCGGCCGCAGCGGGCGCGGCGGGCGCGAAGCTAGGCCGGCCGCGCCAGCGGCGCGAAGAGGGCGACGACCTGTTCGTAGACACGCCGCTTGAAGGGAACGACGAGGTCCGGCAGCGCCTCCAGGCGCTCCCATCTCCAGGCGCTGAATTCGGGCGGATGGGCGCCGCCGGCGGGGCGCTCGATGTCGATTTCCGAGTCCTCGCCCTCGAAACGCAACAGGAACCACTTCTGGGTCTGGCCGCGATAGCGGCCGCGCCAGCGGCTGCTGGCGTCGGCGGGAAGCTCATAGCTCAGCCATTGCGGCGCTTCGGCGATTAGGGACGCCGAAGCGACGTTGGTCTCCTCGTAGAGTTCGCGCAGCGCCGCCTCGAAGGGCGCTTCCCCGTCGTCGATGCCGCCCTGCGGCATCTGCCATTCGTGGCCGACGACAAGCCCGCCCTCGCGGCCTTTCTTCCGTCGGCCGACGAACGCCGCGCCGTCACGGTTGACGAGCATGACGCCGGCGCTGCGGCGATAGGGCAGGTCTTGGTCTTTGCTCACGGGCGCCTCGTCTTCTTGCTGCGTCTCAGGGGCTCGCCTGCGCCGCCGGGCCGGGCCCGCGCGCCATCATCGCCGAGATCGGAACCAGCGCGACGCCGCGCGCCTCCAGGCCGCCGCTCCAGCGCGCGATTCGTTCGACGCTGGCCGGCAGCGCGGCGGCGACGCCGATCGCGCCGCCGTGGCTCCGCGCGAGCGCCTCCAGCCGGGCCAGCGCGGCGTCGATCGCCTGCGGCGCCGGATCGGCGTCGATGACGACGTCGGCTTTTCCCGAGGGCAAGTCGAGGCCCGCGGCGGCTTCGCGCGCTATGCTGCGCGGCGACGAGCCGTCGTCGAGGTAGACGAGGCCGCGGGCGGCGATTTCGGCCAGCGTCGGCGAAAGGACGTGGGCGTCGGCGGTCAACTTGCCCCCGAGATAATTGACGACCCCGACATAGCCGACGAAGCGCGACATCAGCCAATGCAGCGAATCGAGGTTTTCGCTCGCCGAGGCGCTCGCGAGCAGCGTGTGGGGGCCGGGATTGTCGGCAGGGTAGGTGAACGACTCCATCGGGACTTGCAGCAGAATTTCGTGGCCGGCCTCGCGCGCTTGCGCCGCTTCGCGCTCGAGGTCGCCGCCATAGGGCGCGAAGCCGAGCGAAACGGCGGCGGGAAGCCGGGCGATCGCGATGGCGGTGCCGTCGGCGCCGATGCCGAGGCCGCCGACCATGACGGCCAGGCGCGGCGCGCTCGGCGGCAGTTTGGCCGAGGCGACGATCGGGCGCGCGTAGATCTCGGCGGGTCGCGCGCCGTCCGCGCCGATGCGCGGCAGCAGGCCCCAACGCGACTTCTCGATCAGGCGCTTGTCGGGCGCGGCGACGAGACGCACGCCGAGCGTCTGCGGCACGTCGATGATTAATGCGTTGGAGGCGCCGCCGCCGCCGTTGCGCACCACCTTGACGCCGCTCGCCGCGTCGACCTGGTCGCCGGTCGCCGAAGGAGGAGGGACGGCGACGGATGCGGCGATGGACGCGGCGGCAGGGGACGCGAGCGGCGCGGCCGGCGGGGCCGCCTCGATGCGCGCCACGGCGAAAGGTTCGCCGCCGCCGCCGTTTCTTACGATCGCCGCGAAGGCGAGGCCGGCGGCGACCAGCGCGAGCCCGACGACGAATCGCGGCGCCCAACGCTTCAGCCGCGCCGCGAGAGAGGGCGCGAGCGGGGTCCGACCCAGGGGTTCGTTCACTTCGTCGCGCACGCCCGGCCCAAATCTCTCGGCTCGCCGCGGCTGCGAATCGGGCCGCGAATCACGTCGTCTCGCGTGCGCCATCATCGGCTCGTCCGTCCCTCCGGTCGAGCGGAAATTTCGCCGGTTTTTCCGGCGCCTCGCGGCTCGCGCCGGCGCCCCTCGGAGGCCGGGAAAAGCGTGCAATCGGCCGCCGGCCCGGGCTATAATGCCGGCCATTCGAATCGTCGCGGCGGAGCCCCCCCTGCCGCCGCTGTTCGCCAGCCGAAAAAGAAGGCTCGCCAAGTGTCGGACGAACCGAAGTCGACGCTCGAAATCGACGAAAACGCGCGCGACCAAGCCAGCAGCGACGCCTACGGCGCCGATGCGATCAAAGTGCTGCGCGGCCTCGACGCGGTGCGCAAACGGCCGGGCATGTACATTGGCGACACCGACGACGGCTCGGGCCTGCACCACATGGTCTACGAGGTGGTCGACAACGCGATCGACGAAGCGCTGGCCGGCCACGCCAAGTGGATCACGGTGACGCTGAACGCCGACGGCTCCTGCACGGTCGGAGACGACGGACGCGGCATTCCCACCGGCATCCACGAGGAAGAGGGGGTCTCGGCGGCCGAAGTCATCATGACGCAGCTGCACGCCGGCGGCAAATTCGATCAGAATTCCTACAAGGTGTCGGGCGGCCTGCATGGCGTCGGCGTCTCCGTCGTCAACGCGCTGTCGACCAGCCTGACGCTGCAGATCTGGCGCGACGGGCTCGAGCACGTCATGCATTTCGCGCATGGCGACGCGGTCGACAAACTCGCCGTCGTCGGGCCGGCGCCGATCGTCGACGGCAGGCCGAAGCGCGGCACGCAGGTCACCTTCACGCCTTCGTCCGAGACCTTCACCATGGTCGAGTTCGATTACGCGACCATCGAACATCGACTCCGGGAGCTCGCCTTTCTCAATTCGGGCGTGCGCATCGTCCTGACCGACCTGCGCGGCGCCGCGGCGCGGCGCGAGGAGCTGCATTACGAGGGCGGGCTGGAAGCGTTCGTGCGCTACCTCGACCGCGCCAAGACGCCGCTGATCGACCAGCCGATCGTCATTCACGGCGAGCGCGACGGCGTCGTGGTGGAGGTCGCGCTGTGGTGGAACGACAGCTATCACGAGAACGTGCTGCCCTTCACCAACAACATCCCGCAGCGCGACGGCGGCACCCATCTGATCGGCCTGCGCAGCGCGCTGACGCGCCAGGTCACTGGCTACGCCGAGCGCTCGGGCCTGGCCAAGAAGGACAAGGTCGACCTCACCGGCGACGATTGCCGCGAGGGCCTGACCTGCGTGCTGTCGATCAAGGCGCCCGATCCGAAATTCTCCTCGCAGACCAAGGACAAGCTCGTTTCGTCGGAAGTGCGCCCGGTCGTCGAAGGCCTGGTCAACGAGCTGCTCGGGCAATGGTTCGAGGAGCATCCGTCAGAGGCGCGCGTCGTCGTCGGCAAGGTGGTGGAGGCGGCGCAGGCGCGCGAGGCGGCGCGCAAGGCGCGCGAGCTGACGCGGCGCAAGGGCGCGCTCGACGTCGCCAGCCTGCCCGGCAAGCTCGCCGACTGCCAGGAGCGCGACCCCGCCAAGTCGGAGATCTTCATCGTCGAGGGCGATTCGGCCGGCGGCACCGCCAAGCAGGGCCGCAATCGCGAATATCAGGCGGTGCTGCCGCTGCGCGGCAAGATCCTCAACGTCGAGCGCGCGCGATTCGACAAGATGCTGTCGAGCGAGCAGATCGGCACGCTGATCACCGCGCTCGGCGCCGGCATCGGCCGCGACGACTTCAACATCGACAAGCTGCGCTATCACAAGATCATCATCATGACCGACGCCGACGTCGACGGCGCCCACATCCGCACGCTGCTGTTGACGTTCTTCTTCCGCCAGATGCGGCCGATCATCGAGGGCGGCTACCTCTTCATCGCCCAGCCGCCGCTGTTCAAGGTCAAGCGCGGCCAGTCCGAGCTTTATCTCAAGGACGAGCGGGCGATGGAGGAGTATCTCGTCGCCGGCGGGCTCGAAGGCGCTGCGCTGCGCCTCGGCGACGGCGAAGTGCGCGCGGGCGCCGATCTCGCCGCGCTGGTCGAGGAGGCGCGCGCGATGCGCCGCCTGCTGCAGCAACTGCACACGCGCTATCACAAGGGCGCGGTCGAACAGGCCGCGCTTTGCGGCGCCCTGAAGCCGCTCTCCGCCGTCGACGACCCCGAGGGCGAAGCGCGCGCCGCGCTGCTCGCCGAGCGGATGAACGCGATTTCCGAGGAGACCGAACGCGGCTGGAGCGGGCGCTGCGACGCGGGCGGCTATGTGCTGACGCGCGAGATGCGCGGCGTCAGGCAGGCCGTGACGCTCGACGCCGGCCTGATCGCCTCGGCGGAGGCGCGCCGGCTCGACGAGCACGCCAGGCCCTTGCGCGAAGCGTTCCGCGCGCCCGCGATCTTCCTGCGCCGCGGCGAGGAGACGCTCGTCGCCGGGCCGTCGGAGCTGCTGGAGGCGGTCAACGCGGCCGGGCGCAAGGGCGTCACCTTCCAGCGCTACAAGGGCCTCGGCGAAATGAACAAGGACCAGCTGTGGGAGACGACGCTCGACCGCGAAGCGCGCTCGCTGCTGCAGGTGAAGATCCGCGAAGTCGACGAGGCCGACGACATCTTCGTCAAACTGATGGGCGACATCGTCGAACCCCGCCGCGAGTTCATCCAGGACAACGCGCTGAACGTGGCGAATTTGGACGTGTGAGGCGGGCGGGGGCGCCATGCGATTGGCCGCCGGCTTCGCCGAATGCGTCGATCCGCTGGCGTTAGCGGGCGAGCGCGCCCACCGCGACGAAACGCCGCGCCAAATTTCGGTTCGCCGGAGCGGCGCCGCGCTTGACGGGCGCGCCGCCTTCCCCGCGTAATCACAGGTTAAGGCGGGGTTGGGGCTGCGAGACAGATCGGGTTGTTCGAGCCGGGCGCGACAAGCGGCCGGCGCTTGCTTGCGTTGCCGGGGGCGGGCGTGGCGGGCGTCGTTGGCGGGGGATGGAGAAGCCTGGCGTTCGCCGCGGCGGCGATTTTCGCTCCCGCCGCGGCGCTCGCCGGCGCGTGGACCTGGCCGGAGGGAAGCGGCCAGGCGATCCTGTCGCTGCAGGCCGGCGAGGGCGCCTATGGCGGCTGGACGCCGACCGGCGCCGCGGCGCGCGAGACGCGCCTGGAAACGTCTCTCGACGTCGAATACGGGCTGAAGGATTGGCTGACCGCCTTCGTTCGCGGCGGGATCGAAGACTACGCCATCGCCGCGCCGGTCGCCGATTCCTACCGCGGTCTCGACACCAGCGCTGCGGGCCTGCGCGCGCGGCTGTTTTCCTCGCCATCGCTGGTCTGGTCGGTCGAGGGGACCGCGCTCGTTCCCGGCGCCGAGGACCCGTTGCGGCCCGCGCAGGCCGGCAACACCGGTTTCGACAGCGATTGGCGCACGCTCGTCGGCTCGAGCTTCGTCCTCGGGAGCTGGCCGAGCTTTTTCGACGCCAGCCTCGGCTATCGCACGCGCACGGCGGGGCCGCCGGACGAATGGCGCGCCGATCTGACGTTCGGCGTCCACCTGCGCCAGGACGTGACGATCATGCTGCAATCCTTCAACGCGGTCTCCGTGGGATCGCGGGCGCCGCAGTTCCCGGCCGAACAGACCATGATCGTCGAGCCGAGCTTGGTCTACGATCTCGACAAGAACTGGTCGCTCCAGGCGGGCGTTTATGCGACGCCGAGGGCCGTCGCCGCCAACCACGAAACGGGCGCCGTCGTCGCGGTGTGGCGGCGGTTCTGAGGCGGGTTCGTCGGCCGGCGCCGGCCGTTCGCCGCTTCGCGTTCGCCGCGCCCCTTGCGGAGAAGACAGCGGCGCCGCAGGTTGCCGCGCGAGGGCGACGCCCCGCCCTCGATCGCGCCTGAACAACGCTCGGCTGGGGGGTGCACGCATGGCGGCGTCGGAATTCGTGTTCGAAGCGCGCGACGGCGCGCGCCTGTTCGTCCGGCGCTGGCTTCCCGAGGCGCCGCCGCGGGCGATCGTTCAGATCGTGCACGGGGTCGCCGAACACTCGCTGCGCTACCAGGATTTCGCCCGCACGCTGAACCGCGCCGGGATCGGCGCCGTCGCCCACGACCTGCGCGGGCACGGCCGCACCGCCGCGCCGGAGGACCTCGGCTTCTTCGCCGCCGCGGACGGATGGCGATTGTGCCTCGACGACCTGTGGACGCTCAACCGCCGCATCGCCGCCGAGCACGCGAGCGCGCCGATCGTCTTGTTCGGCCATTCCATGGGCGCGCTGCTGGCCGAGGGCTTCATCGCCGATCACGGCGCGAGCCTCGCCGGCGCGATCCTGTCGGGCGCCGGCGGGCGCCCGCCCGCCGCCGCCGCCCTCGCGCGCCCGATCGCGCGTTTCGAACGCTGGCGCTTGGGGCCGCGCGGCAAGAGCCCGTTGCTGATGGCCATGTTCTTCGGCGAATTCAACAAGCCGTTCCGGCCCGCCCGCACCGCTTTCGATTGGCTGTCGCGCGATCCGGCCGAGGTCGACGCCTATGTCGCCGATCCGTTGTGCGGCTTCGCCGTGACGACGCAATTGCTGGTCGATTTGCTCGGGGGTTTGGCGCCGTTGCTCGCGCCCGCGACGCTCGCGCGCATTCCCAAGGCGCTGCCGATTTACATCATGAACGGCGCGCGCGATCCCGTCGGCGCCAATGTGCGGAGCCTGATCGACGCCTATCGCGCCGCCGGCCTCGCGCCGCTCGCGCGCTCCTACCCGGACGCCCGGCACGAGTTGCTCAACGAAACCAACCGCGAGGAGGTCAAGGCGGACCTGATCGCGTGGATCGAGGGCGCGCTGGCGAAGGCCGGGGGAGCCGAAGCGAGCGCCTGACGTCGATCGCGAGTTCCCGCAGGCCGCGGCGGGAAATTCGCGCATCGTTGGCCTTCCGCGCGAACGAGAGGGCCGAGCGCCGAGGCTCGTCGCGCGGTCAGGGGTGGAAACGGTCGTCGCAACGCGGACATTCCCTTTTGCGGCGACCCCGCGTTACGCTACATTGACGATCAACAAGGAAAGCTTACGGCGAGGTGAGGAAGCTCAGGGCGCGACGATGGTCGAGGTTGGCCGCGACGAGAAGGTCTATTTGGCCGGCGAGCTCGCCACGATGGTCGGCGCGCTTGAGGCCGAAGGCGTTGCGCCGGCGCAGGCGCTGGAGCATGTCGGCCTGTCCCAGGGCGACCTGGCCTCTCACGCGACCCGTGTTTCCCTGAATCAAGTCCTGCAATATTATCGCAACGCCCTCCGGCTCGCGGACGATCCGCATTTTGCTTTTCGCGCCGGCCTGCGATTCCACCTTTCGACCTATGGAATGTATGGGTTCGCCATTCTCAGCAGCACGAATTTTCGGCAGGCGAACCGCTTTGCCGTCAGCCACCAGCAGCTCGCATCGCCGACCATCGACATGCAATTCAAGGAGACAGGCGAGCGCGCCGAATGGATCCTTGTTCCGGCGGCGCATCCGGACGTCGATGCGGCGATGTACCGGTTCTTCATCGAACTGCACTTTGGCGCATTGACGACGCTCCACCGCGACGTCATGGAACCGTCGTTCGCGCCGCGCGAGTTGCACGTCGCCTATGGCCCGTCCGACGCGATTCGAGACTGCGCTGAAACCCTCGGCTGCCCGGTTCTGTTCGAGCAGGTCGAAAACAAGTTCATATTCGACGCGTCATGGCTCGACGGCGCGCCGCAGCTCGGAAATGAAGCGACGTACGCGCTGATTCTCAGTCTCTGCGATCGGCTCATTGAAGAATTTGCACTGCGCGCCGGCGCCGCCGGCGGCGTTCGCGAGGCTCTGCTCCACAACCTGGGCCGACCTGCGAGCCTCAGCGCTGTCGCAAGGCATCTGAAAATGTCGATGCGCACGCTGCGGCGCAGGCTCCAGGACGAAGGGACTTCCTATCGCGAAGTTGCCGGCGAACTCAGGACGCAAATGGCGATCAAATATCTTCGCGACACGGATTTGACGGTCGAAGAAATCGCCTTCTCGCTAGGCTTCAGCGACGCCGTCAGTTTTCGGCAGGCGTTTCGTCGTTGGACCAAAGCTGCCCCGAACGAATTCAGGCGGGTCGCCAAGCCGTAGCGCGAGTCCTAGGCCCTCGGCCAAGCACAGCGGCGCGACGCGGATAGGCTCAGAGCCGCGAACGACGAGCGTTCCTACCGCACGACGGCGGGCATGACGATTGGCCAAATTTCATCGTTAAATGGCCCGATCCAATCTTCAAACGCGCGAACGATTGGGCGATCATTTCAACAATAGGCGCGTGGCGGGCACGCGTGGCGGGCATTTGTGCAAACAACTTCGTTCGAGTGGTGCCTGCGTCTCTGGCAAGCGTTTTGCGCCAGACGTAATGACCGCGGCGCCGCTGACGATGAAAGTACAATCAAAGTGTTAATGCGACAGCTTGGCCAAGTTGCTCAGCGGGTTTATTTGTTATTTTGCACCACGATCGCTGTAATAGCAATTACAACATATCTATTGGCGTTGCGATCGTTATAAATACGTAATTAATATTTTGCCGCTAGGTTGGCGCCAATGACGCGTCGATTCGGTTAAGCGCAAGCC
Source organism: Roseiarcus sp. (assembly GCA_050015575.1). Lineage (GTDB taxonomy): Bacteria > Pseudomonadota > Alphaproteobacteria > Rhizobiales > Beijerinckiaceae > Roseiarcus. The sequence goes on along the minus strand of JBEKBD010000028.1, from coordinate 9,877 downwards.
GCCGGTCGAGGGCATGACGCCGCGCGTTCATCCCGGTTTCGATCCGGATTTCGCCGTCAAGCAATCTGCATCCGTCTTATCAGCGCGGCGCCTGCTGCAGGACGCGCGCGTCTTTGCGACGCAGTGGGGGAAAAGATGAATATCGACAACTTCAAGCTGCGAACCAAAATCCTGATTCCCGTCGCGCTCATGGCGCTTGTCGTTGTCGGGACGGTCGAGTTGAGCGCCGTCAAGCTCGCGGCCGTCAGCGGCGCGGCGAGCGAAATCATCGAGCGGCGGGACATGACGGCGTTCCAAATGGCTCGCGCCGGGCGATTCATGTTTGAAGCCCCGTATTCGGCAATCGGGGCGTTGTTTTATGACGCGGATAGCCCTGAAGGCCGAGCCGCCGCCGAAGGGTTCCGGAACGCGGCCGCCGGCGCCGGATCGGCGTTTGACGAGGCGATGAAGCTCGCCCCCGATCGGGCCTCGGAAATCTCCGAGTTCAAGGAGCGCTTTCAGGCGCTCGTCGAGAAATCCAAAGCGGTCGCGAAGATCGGCCAGAGGATTCCGCCCTTGTCGGCCGGCAGGAAGCTCAAGCCCGAGGAACTCGATCAGTTCGCCGAGAGCGCGGTCTTGATCGCCGATATCGACGCCCAGACGCGCGGCCTGATCGACGAAGGGGCGAAGTTCGACAATGCGCTGCTCGCCGAAAATGTGCAGGTCGCGGCCGATCTGCGCGCGCAATGGAGCAGCTCGCTCGTCGCGGTGCGCGTGGCCGGGTTTGCGGCGACGCTGCTCGCCGGCGCCTTCGCGATATGGCTGTCGTCGTCCAAGATCGCGCGTCCGCTGTCGCGACTGTCGGAGCGCATGGCCGCCCTGGCGAAGGGCGATCTGGCGATCGAGATCGAAGGTCAGGGTCGTCGCGATGAAATCGGCGCGATGTCCAGGGCGGTGCTCGTGTTCAAGGAGGCGGCGATCGAAAATGCGCGCCTCGAACGCGAGGCGGCAGAACGCCGCGCGCAGGCGGAAGGAGAACGCTCCCGTAACGAACGAGCGCAACGCGAGGCGATCGAACAGGAACGGGCGATCGTCGCCAATTCCGTCGGCGCCGCGTTGTCGAAGCTTGCGGCGAAAGACCTCACCTATCGCATGCCGGCGGACATTCCGGAAGCCTATCGCAAGCTGCAGGCCGACTTCAACGCGGCGATCGGCGAGCTGGAAGCGGCGATGCAGACCGTGACCGGCAGCGCGCGCGCGATCCACTCCGGAACCCAGGAGATATCAGCGGCCTCCGACGACCTGTCGCGTCGCACTGAGCAGCAGGCGGCGAGCCTCGAGGAGACGGCGGGGGCGCTCGAGGAGATCACCGCGACGGTGAGGAAATCGGCGGAAGGGGCGGCCCATGCGCGCCAGGTCGTCGTCGCCGCCGACGAAGACGCCAAGAAGAGCGCCCAGGTCGTGCGCCAGGCGGTCGAGGCGATGGACGCCATCGCCAAATCGTCGCAGCAGATCAGCCAGATCATCGGCGTAATCGACGAGATCGCCTTCCAGACCAACCTGCTCGCGCTCAACGCGGGGGTCGAGGCGGCGCGCGCGGGCGACGCTGGCCGCGGCTTCGCCGTGGTCGCCTCCGAAGTGCGCGCGTTGGCGCAGCGTTCGGCCGAGGCGGCCAAGGAGATCAAGGGGCTGATTTCGGCTTCGACCGCGCAGGTCGATCATGGCGTCAATCTGGTGGCCGAGACCGGCAAGTCGCTGGAGCGAATCTTGACGCAGGTGACCGACATCAATCGCGTCGTCAGCGACATCGCCGCCGGCGCGCAGGAACAGGCGACCGGGCTCCAGCAGATCAACATCGCGATCAACCAGATGGATCAGACGACGCAGCAGAACGCCTCGATGGTCGAGGAATCGACCGCCGCCAGCCATTCGTTGTCGCAGGAAACCGACCAGCTTTCGGGTCTAGTCGGGCAGTTCCAGGTCGGTTCGACGAGCGTCGACGCCGCCTTGCGCGGCCAGTTGCAAAAAGTCGCGCCGCACGCCTTCCGGCAGCCGGCGAAAGCCCCGGCCGGTTCAAAGCCGGAACCGCGCGTCGCGTCGAGCCCCCCGAATCCGGAAGCGCGCCAGGCGCCCATGCGGCCGGCGCGCGCCGCCGTCAAAGCGGCGGCGAATGGCGCTTCCGCCTCCGCCGGCGGCGATTCCGTCGCCTGGGAGGAGTTCTGAGCCTGTTCGCGACAGCGAATCGATCGCGACGACGTGCGCCCCCGACGGCGGGGGCCGCAGGAAACAAGGGGCGAACGCACATGGCTGAAATTGGCAAAACGGATGGCGCCGCGGCGCGCGAAATGCTCACCTTCCTGATTGGCGCCCAGGAATTCTGCATCGACGTCATGTCGGTGCGGGAAATTCGGGTGTGGACGCCGGCGACGCCGGTGGCTCATGCGCCGAGTTTCCTGTGCGGGGTGATCAACTTGCGCGGAAGCGTGCTGCCGATCATCGACTTCGCGGCGCGGCTCGGCTACTCGCCGACCAAGCCGAGCACCCGACACGCTATCCTGGTCGTCCAGATCCGCAATCAGGCGATCGGCTTGCTGGTCGAGGGCGTGACCGAGATTCTGACGGTCGACGCGGACCTCATCCAGCCGACGCCCGAGGCCGCGTCGGCCGCGGCCAAGGACTTCGTCAGCGGCATCGTCGCCACTGACGGGCGGATGATCAGCTTGGTCGCCCTCGACGCGATCTTGCCGCCGAGAGAGCAGGAAGCCGCGTGATCCGCAAGCGGCGCCGCCGAGCCGCGGCGGGTGGAAGTTCCCGAACCGTCAACGTTGAGGACCCAGCGGACATGATGTCGATCAGAGCGATGCGTTCATGGTTGCACATCCCCTCGGAAAACCCGGGCTTGGCGCGCTCATCGCTTGGGACGCCTTCCCAGCGGATGAACATCGGCCAATTCGGCGAGCTGGAGCGTTGTTTGCGGCACGCCGATTTTGAAGCGGAGATGTCGCCGCATTTTCAACCGATCTTCGACGCAGCGCGCCACAAGACCATCGCCTTCGAAGCGCTCGCCCGTTGGGAGAGCCCGAAACTTGGCCGCGTTCCTCCCGACATCTTCGTGCCGGCGGCTGAGCGCAGCGATCTCATCAACACGCTGACCCAGACGCTGTTGCGCAAGGCGCTCGCATGCGCCCGGGCGTGGCCAAGCGACATCCGAATTTCGTTCAATCTGTCGGCGCGCGATCTGACCTGCCGCGCGGCCATCCTCAACGCCATCGCGATCATCGAAAACAGCGGCGTCGCCCCAAGCAGGATCGACCTCGAAGTCACCGAAACGGCGTTTATGAAAGACTTCGACCTGGCAAGCGAATCGATGCGGACGCTGAAGGCTTTGGGCGTCGGCATTTCGCTCGACGATTTCGGGACCGGCTATTCGAGCCTGAGCTATGTCCACCGCCTGCCGATCGACAAGATCAAGATCGATCGCAGCTTCATCAAGGACGTTGAGACGGAACCGACCTGCCGAGCCGTCGTCAAGACGATCGTCGAGTTGTGCCGGACGCTGAAGCTTACCTGTATTGTCGAGGGAATGGAAACGGACGAGCAGGCGCAGATCCTGCGCTCGCTTGGCTGCACGATGATGCAGGGCTTTCTGTTCGGCAAGCCGATGCCGGCATGGGAGGTCATCGACTTCCTCCGCGCCGCCAAAGCAACGGAAACAAGTCGACTTGGCGCCGTCGCTTGATCAGCCCATTCGCGCCTCCTTCTTTCGCGACCGGGAGACGAAGGGAGGGCCGTCGCCCCGAAGGCCTGGCGGATCCTTTCGCGCTTTACCCCCTCCAGCCATCGCGCCGCTCGCGCGCTCCTACCCGGACGGCCGGCACGAGTTGCTCAACGAGACCAACCGCGAGCAGGTCAAGGCGGATCTGATCGCGTGGATCGAGGGGGTTTTGGCGAAGGCCGATGGCGCAGGGTGCAGGGCGTGACGGGGCCGCCCGATCGCGCCCGGCGTTCCCGCTGCGCCCGCCGCTTCGGCGCCGTTCGCAGCCAGACCGCGTCGCGATTGACGAAATTTGGCGGTCTCGACCGCCGTTGAAGACAGCGACCGCGCGCCTGCCCATTGCCATGCCGCGCGCGCGCGGCTATGCGGGCTCGAGGGCTCACGATCGAGGACGCGCCGAGGTGAACGACAGGGAACCGAAGGTCGACGAGGCGCTGGCCATCGGCCATGGGCTGAAGAAAGACGAATACGCGCGCTTCGTCGCGCTGATCGGGCGCACGCCGACCTTCACCGAGCTCGGCATCGTCTCGGCGATGTGGAACGAGCACTGCTCCTACAAATCCTCGCGCCTGCACTTGCGCAAACTGCCGACTCAAGCGCCGTGGGTCATCCAGGGGCCGGGCGAGAACGCCGGCGTGGTCGACATCGGCGACGGCGACGCCGTCATCTTCAAAATGGAGAGCCACAACCATCCCTCGTTCATCGAGCCCTATCAGGGCGCGGCGACCGGGGTCGGGGGCATCCTGCGCGACGTCTTCACCATGGGCGCGCGCCCGGTGGCCTCCCTCGATTTTTTGCGCTTCGGCGCGCCCGACCACCCCAAGACGCGCCATCTGGTGGCCGGCGTCGTCGCCGGCATCGGCGGCTACGGCAATTCGTTCGGCGTGCCGACGGTCGGCGGCGCGGTCGGCTTCGACAAGCGCTACGACGGCAACATTCTCGTCAATGCAATGGCGGTCGGCGTCGCGCGCGCCGACGCGATCTTTCGCGCCAAGGCGACCGGCGTCGGCAATCCGATCGTCTATCTCGGCTCGAAGACCGGGCGCGACGGCATCCACGGCGCCTCGATGGCCTCGGCCGCGTTCGAAGCCGACGCCGAGCAAAAGCGCCCGACGGTGCAGGTCGGCGATCCCTTCGCCGAGAAGCTGCTGCTCGAAGCGTGCCTCGAGCTGATGGCTTCCGGCGCGGTCGTCGCCATTCAGGACATGGGCGCGGCGGGCCTCACCTCCTCGGCGGTCGAGATGGGCGCCAAGGGCGATCTCGGCGTCGAACTCGATCTCGACCGCGTCCCCTGCCGCGAGACGGGGATGACCGCCTACGAGATGATGCTGTCGGAGAGCCAGGAGCGCATGCTGATGGTGCTGCGCCCCCAGAAAGCCGCCGCCGCCGAAGCGATCTTCAGCAAATGGGGCCTCGAGTTCGCGGTCATCGGCAAGACCACCGACACCAAGCGTTTCGTCGTCAAGCTGGGCGGCGAGGTCAAGGCCGATCTGCCGATCAAGCAACTGGGCGACGAAGCGCCGCTCTACGATCGGCCGTGGACGCCGACGCCAAGAGCGCCGATCCTCGACGCGGCGACCCTCGCGCCGCCCATGTCGACGCGCGAAGCGCTGCTGAAGCTCCTCGCTTCGCCCGATCTCTGCTCCAAGCGCTGGGTCACCGAGCAATACGACACGCTGATCCTCGGCAACACCATCGAGGGTCCGGGCGGCGACGCGGCGGTGGTGCGGCTCGGCGACGGGCCGAAGGGCCTGGCGCTGACCACCGACGCCAGCGAACGCTATTGCGAGGCGGACCCGGTCGAGGGCGGCAAACAGGCGGTCGCGGAAGCCTGGCGCAATCTCATCGCGGTTGGCGCGCGCCCGCTCGCGCTCACCGACTGCCTCAATTTTGGCAACCCGGAAAAGGCCGAAGCGATGGGCCAGTTCGTCGGCTGTCTGACCGGCGTCGGCGAGGCGGCGCGCGCGCTCGACTTCCCCATCGTCTCCGGCAACGTCTCGCTCTACAACGAAACCAGCGGCGTCGGCATTCCGCCGACGCCGACGATCGGCGGCGTCGGGCTCGTCGCCGACGTGGCCAAGGCCGCTTCGCTCGCCTTCAAGCGCGAGGGCGAGGCCGTATTGCTCATCGGCGGCGCGCCGGGCTGGCTCGGCCGCTCGGCGTGGTTGGCGACGATTGTGAAGCGCGAAGAGGGCGCGCCGCCGCCGGTCGATCTCGCCGCCGAGCGGCGCAATGGCGAGTTCGTCCTCTCGCTCATTCGCTCGGGCCGCGTCAGCGCCGTGCACGATCTCTCCGACGGCGGCCTCGCGGTCGCGCTGGCTGAAATGGCGATCGCCGGCGGGATCGGCGCCGCGATCGAGAAAAGCGCGGTCGAAGGCGGCGCGCACGCCTTCTTCTTCGGCGAGGATCAGGGCCGCTACGTCGTGACGGCGCGCGCCGAGGACGGCGAGGCGTTGATCGCCGAGGCGGGCCGCGCCGGCGTCCCGGCGCTCCGCTTGGGGACGACGGGCGGGCGAAGCCTCGCTCTGCCCGGCGAGACGCCGGTCGCGGTCGCAGCGCTCGGCGAGGCGTTCGAATCCTGGTTTCCCGACTATATGGACGGGCGTCCGAGCAGCGGAGCGCGATGAACGTCGCGGCGGCGAAGGCGCTTGCCGGCGTCGACGAGGCCCGCCCTAATCGGGTCGCCGCGTCCGAGAGTCAGGCGAGAGAGCCGATAGAGGAGGCGAGGTAAGTCATGGCCATGTCCGTCGCCGAAATTGAACGCCTGATCCGCGAGGCGCTGCCCGATGCGCGCGTCGAGGTCAAGGATCTCGCCGGAGACGGCGAACATTACGCCGCCATCGTGGTCAGCGCCGCCTTCGCCGGCAAGAGCCGGGTGCAGCAGCACCAGATGGTTTACGGCGCGCTCAAGGGCCGCATGGGCGGCGCGCTGCACGCGTTAGCGCTGACGACGGCGGCGGAGTGAGGCGCGAAGAAGATCGCCCCCCAAGCCGCCGCGTCCGAATCCGGGCAAATCGCTGGCAGCCGCGCTCGCCCGCCGTGGAACAGCGCGGCGAGAGCAGAGTTAACAGACCGTAAAGCCGTCCCGAGACCGAGGGAGGCGACGATGGCGATCCGTGTGACCCTGTATGGGCTCGCAGCGCTGAGTTCGATAGTTTTCGGCCTGACGGCCGACCTCATCTATTTCGGCGTCCTGGTGATGTAGCGCCGGGCGGGGTCGTTCGCCGAACGGCGCGCTCAAGCGCCGCATGGGCGGCGAGCCGCACGCGCTGGCCCCGACGACGGCAGCGCGCTAAAGCCCAGGCGGCTCGGCCGCGCCAAAGCGTGGGCGCCGCCCATCGCCCCGCAGAGGCCTTCATGATGAAGACCGCCGCCCCATCCTCCTTCGCCGTCACCGCGCGCAACCGCGTCGTGCGTCGGCCGACGCGCGGCAGGTACGACAAGGCGACGGTCTACGACATTCGCGATTCCGCGCTGGTCTGCCACGTCGCCTATGTCATCGACGGGCAGCCCTATTGCACCCCCACTTTGTTCTGGCGCGAAGGGGACCATCTCTATTGGCACGGTTCGTCGGCCAGCCGCATGCTGCGCGCGCAGGCCACCGGCGTTCCCGTCTGCCTCACGGTCACCCACGTCGACGCCGTCGTGCTCGCGCGGTGCGGCTTCAACCACTCGATCAACTACCGCTCGGCGATGGTCTTCGGCACGGCGCGCGTGATCGAAGACCAGGCGGAGAAGTTCGCTGCGGCGGACCATTTCATCGATCGGCTCTTCCCGGGGCGCTCCAAACTGCTTCGATCGGCAACCGCCAAAGAAATCAAGGCGACCGCTTTCCTGCGCATGGAGATCGAGCTGGCGTCAGCGAAGATTCGCAATGAAACGATGCACGACGACGAGGAGGACTACTCGGTTCCGGCCTGGACGGCGCTGTTTCCCATTCGCGCCATCGTCGGCGCGGCGGTGGAGTGCCCGCGTCAGATGGAGGGGGTGACCCGCCCCGAGGGAATGACCAGCTATGTCGCCGGACGCAGTCTCGACGAGGTCATGCGGGAGTGCCATCGCAAGGTCTTTGGCGACCCACGCTAGCGCCGGATCGACCGGATCTTCGGCGAGCGGGCCGACCGGACGTATCGAAGTCTCCGCGGTTCGCATATTGTCCCGGCTCCTCGTGCGCCGGCTTGGTGGTCGGGTCCGATTTCGCCGATGGGAACTGCATGCGGCGCCGACTGCGCCCGCGATTTGACGCCAACCTCCGATAAATGCCATTTTCTCATCTTAGAGAAACAAACGCATGTTATTGTGGTTCACAGGGAATTATGCACGAGACGCTCGTGAGTTACGTCGTCAAGGTCGGCTTCGACGAAGCCGGGCGTAGATACTTTGTCCTTCATTCGGATATTCCCGGCTTGAACGTCGAGGCTGACACCTTCGAGGAGTTCGTCGAGGTCGTTCAGGACGTCGCCGCCGATCTCGTGGGAGAACAAATCGGCGGATCGAGAATCCGCTTTGAACGGGAAGTCGTTCTGGCGGGCTGATGGGCTCCAACCTCTATCCCGCGCTGGTCCGACTGCTCCGCGACGCGGGGTGTTCGTTTGTCCGTCAAGCGAAGGGCTCGCATGAGATTTGGCACAGCCCGATCACGAATCGCCATTTCACGGTCCCCCGGAATACCGTCGTTGTCCACACGGCGAACGCCGTATTGAAAGACGCAGGCCTGCCAAAAGCTTTTTGACCGTCAGGTCGTGGACCGCGCGGCGAACTCGCCGCGCAGATTGCGATCGCCGTCGCGCGTCGGGCCGCTTCTTGCCTCGTCATGGCGCCCCGACGGCCTCGGTCGCCGCCGGCGAGCCGGCCGCGCGCGTTGCGCGGCGGCGGAGGCGCGGATAGGTTCCGCGCCAGCGGTCCCGAGCCCTCGCGGCGGAGCGAACGATTCGGCGCGGCGCGCCGAGCGTTCGAAGCGCGGGGTTCGCTCGCGCACGGCGTTGGAATGCCTCGATGAAGCGCCCCACCGTCCATGTCATCGGCGCGGGAGCGTCCGGACTTTCGGCGGCCCTCCATCTGGCGGCGACGGCGAAGGCGAACATCGTCGTTCACGAAAGCGCGGCGCAGGCGGGCGGCCGACGTCGGACCTTGTTTGACGACGTGGCGGCGATGAGCTTCGAGAGCGGCCCTCGCGTCGTGCTGTCGAGTTGGCGCTACGCCTTGGGGCTGATCGAGGCGATCGGGGCGCGCGCCCAGTGGCGCGACGCCGCGCCTGGCGGCGTCGCCTTCGCCGATATGGCGAGCGGCGAGCGCTGGACGCTGCGGCCGGGCGGCGGGCCTTTCCCGTGGTGGTTTCTCGACTCGCGCCGACGCGCGCCGCAAACGCGCCTGAGGGACTATTGGCCCGCGGCGCGGCTCGGCCGCGCGCCCGCGAACGCGCTGCTCGGCGACTATGCGCCGAGCGTCGGCCCCGCCGCCGAGCGGCTTTGGCGCCCATTCGCGCTCGCCGCGCTCAACACCGATCTGGAGCGCGCCTCGGCGCGGCTCGCCAGCGCCGCGCTGGGCGATACTCGGCTCGGCGGCGCGCGGCCGCTGACGCCGGTTCGCGGGTTTGAACGGGCGTTCGTCGAGCCCGCGGCGAAGGCGTTGCGCCGACGCGGCGCTGCGATCCGCTTCGAGCGCCGGCTGGCGGCGCTCGATTTCGCCAGCGAGAAGGCGGCGGGGCTCGAATTCGAACACGACCGCGTCGATCTCGAGCGCGGCGACGGCGTGATTCTGGCGACGCCGCCGCAAGTCGCCGCCGCTCTCGCGCCGGGACTGAGCGCGCCGCAAGAGTTCAACGCCACGATCGTCGCTCATTTCGCAATTTCGCCGCCGCCCGGCGCGCCGCCGATTCTCGGCCTCGTCAACGGCGCGTTCCATTGGATGTTTTGCGGCGAAGACCGCATTTCGGTCGCGATCCGGGACGCCGGCGTCGCGATGGCGAGCCCGCGCGAAAGGCTGGCGGCCGATCTGTGGCGCGAAGTCGCGGCGCTGACGGGATTGTCGGACGCGCCGCCGGCTTGGCGAATCATCCGGCAAGCCCACGCGACTTTTGCGGCGACCCCGCGCCAGGACGCGCTGAGGCCGAGTTGCGAGACG
>JBEKBD010000027.1:0-42653 GCA_050015575.1 Roseiarcus sp. | reverse complement strand
TACACTTTGCAGGCGCGCGAGGCCGAATACGAGCTGATTCCGATCGCGCTCGACCAGAGGCTCGGCGTGCTGGTCTGGAGCCCGTTGGCCGGCGGCCTGCTGTCGGGCAAGCACCGGCGCAATAAGAGCGCGCCAACGGGCACGCGGGTCACGGCAGGCTGGAAGGAGCCGCCTATAGCCGACGAAGGCAAGCTGTGGGACATCGTCGACGAACTCGTGGCGATCGGCGAGGCCCATGGCGTCTCGGCGGCGCGCGTCGCGCTGGCCTGGACGCTCGGCCGCCCGGGCGTCACGTCGATCGTCGTCGGCGGCCGCACCGAGGCGCAATTCAGGGATAATCTCGCCTGCGTCGAAGTGAAGCTGACGGCCGCGGAGCGCGCGCGACTCGACAAGGTCAGCCAGCCGACGCTGATCTATCCCTATTGGCACCAGGCCTGGACCGCTAGCGAGCGATTAGGGGCGTCGGACTTGGCGCTGCTCGCGCCCTATTTGGCGAAGTGACGTCGCCGCATCGCGAGCGGGCGCGATAGGCGCCCTATTTCAGGGCTCGATCGCGGACACCCTTGAGCCGGCTGCGCGCGTTGGCGAGTCCCGCCGCTTGCAGCGTCGCTGCGCAACTCACTACCTCGGCGTATTCGCCCTCAAGGCAGGCGAGCGACAACGCATGGACGTCTTCGGCCGGCCAGCGGCGCCCGGCGAGGTCGACGACGTCGGCCGCCCAGCAAGCGTCGGCGACGACGAAGACGCGATAGCCGAGGTCGCCGGCGTGGCGCACGGTCGACTCGATGGAAGTCTGGGCAAGGGCGCCGCAGACGACCAACGTCGTCGCGCCGAGCGCGTCGAGTGCTTCTTCGAGCCGTGTGCCGACGAAAGCGCTGCGGGCGCTCTTGCCTATCACCGTCTCGCCGTCGAGCGGTCGCGCCTCGGGCTTGAATTCATGACCCGGCCGGTCCGGCCGGTAGGGCGAGCCCGGTTCGCTCGAGTCGTGGCGAATGTGGACGATCGGCAGGCCTTCGGCGCGCCAGGCGGCGAGCAGCGCGCCAATCGCGCGCTCGGCGTCGGGATTATTGCGCCGGCCCCAGCGGGGATCGTCGGCCGCCCGTTGGACATCGATGACCAGAAGCGCAGCGTCGCGAGGCAGGCGCATAGGGCTTTCTCAGCGCGGTGGAATGGCGCGATAATCGACACCGAGCGCGACAGGCGGCTCGCCGCCCTCGCGCTCGCGCGAGGGGAAGTCGGCGCAACCGCGACCCTTGGCCGCGAGTGTGCGCGGCGCCGCGCGGCGCAGCGCTTCGCCGATTCGATAGCGCCCAAAGAAGCGGCCGGCGGCGTTCGTCGATTGGCGGCGCACGGTCGTCGCTCAAAAGACGTAGGGGTAGATGTAGAGAAGGATGATCTGCTCCACCAGCAGGATGGCGAGAAACAGCACCACCGGCGAAATGTCGATGCCGCCGGTGTTGGGCAGGTAGCGGCGGATCGGCCGCAGCGCCGGCTCGGTGAGCGAAACCAGCATGCTCCACACCGATCGCACGAAGTCGTTGCGGATGTTGATGACGTTGAAGGCGATCAGCCACGACATCACCGCGGCGGCGATGATGACGAGCTTGTAGAGATCGAGAGCTAGAATCAGAACGTTGAGTAGAGCCCGCATGGACGCTCCTTCATCGGCTTGCCCGCTCCGGGGCGTCGCTCGCGCGACTGCGCCCCCTCCGGCGCGCTTTCTTTCGTTGACACGCCGGGGGCGCGCACGTAAACAGCCGCGCGACGGGGCTGTAGCTCAGATGGGAGAGCGCTGCAATCGCACTGCAGAGGCCAGGGGTTCGAATCCCCTCAGCTCCACCAGGAAGCCCGTAAGCGCCGCGGTTTGGTTCCGGGGCGCAACGATCTCCCGATATAGTCTTGAGTTAGCCGCGCGCGGGGCTGTCTGCGACGACCTTCGGGCCGGATTGGCCGAGTTTTGGGACAAGGAACCGACGCAGGCCTTAGGCGGCAATACTCCGTTTCCTGAAAGGGTGAAGCGCGCGCTGCGGGCGCCGAGCCAGGGGTTGATGGCGCCCGGCGAGCGCCCAGCAGTCCTCGCGCCCGCGCCTTGCGGCGAGCGCCTGCCGTCCGCCGACGCCCGCGGTCGGCGCAGATCAATCGAATTGTGGTTCGTTCGGCGGCGGCGCTGCGAGCCCAAGCGCAGTCCATCGTTCGGATCAGGCCATCGGGAGATCGATGAGGCGTTTAACGTCGCAGCCGCGCGGCAGACGCCCCTCAATCGCCTTGACGATCGGCGGCGCAGCGGACGGCGAGCGGGTACGTCGCTACGCGCCGAAATCGGCGTCGAAGACCGGCGCGAAAAATGACGCTTCGAAATTGAACGGATGGCCCGATTTCGGGATAAATGCCGATGTCGCAACATGGGGCTCCGATGCGTCTGATCAGCAATTTTGGCGATATCGCCGTCCTCCTGCCGGCGTCGCTCGGCCTGATCGCGTACCTCGCCTCGATCGGACGGCGACGGGACGTCGCGGCCTATGTGGCGGCCTTGGCCGTGTGCCTGGCGGCGGCGCTGTTCGCCAAGCTCGCTTTGGCGGCGTGCGGCGGCGACCATGCCGTTTTCGGCGTGGAAAGCCCGAGCGGCCATGCCGCCTTAGCCGCGACGTTCTATGGTTGCCTCGCCGCGCTGTTCGCGACCGGGCGTGAGATCGAATGGCGTCTGGCGCTGTACGCGGGAGCGGCCGCGTTGGTTCTGTCCATTGGCGCCAGTCGGGTCGCGCTCGAAGACCACACCGTGCAAGAAGTCGGCGTCGGCTTCTTCATCGGCGCCGTGTCGATCGCGTTATTTGAAGCGCTACGCGTCAGCCCCGACCGCCTCGAGTTGTCTTGGCAAACAGCCGTTCGAATGTCTCCAATTGCAGCGCTCCTCGCGCTGTGCTTCCTGATGCTTGCCGGCCATTGGAGCGTCGAGCCGTTCATCGACGCGATCGCAAAGCGGATCGGCGCGGACGTGCATTTGTGTCGATGAGCCGACGCCAACAGCTTCACTCAAGAGACAACGATCGCGCGGGTCTCGTGATGGCGATCCGGATGGAATCGAGCGTAGCGAGAGCGGTGAGGCTGGCGGCGCGGCGCTCGTCGTCGTTGACGAGGCGGCGCTTGAGACCGACCAGTTCGACGACCCATCGACGCGACGGCGCAAGGAAGCTCTCGACATCGTCGCTTCGCTTGACGATCTCGGCGCACAACCGAGGAGTCTCGTCCACCGTCGCGCCGATCTGATGGGCGGGACGAGGCCGCCGCTGATCCAAACGTGACAGAGAGCAGCGAGTCTCGACCGCAACCCATGCGCCGATCGACCGCGCCGCCGAAGCTCGTGATCTGCTCGGCGCGCAGCGCGCCGGTCCCTCCCGCTTGAGCGAAGCGGAGCTCATCGCGCGCAGCCCTCCTCGTCTGGCGGGGCGTTCGTGCGCCCAAGCGCGGCGAACTGGTGCGGCTGTTCGGCGAGGAACTGCGCGCGCACAAGGCGGCGCTCGGGCGGCCGGTTTCGATCGAGGTGGGCAAGATCGCCTCCGAAGGCGCTGGCGAAGTCCAGGAGATGATCGACATCTGCGATTTCGCGCTCGACCTTTCACGCCAGTTGCATGGTCTGACGATCGCTTGCAATCGCCCCGAACGTCGCATGATGAAGACTTGTCACCCGCTCGGCGTCGTCAGCGTGATCTCCGCCTTCAATTTTCCGGAGGCGGTCTGAGCGTGGAACGCGGCGTTGGCGCTCGTCCGCGGTGACAGCGTCGCCTGGAAGCCGTTGAAAAAAGCGCCGCTCTGCTCGTTGGCGACGCAAAGCCTGTTCGAGCGGGCGCGGCGACGGTGCGTCGCCGAGGGCCGCTTGGCGCCGGATGGCCTGTTGGCGCTTCTTGTCAGCGGGCGCGCGATCGGCGAAATCCTCGTTGATCATCGCGACGCGGCGCCGGACTCGGCGACCAGCTCGGCCGCGATGGGGCGCAACGTCGGGCCGCGGCTGGCGGCCTGCTTCGCCAGAACGCTGCTGGAACTCGGCGGCGAGAAGGAGACCGGGGGCGGTCGCGATTCCGGCGTCGACGCGTGGAAGGCCTGTATGCGCCGCGCCGCCAACACGATTATACTCGGCCGCGCCCTGCCGCTGGCGCAAGGGGGTGACATTCGAGGTCGGCTGACCCGGCCCAAACCTCGCGCTGCGCCTACGAAGCGATCCAATAGGTGAATAGCCCGGAAACGGCGGCGCCCATGATCGTTCCGGCCGCGACATCGGAGGCGTAGTGATGGCCGACCGCCAAACGCGACCACGCCATCGCGGCCCAGACCGCCACTCCGAGCGGCCATGTTCGCGGCGCGGTGTGGACGATGGGCGTCAGCGCGGCGGTCAACGTCATGACGTGGCCGCTCGGGAACGAGTATTTGTCGAGGGTCGGGATCGAATCGGGAAAATCCGCCTCGACGTCGCGGGGCCTCGGGCGCGCGGTCGCCCGCTTCATCATCGGGTAGATGGAGTGCAACAGCAGGATGCTTGCGCCGGCGCAAACGATGATCGTCGCCGCTTCGTGCGGGTGAAACAGGATCACCGCAACGATGATAAGGAAATAAATCGGCCCGTTGCCCAGCCGCGTAACGGCGTTGGCGGCGGCGATCGGCAGGCGCCGATCTTGCCGCAGCGCCAAGGCGTGGGCAATAGGCCGGTCGATCGCGCCGAGCTTATCCCAGCGCGAGCGCACCGGTCCTCTCATGTCCTGCAAATCATTCAACATAGGCCGCCGAAACAATTTCACGGATGCATTTCGCAACCGAACTAGGCGCTAGCATACTCCGCCAATATGACAGCCGAAACAAGGGCCGCGAATTCGACACGCCGGCGGTGGGGCTCGCGTCGGCTCGCCATTCCTCCTATGCTCGTAGTCATCTGAGAAAGCAGGGTTATTGTCGGAAAACCGGCGGCCGTTGCGCCAATGTTCCGATCAGCGGGCGACTTTCGCGTGCGCGCCAAATATGTTGTCGACGAATTGCCGGGCGGATTCGCCCAGACTGAAGGTTAGCGCGTGGGCGCGCGCCTTCTCCCGAGGAATCGCCAGAGCCGCGAGCGCGGCTCGCCGGAGGTTGGCGTCGAGCGCGCCCGCGCCGCTGTCGCCGATCACGTCGAGCGGGCCGTTCACCGGATATGCCGCCACCGGCAGGCCGGAAGCGAGGGCTTCGAGGAGCACTAGGCCGAAAGTGTCGGCCAAACTCGGGAAGACGAACACGTCGGCGCTCGCGTAGGCGGCGGCCAGCGCGACGCCGTGCAACTCGCCGACGAAGTGCGCCTCGGGAAATCGCGTCTGAAGCCTTTTCCTCGCCGGGCCGTCCCCGACGACGACCTTCGAGCCCGGAAGGTCCAACGACAGGAAGGCGCCGAGATTCTTTTCGATCGCGACGCGGGCGCAGGTCAGGAAAATCGGTCGCGGCAGGTCGAAGACGCTCACAGCGCGGGGTTGAAAGAGATTGCAATCAACGCCGCGCGACCAACGCATCAGGCGGGCGAACCCGCGCGCATGCAGTTCGCGCTCCAGCGTCTCGGTCGCCACCATCATGCCAAGGCCGGCGTTGTGGAAACGGCGGAGCATCGCGTAGACCAGGCCACGCGGCGCGATCCGACGCACGGCGAGATATTCGGGGAAGCGCGTGTGGTAGGCGGTGGTGAAGGGGCGCCCCTCTCTGCGGCAGGCGATCCAGGCGCAGATGCCGAGAGGACCCTCGGTGGCGATATGGATGAAATCGGGCTTGAGTTCTTCGATGCGGCGCGCCACCACGCTCGGCCGCGTCACCGCCACACGCACCTGGCTGTAGGTCGGAATCGGCACCGTGCGAAATCCGACGGAGGTCAGGACTTCGATCTTGACGCCGAGAGAGGGCGCCTCCTGCAGCAGGGCCTCGATCGAGCGCACGACGCCGTTGACCTGCGGCAGCCACGCATCGGTGACGATCAGGATGCGCATCGAGCCGGAACCTCGAGTCGAATGGCGCCGCCAAACGGAGCGGCCGAAGGACGCGGCGGCGCTCCCTCGCGGCGATTATCGTCGCAACGGCGCACGATCTCAAATCGGCGGTCGCCATTTCGACTGTGGGCGCTCGGCGTTGCGATTAATGCATTCGCGGCTTCTTGAGACGGCCGCTGCGATCGGTCGAGCGGATTCGCAGCCAAACGCGGAGTTCGTCGCGTTCAACCTCGATGGGGATTTCGGCGCCGGCGGGACCGCAGCTCCAAACCTGACGATAAAAATCACCTAAACTCGCCACGCTCGCATCCCCCACAGCGCAAACCATATCGCCCCGGCGCATGCCGGCGACGGCCGCCGGCCCGCCCTCGGCCAGACCGGCGACAATGATTTTGCCATCGCTCTCGGTCGAGTAGACGCCGAGCCATGGCCGAGGCGGTCTGTCCACTCGGCCGAATTTGAGCAGATCGGCCAACACCGGCGTCAGCAGATCAATCGGCACGATCATGTTGATGTCGCACCGTCGGCCTTGCTCCATCGCCTGCTCGATATGGAGCGAGCCTATGCCCAAGAGCTTACCGTCCGAGTCGATGAGGCCTGCGCCGCCCCAGAACGGATGAGCCGGGGCGGTGAAGATCGCCTCCTTTAAGAGATACTCCCAGTAGCCAACGAATTCATGCATACCGACAATGTTCGCGCGCAAGAACTGCCTGCGCCCACCGGCGGCGAGGATCACCGGATCGCCGAGCCGAGCTTGGCTCGAGCGGCCACGGTCCAGCGCCGGCAGCGCGGATCGGTCCAGCGCCTGCACCAAGCCGAAGCCGCTCTCCTGATCGACGGCGAGCGCGTGAGCGGGGATGAGGCGACCTTTGGCGCTAGTGAGCCAAACGTTCTCCGCCTCAGTGACGAGATAGCCGATGGTGAGCACGAGCCCATTGTCGCCGATGACTACGCCGCTTCCCGCCCGCTTGGCGCCGAGCGTCGAGACGGTGAAGCCGTCCTCGGGTATTTCCGCCTGAATCGCCACCACGGATTCGAGGGTGCGATCGATGTCAAAGCCGAAATCCTCGGGCCTCGGCTGGTCGGACGGCGGCGCTTCGCGTCGGAACTTCTCGACCATCGGCCCTTTCCCGGCGAAAACAATTCGTTGGCGGGCATGATACCGCTCCCGCGGGAGGGCCGCAATTTCCGATATTGGGCTTCCCTTCTCTGGTCGCGAGCTACGGCTTGTTCGATTTCAACTTTATCGTTTCGCCGTCGACCACGAAGGTGCCATAGCCGCGATGGTGGATTGTCTTGGCTCCCTGTTGCGCCGGGTCGGTCCACGCTTGCACCACTTCGAGGACGAAGAGGCCGTATTTGTTGACGAGGCGCGTATCGGCCGCTCGGCATTCGAGATTAGCGAAGCACTCGTTCACCAAGGGAGCCGCCACGCGCCGTGCGCGCGCCGCGGTGAGCCCGAACCGCTTGAACTTGTCGATGGCGCGCCCCGAACAATTGCCGATCTGCACGACCTTGGGCGCCAACGCCAAGGCGGGAATTGCGATGACGCATTCTCCGGTCGCGCGAAGCGCGGCGAAACTGGCGTTGGCGTCGCTGACGACGCAGGCGACGCGCGGCGGCGTGAATTCCACCATCATGTGCCACGACAGGGTCATGACGTTGTCGCGGCCCCGGCAGGCGGTCGTCAGCAAGACGACCGGTCCGGGTTCCAGCAACGAATAGACCTTGGCTAACGCAAGCTCTTTCATCGCTGCCTCCTCCGAGGCGAGGGCGTCGCCGAAGCGGCGATCAACCGACCCAACGGATTTCGGGCTCCTTGCGCGGAACCGGCGGCGGCGCGCGCGTCGGTCGGCCGACGACGATCGGCGCGACCGGAACCCACTCCTTGGGCGCGCCGAGCGCGGCCTTGCCCTCCAGGGTGTTGAGGTAGCTCTGCGCGAAGCCGATCCAACACGTCCCCAGCCCCTCGGCGAAGGCGGCGAGCATGAGGTTCTCCGCCGCCAACGCGCAGTCTTCGACGATCCAGGGACCTTGCGCGCTGGCCGAAATGACGATCAGGGCCGGCGTGCGATGGAAGATGTCGAAATTGGGATCGCCGAGGAGCGATCGGAAACGGGCGGAATGAGCGTCGGCGGGCATCGTGCCGAGCATGTGCGCTTTCGCTTCGCGCGAAATCCGGTCGAGCCGACTTCGCTCGCGCACGACGACGAAGGTCCAGGGTTGCTGGTTTACGGCGCTCGGCGCCTGCACAGCGGCGGCGATCAACCGACGGATCGTCCCTTCGTCGACGGCTTGGCCCGTGTATTCGCGAACGGCGCGGCGACCGAGAATCGCGTCTTGAAGGTCCATCGCGTGCTTCCTGTCAGCCTCCGCCCCGCTCAAGGCTTGTCGCGCGTCCTTGCGGGAACTTCATTGCGGCCGATCAATCGCGTCTCTTGCCAGCGCCGCCGATCCGGCGTTGTCGCGACGGAAGGCGCTACTCGGCGGCCCGCGATCTGCGCACGTCCACGGGGAGGGCCTCGTGAGTCTCGACTGGCGCGTCGATCGTCGCGCGCTTCGCCGAACCGGAGACCCAGTGGGAGAGGCGATCGAGATAGAGGTAGATGACCGGCGTAGTGAACAGGGTCAGCGCCTGGCTGACGATGAGGCCGCCGACCATCGCGTAGCCTAAGGGCTGGCGCAATTCCGCGCCGGTGCCCTGTCCAAGCATCAGCGGCACGCCGCCGAGCATCGTCGCCATCGTCGTCATCATGATCGGGCGGAAGCGCAACAGCGCCGCCTTGCGGATCGACTGCTCGGTCGTCAAGTGTTCATCGCGTTCGGCGACGATGGCGAAGTCGACCATCATGATGCCGTTCTTCTTGACGATGCCGATCAGCAGGATCGTCCCGATCAACGCAATGAGACTGAATTCATAGCCGAAGATCATCAGCATCGCGAGCGCGCCGAAGCCGGCCGAGGGCAGGGTCGAGAGGATTGTCAGCGGGTGGATGAAGCTCTCGTAGAGCACGCCGAGGATGAGATAGACGACGACGAGGGCGGCCAAAATCAGCAACGGCACGGTGGTCAGCGAATCCTGGAACGCCTGCGCGTTGCCCTGGAAGGTGGTGGTCAGCCCGGGAGGAAGGCGCAGCTCGCGCTCTGCCGCCTGGATCGCCGCGGTCGCCTGGCCCAGCGCCACTCCTTGGGCGAGGTTGAAGCTGATGGTGACCGCCGGAAACTGTCCCTGGTGGCTGATCGACAGCGGCGCGATGGGGTTGGTCGTCCATTTGGCGAAGGCGCTCATCGGCACCATCTGTCCGGTGGTCGGCGAGCGGATATAGAGGCTATCGAGGCTGTTGGGTTCGCCCTGCAACTTGGGCAGGATTTCCTCGATCACATTGTAAGTGTTTACCTGGGTGAAATACTGGGCGACCTGCCGCTGTCCGTACGCGTCGTAAAGCGTGTCGTCGATGAGTTGCGGCTGGATGCCGAAGCGCGCCGCCATATTGCGGTCGATCGTCAGATGCAGCGTCGCGCCGGCGGTCTGCTGGTCCGTGGCGACGTCGCGCAGCTCCGG
Organism: Roseiarcus sp.; assembly: GCA_050015575.1. Lineage (GTDB taxonomy): Bacteria > Pseudomonadota > Alphaproteobacteria > Rhizobiales > Beijerinckiaceae > Roseiarcus. Next base: position 33,104 of record JBEKBD010000027.1, on the reverse strand, counting down.
CAGGCTGGCGAACTTGGCAAGGATCTTCGGCGCCCAGAGATTGAGCTCGTCGGAATCGACGTCCTGGAGCGTGTATTGGAACTGAGTGCGCGCGGCGCGCGCGCCGACGGTCACGTCCTGCGCCACCTGCAGAAAGAGCCGGGCGCCCCTGACCTGGGCGAGCTTGGGCCGCAGCCGTGCGATGATCTGGAACGCATCCGCCTTGCGTTCTTCCCGCGGCTTGAGAGTTATGAACATGCGGCCGGAGTTCTGCGCGGAGGCGCCAACGCCGGCGCCGACGCCCATCGCCACATTCTCGACGTCCGGGTCGGATTGTACGACGGCGCCCAACCGCTCCTGCAGCTTCGCCATCTCCGCAAAGGAGACGTCCTGCGCCGCCTCGGAGGTGCCGAACAGGGTGCCGGTGTCCTGCTGCGGGAAGAAGCCTTTGGGAATGACGATGAACAACGCGACCGTGCCGGCGACGGTGGCGAGAAAGACCATCAAAGTGATGAATCGGTGGCGCAAGACCCTGTCGAGACCGTGCTCGTAGCCCTTGGCCATCGCGGCGAAGCCGCGCTCGAACAGCATGTAGATCTTGTTGTGGCGGTCGTGCGTGTGGTCGCGCAGGAACCGCGAGGCCAGCATCGGCGTCAAGGTCAGCGACACCGTCGCGGAAACCACGATCGTCATCGCCAGCGTCACCGAGAACTCACGAAACAGCCGGCCAATGATGCCGCTCATCAGCAGAAGCGGGATCAGCACGGCGATCAGCGACAGCGAGATCGACACCACGGTGAAGCCGATTTCGCCGGCCCCCTTCAGCGCCGCTTGGAATGGCCTCTCGCCCGCTTCGACGTGGCGAGTGATGTTCTCCAAGACGACGATCGCATCGTCGACGACAAACCCGACGGCGATGGTCAACGCCATCAGCGAAAGGTTGTCGAGACTGTAGCCCGCCCCCCACATCAAGGCGCAGGCACCTAGCAACGCCAGCGGCACGGTCAAGCTGGGGATCACCGTCGCCCAAAAGTTCCTGAGGAAGACGAAGATCACCATGACCACCAGAGCGATGGTCAGCATCAAGGTGAACTGCACGTCCTGAACGGAGGCGCGGATCGTGGTGGTGCGGTCGGAAAGCACCGAGACGTGCATCGAAGAAGGTATCGAAGCCTGCAGGCGCGATATCGTCGCCTTGACCGTTTCGACGGTCTTGATGACGTTGACGCCTGGCACCTTGAAGACGACGAGGAAGACGTCGCGCTTGCCGTTGCCCCATGCCGCCTGCGTGACGTCGGCCGGGCCGCGCACCGCTTGGCCGATGTCACGCACGCGCACAGGCGCGCCGTTCCGGTAGGCGATGATGACGTCGTTCCAAGGCGCCGGCTCGGTCAACTGATCGTTGTCGAAGATGGTGAACGCCTGTCGGACGCCATTGATCGCGCCTTTCGGGCTGTTCACGGTGGCGATGCCAATCTGGGCGCGCACGTCCTCGAGTTGCAGGTTCTTCTCTACCAGTTTCGCCGGGTCGATCTGGATGCGGATCGCCGGCTGCTGCTGGCCGCCGACGCGCACCAGCGACACGCCGGAGATCTGGCTGATCTGCTGGGCGAGGATGTTTTCGGCGACATCGTCGACCTCGGTGATCGGCGCGAATTCCGACGCGAGGGAGAGGATGAGGATCGGGGCGTCGGATGGGTTGACCTTACGATAGGTCGGCGGACTGGGAAGTATTTTCGGTAGCTGGCCGGCGGCGGCGTTGATCGCCCCCTGGATGTCATTGGCCGCCGCGTCGATGTTGCGGTCGAGGTCGAACTGCACCGTAATCGCCGCTGCGCCGAGCGAGCTCGTCGAGGTCATCTGGCTGACGCCGGGGATCTGGGCGATCTGCCGCTCGAGCGGCTGCGCCACCGACGAGGCCATAGTGTCGGGCGAGGCGCCGGGCAGGCCGGCGCTGACGACGATGGTCGGGAAGTCGACCTGCGGCAGCGGCGCCACCGGCAGCAACGGATAGGCGACGACGCCCACCAACAGGATCGCCGCCATCAGCAGCGTCGTGGCCACCGGGTGGCGGATGAAGGGGCCGGAGACGCCTTCTTTGATGTCGTCGGCCATGGCGTCAGCTCCCCGCCTTGGCGGACGCGTCGATGCTGACGACCACTCCCGGCTGCAGCCCATACTGCCCGACGGTGACGACGCGATCGCCGTCGTTCAGCCCTTTGGCGACGACGGCGACGTTCTCGTCCTGGTGCGAGACCGTCACCGGACGCGCCGAGACGCGGTTGTCGTCGCCGACAACATAGGCGTAGAGGCCGTTCGGGCCGCGCTGGATCGCCTCGATGGGAACGACCAGGGCGTTCTTCTCCAGGCCGACCATCAGCCGGGTCGACACCGCCAGGCCGGGCCATAGCGCGCCATCCTCATTGGCGAATTCGGCCTTGAGGCGAATGGTGCCGGTGGTCGGGTCGACTTGATTGTCGATCACGGTGAGCTTGCCGGTCGCCAACAGCCGCGCGCCGTCGGAGGTGCAGACCAAGACCGGCGGCGCGCCCGCCGCCATCGCGTCCCGGATGCGGGGAAGATCGTCCTGCGGCGCGGTGAAAATCACTGCGATCGGCTGCATTTGCGCGATGGTGACGATGCCGGTCTGCTGCGCTGCGGAGACGATGTTGCCCTGGTCGACCATGCGCAAGCCGGCGCGGCCGGCGAGCGGCGCGCTGATCGTGGCGTAGTCGAGCTGCACTTGCGCTGCGTCGATCGCCGCCGCGTCGGCGGCGATCGACGCGATCAACTGCGCGACCAGGGCGTTCTGGGTGTCGAGCTGCTGTTGGGTGGCGAAGCTCTGTTTGGCCAGCGTGGCGTAACGCTGCAGGTCCAGCTTGGCGTTGGCGAGATTGGCCTGATCCTGCGCCTGCTTGGCCTTGGCTTGGTCGAGCGCGGCTTGGAACGGGCGCGGGTCGATTTGCGCGATGAGGTCGCCCGCCTTGACCATTTGGCCTTCGTCGAACGCGATCTTCTCGATCTGCCCGTCCACGCGGGTGCGCACCGTCACGGTGTTGTAGGCCTGCGCCTGCCCGAGGCCGTCGATGTAGATTGGGTAATCCGTGCGCTTGGCCGCGGCGACCGAGACCGAAGCCGCCCGAGGGTTGGCGACGGCCGGGGTTTGAGCCGAGGTTCGCGCCTTCGCTCCGCCCGCCAACCCGTCATGAACGTCGTGCGCGAAGCCTCCTGCGGCTGGGACCCATTTCTCGATATTGTCCGGAGCATAAGCGCAATAGGCGAGCGCGGCCGCGACGACCAGCGCCGCGGCGCCGGCATATCCTCGAAATCCCATTGCGCGATCTATCCCTTTGGCGCCGTGCCTACTGGCGAACTTGGCGATCTACGCCGCGAAAAAGTCGCGCGCGACAAGCCGCGTCCGCCGACCGTCGCCCGCTTGCTACGACGGGGAGGACCATAGCAATCATATTGGGATCGGCGCAATCAAACCTTGGTGAGCGCAAACGCGCCGCGGGGTCGCTAGGCGTTGTTTCGGAAAAGAAATCGTTGCGCGGCGCGCTTCAAAGCGCCGCGTTCGCCTCCGCCTCGAAACGGCCGCGGCCGCTCATCGCGCGGGACGGGACATCTGCTGCTTCGACCAGCGGCCCGAACAAAGCCTCGCGCTCGGCGGCCGTTGAGCGCAAAAAGGGAAAGCGCGCCTCGACTCGCTCCTTGCCGGCGCGAACGTCCGATCCCAGGCAAGCGACCTTGGCCTTGAAATTGGGATAGTCGCGCGGTTCGCTCCACGGCTCGAAGCGAAAGACACGACGAAAAAAAGCCATGTGCTCGGCGCGCGTCGTCGCAACGACGAACTCGGCGTCGAAATGCTGGGACGCCAGATACGCCGGTCGCAATGTAACGTAGGGCAATTCCGGAAAGAGTCCCGCCAAATCGAGTCGCGCGGCAGTGCGAGTTGATTCGACGATCACACGGCCGGCGCGAAGGTAAGGCGCGATCACGTCGGGATAGACTGCATAAGCCGGAAGAATCGCATCCTCGTCGACGCCCAGGTTAACCCTGGTCGTGGCGGCGAGTTCGCCATCGATGAACGTCGTCGTGATCCACGCGTCCGGCGCTTCGTCGTACCGTTCGTCATACAATCGTCCGTCTGCGCGCGGCTCGACCAAACCATTTCGAATATAGGCTTCATATCGCAGTCGATACACGGCCTCCTTTTCGGCGGGAGTTCGGGCGACTCGATGCTCCACTCTCTCCAGGAAACGAAGAACTCGATCCGAAAATCGGGACCCGGCGCCAGTGAATTGCGCGCTCATCGAAATCCTCGCTTAGCCCTAGCGACGCAGCAAGGTTAGCGAAAAGTAAATAAGTGTAAAGAGTTATTAACCGTCTTTCAAACGTTTTGTCGGCAGGACGGCGCCCGAACATCCACAACGTTTGTGTATAATATCAATCCGATCCGGAAACGTCGCTCGTCAGAAATTCAAGCAAGAGCTCCGCGTAGCAGTCGAGCGCCGCCTCGCATGCCTCTTGTCGCACGCACGCGCACCATTCGACGAAACCACCGACGCGAACCGGCAATTCTACGACGCGCAAGCCAGCCGCGACCGCCTTCGCCCGTATCTCCCGACGATGTCGCGCCCAGTCTTGATAATCGCGGCGTCCGGCGAATGCGGCGACTTCGAGCGAATGCGTCGCGAAGTCGAACTCGCTGACAACGGCGAGCGCCTTTGACGCAGGCGAATTCCTCACGATCAACGCCAAAGCGGCGAACGCGTCGAGCGCGCGCTCGTCGGATGAAGCCCCGGTCAGGCCGCGCCATTCCAGGAATGACGAAAGACTGACGCAAACGGTCGCCGCATTGACGCCCGCCATCGACAGGCCGATTTGCTGGCCCTCTCGTGAATCGAGCCAATCCCCATAATTTCGGTGGTCCGCCAAGTCGGAGATCGAGGCCCGCGCCTGCTCAAATTCGCTCTCGGCGAGGAGTCCAATGGCGACAGTCTTTACTTGTAAATTGCCGTCGCCGAGTGTGTAATAATTCGAATCAGGGCCGAAAACGCTCATGTTAAATAACTCGGAAGCCGCGATTTGCTTACCGCCTCTTATGGGCCTCACTTCGGGAAACTGCGTTGCGAGAACGCAAGAGCGCCTTAAAGGACTTCTTAACTCGCTCTGTGGATAGTAGCCTGCAAGTTACTAACGCTCCGGTAAACAAGTTACTAACGCTACGGCAAATTTTATGACGCGTCCGCGAATCCGCGCTATCTCCGTGTCTGGCGACGAATTGCCGGACGATTTCTACATCGCCTTTGTCGACAGTCTTGTGGTGGACAGCGCTGCGCTCTTTTTCTCATGCCTGGTGGCGACCGCGATGCAATTGGTGGCCGCATTCGCCGCGAAGAGCGCGATTCTGTGGGATTGCTCGGCGGCGCAGCTCTTGATATGTGCAGTTCGGCTATACTTTATGGGACTGCACTCCAATAATAGACCGAGCGCTAATATTGAAATAGCTCGCAAACAGGAGATTATATACGCTATTGGCGCGCTCACCACTCTGACAGCGCTCTCCTTGTGGACACTCGTCGCCTTCTACGTAACGGACGATGGGTTTACTCGGCTGATGGGCATCAATTTGACAATTGCCTACGCTTTCGGAATGTTGACGCGTAGTTTCGCGACGTATCGAGGAATGAACTTGCACCTCATGGCGGCGTTCGCTCCGATGAGCGTCGCGATGGCGATCGGGGGCGGATGGTATCCCGCGGCCATTATTGTCGGGTTCATCCCGCTCATGCTCTTCATGAAGGGTTCCTCGGAGCGACTGCGAAAGAACTTTCTCGCTGTCATCACGGCGCAAGCGCAGTCGGCATTGTTCGCCAAGCGGCTCGACATGGCGCTCAACAACATGTCGCACGGACTGGTAATGATCGACGCCAAGGACCGCATCGCGTTGGTGAACCAGCAAGTGCTGCGGATATTCGGGTTGCGCGAGGAAGACGCGCGCGTCGGCGCTGATCTGGGCGGGATCCTGCGCAAATTGGTGCGAAACAGGGTCGTCGCTCGCGCCGAGGTCGATCGCATCGGGGAGGCGCTGTTCCACAACAGCCGTGAAGGCGACTTTGCGGTCCCCGTTGAAACCCTCGACAAGCGCGCGATCGAAATCACGGTCCATCGCATGCCGGGGGAAGGCGCCGTCGTCGTGGTCCAGGATGTGAGCGAACGGCGCAACGCGGCGCTCGCGATCGATCGGATGGCGCGTTTCGACCCCGTCACCGAACTTGCCAATCGCCGCTGCTTCGAAGAGGAACTCGCGGCCGCGATGTGTGCGCGCGGCGACGGGGGAGACCCGGTCAATGTGCTGTTTCTCGATCTCGACGATTTCAAGCAAGTCAACGACAGCCTCGGCCACGCGCGCGGCGACCAACTGCTCGCCGCCGTCGCCGGACGCCTTCAGACGCTCGTTCGGCCGAGCGATTTCCTGGCGCGCTGGGGCGGCGACGAGTTCGCCATCCTTCAACGCCCGGTCACGGGCCCGCTGCAAACGGCGGAACTCGCCGAGCGGATCATTCGAGAAATTCGCCGGCCGGCCATCGTCGATGGCTACGAAATGATCGTCGGCGCGAGCATCGGCAGCGCGAGCGCGCCCGACGACGGCTCGAGCCCCGAGGTGATTCTTTCGTGCGCCGATATGGCGCTCTACGCCGCCAAGGGCGAAGGGCGGGGCCACTGGCGCGCTTTTGAGAAGTCGATGGACGCCAAGATACAAATCCGGCGTCTGATCGAACTCGATCTTCGTGCGGCGGTGGCGAACGACGCTATCGAGGTCTATTACCAGCCCATCGTCAAGGCGGCGACCAGGGAAATCGCCGGCTTCGAGGCGCTCGCGCGTTGGACTCATCCGGTGCGCGGGCGGGTCTCGCCCGGCGAGTTCATTCCAATCATCGAGGAACTCGGCCTGATGGACGAATTCGGCGCCAGCGTGCTCAGACGAGCGTGCCTAGCCTGCGCTTCCTGGCCCGACGGCGTCAGCGTTTCCATCAACCTGTCGCCGGCGCAATTCCGCAACGGCGGCGTCGAACGGACGGTTCTCGACGCGCTCGCCGCGGCCAAGCTCGCCCCGGACCGACTCGACATCGAGATCACCGAGTCCACGTTGCTCGACGATCGAGGCTCCGCGCGCGCCACGCTCGACTCCTTGCGCAAGCTCGGCGTCCGCGTCTCGCTCGACGATTTCGGCACCGGATATTCGAGCTTGAGTTACCTCCTGGCGTTTCCCCTCGACCGAATCAAGATCGACCGCTCGTTCACCATCGGTCTAGGCCTACAGGAACGCGCTTCCGTGCTCGTCGAAAGCGTCGCGCAAATGTGCGCGAAACTCGGCATGAGCGTCTTGGTGGAGGGTGTCGAGACGGACCTGCAAATGCGCTTCATCGAACGCATCGGTTCGATCGCCGAGGTTCAGGGCTTCTATTTCAGCCCCGCCGTGCCGGAAGCGGAAGCGCGCAAAATGCTCGACGAAAAGAAGCGCCTGAGCGCCGCGTGACGCGCGCGTCGTCTTCGCGGCTTCGTCACTCCAGCCGAACTAGGATCGAGTCCGCCGCTCCGTTGGCGTCGATCACCGACACGCGCGCGAAACCGGCGCCGTCCGGACGCCATGCGAATTGACGACGCTCATCGGGTTGCCCGATCGGCGCGCCGTTGACGAACCAGGTGAGGGGCAGAGCGCCGCCGAGCGCCTTGAGCGCCAAGGTCTCCTCGCGCGCGCCGTCCTTCAGTCCGAGATCGATGCGCGCGCCGTCGGGCGGAAAGGCGATCTTGAGCGGCGAGGCCGCGGTCGCGGCGATCGTCTTGGGTGCGTCTTTGCGCAAATAGCGTAGCGGCGGCGGCAGGTCGGCGCTTGCCGCGACGCGCAGCACCCCCTTGGGCGGGCGGACCGGTTCGATTTCGCGGCCGAGCCGCGCAAACGCGTCGAACAAGATTGGCGCGGCGGCCTCGCGTCCGATCAGGCCCGGCGTCGGGCCGTTGTCGGGGCGTCCGACCCAGACCGCGATCGTCGTCCCCGCATCGTAGCCGATCGCCAGCGCGTCGCGAAAGCCGTAGGAGGTTCCGGTCTTGAAGGCGATGCTGCCGCTCAACGCGCTCGAGGGCGGCGGCGCGCCGCGTAGGATGTCTTGGATGTAGTAGGCGGCGACGGGATCGGAGACGCGTTTGGGTCCAATGATCGGCGGCGCGCCGTCGAGCCGCTCGATCAATGCCGGCGCCTCGCCGCCGCGCGCCAGCCCGGCGTAGAGCCGCGCGATGTCGGTCAACGAAATTCCGAGGCCGCCGAGCCCGATCGCTAGGCCGATCGGCGTGTCCTTGGGCAGCACGACCTCGGCCCCCGCGCCGTGCAATCGCGCGAGAAAGCTCATTGGCCCGACGTCGGCGAGCAATTCGATCGCTGGCAGGTTGAGCGACATTTGCAGCGCTTTGCGCGCCGTCACCGAGCCTTGATAGCCGAGGTCGAAATTTTGTGGCGCGTAGGCGCCGTAACGCGCCGGCCGGTCGAACAGCACGGTTTCGGGATGCGCGAGGCCTTCCTCGAAGGCGAGCGCATAGATGAAGGGTTTCAGCGCCGAGCCCGGCGAGCGCGGCGCCCGCGACATGTCGACGGCGCCATCGCGCGCGGCGTCGAAATAGCCGGCGGCGCCGATCCGCGCCCTGATTTCACCGCTGGCGTTGTCGATGACGACCATCGCCGCCGAGAGCTTGGGGCCGAGACGCGCGACCGCCTCACTGACGAGCGCCTCGAGTTTGGCTTGCAGGCGCGCGTCGATCGAGAGCTTCAGCACACGACCGCCCGGATCGGCCGCTGCGGCTTCTTCCGCAGCGTGCGCGGCGAGCGTCGGAAAAGGTTTGCGGCTCTGCGGAATCGGCTCCCGCTCGGCGGCGCTCGCTTCCTCCGGCGTGATGATTCCGCGGGCCGCGGCGCGGTCGAGCACGCGCGCGCGGGCGACGCGCGCCGCCTCGGAAAAACGTTCGGGGCGCCGCGACTCCGGCGATTGCGGCAGAGCGACGAGCAGCGCCGCTTCGCCGGTGGTCAGCTTGCGCGGCTCTTTGCCGAAATAGGCCAGCGAAGCGGCGCGGACGCCTTCGAGATTGCCGCCGAACGGCGCCAGCATGAGATAGCGGTCGATGACGCCCGATTTGGCGAGCCGCCGCTCCATCTGCCAGGCGCGGGTCATCTGCCTGAGCTTGGCGCTGAGGTCGCGATCGTCGCGCGGCTCGATCAGCCGCGCCACTTGCATCGTCAGGGTCGATCCGCCGGAGACGACATGGCCGCGCGCGAGCCACTGCGCCGCAGCGCGCGCCATCGCGCGCCAATCGACGCCGTCGTGCGCATAGAAGCGACCGTCCTCGTAGGCGATCAGCATCGCGAGATAGCGCGGATCGACCTCCCCGCCGGTCGTCGGAAGACGCCAGCGCCCGTCGGGCAGCGTGAACGCGCGCAGGAGCCTTCCGCTGCGATCGACGACGATCGTCGAGCCGACGCGGGACGAGGCGAGATCGAGCGGCCCGAGGCTCTCGAGATAGAGGTTCCACGCCGCCGGCAGCCCCAGCCCCAACACGAACGCGAGCGCGCCGATAAACGCGAATACGCGGCGTTCGAGGGCGTGCGGCCGCCCTTTCCCCGCAAGGGCGGAAGGGGGGGAGGGCGGCCGCGGCCTCACTTCGCCGTCACCTCGACCGAGCCAAAGCCGGTGCGGCCGAAGCGATCGGGGCGATACATGTCCTCCGCGGTCGCCGGCGGATAGACGTAGTGGCCCGGCGCGACGGCGCGCGCGACATAAGCGATGCTGAAGAAGGCGGATTGGCCGGGCTCGCGATCGAATGCGGCGACGAACCGGTCGTCGCGATATTCGGCGTGGACGGGGTCGATATCCCTCTTCAGCCAGGCGAAGGCGTCGATCGAGCCGCTGTCGAACAGCGCGGGATTGTCGATCTCGAACCCAGCGGGCAAGCGGTCGACCACAAGCAGTTTGGCGTAGCGCGCTTCGTTTTCGGTGATCTTCAGCGCCACGACGACGCGCTCGTTCTGCGCCAGACTCTTGAGGTCGATTTTCGTTCCGTCGAGCTTGTAGAACGCGCGCTCCAGTTCATAGCCCTGAGACGCCGCCGGCTCGGGAACGAGCGGAACGCCGGACGTCGTCGTGACGATCTTGGCGGTCGCTTGGCCGGTGTTGGCGATGGCGATCAGCTTCTGGCCGAGCGCGTAGCCGCTCCACTTTCGATAGATCGCGCCGTTGACCGCCCGACCGTCGACGCTGAACACGCTCAGCTTCTGATGTTCGGCGAGCGCTTCGGCGGCGATCGTGAGCCAGGTGTCTTCCTGCGTGCTGGTGGAGCTGCGGATCGAGCGGGCGTGATCGACCGCCTCGCCAGCGCGCTCGATCGGATCGCCCGCGATTTCTCCCGCGGTGAGGTTGGCCTCTGCAATCAGCGCGAGAACCGCCGCGCCGTCGCGCAACGACGAGCCGTAGTCGGGCCGCGAAAAGCCGGTGTCTTGCTCGGCGTCGAGCGCGTCGAGGGCCGCGGCGAACACTTTGCCTGCGCGCGCGCGATCGCCGAGCATGGCGAGCGCGGCGCCAACCTGGGCTTCGGCCATCGGCGTGGGGAAGGCCGCGAGTTTGGCGTCGGCGAGATAGCGCAGATCGCCGATGACCGGGCGTCCGTTGCGCGCCAGCACATAAAGCGCATAGGCGAGCGGTTCGCCCGCGCCCTCGCCCGGATCGGCCGCGTTGACCACTTCGTTCCGCAGGTGGTCGAGCGCCGAATCGAAACCCTGTTGCGGCACGGCGAAGCCGCGTTCGCGCGCCCGCGTCAGGAAATCGGCGACGAAAGCGTCGAGCCAAAGGTCGTCGTTGTCGTTGTCGGCGGCCCAAAGGCCGAAGGCGCCGCTCGAGTTCTGTCGCGTCATCACCCGCTCGATCGCGTCTTTCACCCGGCCGTCGAGATCGGGGTCGATCGCCAGATTTTCGAGCGCGGCGAGCCGATTGGCGTAGAGCAGCGGCATGGCGCGGCTGATCGTCTGCTCGGAGCAGCCGTAGGGGTAGCGTTCGAGCGCCTGCAGCAGCGCGGGCGCGTCGAGCGCGCCGAACGGCGAAGCGGCGATGGAGACCGATCCGGTGCCGGGGACGAAGTCGGCGATGAGATCGTCGGCGATCGTCTTGCTGGCGCCGGGCGGCAGAGGCTCGATCGTGCGGCGGTAGACGTCGGGCGCGCCCGCCGCGACGCCGAGCGAGAACCGCTGGGTCGCGGTGAGGCCGGGGCTGGTGACCTTGAGGTCGAGGGTCGCGGTTCCCACCCCGGCGGCGGCGATCGGCATCGTGACCGAGGCGCGCTGATGCGCGGCGAGCGTCACCGTGCGGGTCAGGGCGTCGGCTTCGGCGGTCAGCGGCCCGTGAATGTCGAGATCAAGCTTGTATTCGCCGGTTTCGCCCTCGACGTTGTCGATGTCGACATGCATCTGCGATCGGTCGCCGAGATCGAGGAACCGCGGCAGCGTCGCCGTAACGACGACGGGATCGCGCACGATCACGTTCGCCTCCGCCGCGCCGACCTTGCTCTTCGACCAAGCGACCGCCATCACCCTGAGCGAGCCGTTGAAGGCGGGAAGGTCAAAGGAGACGTTGGCCGCGCCGTCGGCGCCGACCTTGGCGACGCCGGAATAGAGCGCCAGCGGCGGCTGGGTCGGCAGATTGCCTTCCAGCGCGCCGGCGTTGTCGCCGCCGATTTGCAGCGGACCGGCGACGCCGCCCATGCCGTCGATCAGCATCCCGTAGAGATCGCGGATTTCGACGGCGAGCTTGCGCTGGCCGAAGAAGAAGCCGCTGGGATCCGGCGTCTTGTAGCGCGTCAAATTGAGGATGCCGACGTCGACCGCGGCTGCCGTGACCTCGGCCTCTTCGCCGGCGGCGAGGCCGCCGATCTTGATCGGCAGACTCAGGGACTGGCGCGGCCGGGCCTTCTCCGGCGCGCCGATGGCGACGTCGAGCTTATGCGAGCCCTCGTCGATGCTGAACCACGCCAGACCCAGCGCACGCCCGGGCATGCGCTTGGCCTTGACGTCGAGCGGACGATGCGTCAGCGCCACCGCGTAGGCGCCCGCGCCCCAATCCGAGCCGACTTTGAAGGGAACCACCGTGTCGCCTTCGGCGAGATCGACGTCGATGAAGCGTTCGAGCTTGTCGCCGACCAGGACGACCGTCGCCGTGCCCTGGAAATGCGAGGCGATGCGCAGCTTAGCTTCTTCGCCGGCGGCGTAGCTCGCTTTGTCGAGCGTCACCACCACGTTGTCGGGCGTATCGGCGCTCGCCGTACCCGACCAGCCGACGTCGAAAGCGATGCTGGTCTGTTCACCTTCGGGCGTCTTGACGTCGAGCCGGTGGCGGCCCCAGCCGACCTTAGCGCTGATTTTCGCCGGCGAGTCGGCGCCGATGTCGACGTTACCTTCGGCGATCCGCGTCGAGGACTTGACTGGTTCGTAACTCCAGCGTCCGTCGGAATTAAACCATTGGTAATCGTTGCTGATCTTGTAGAGCGACCACGCGACGCCCTTGCGAGCGGTGAGCGCGCCGTCGGGTGCGACGGCGATCGCCTCGAAGGTCGCGGCCTCGCCCTCGCCGAGGCTTTCGTCGAAATCCTCCTTGACGCCGATCGTCACGCCCTTGGCGCGCACCGGCAAGGTTACGACGCGTTCGACCGTCCGGCCGCCGGACTCGGCGACGTCGACGATGACCTTCGCCTCGAGCGGCTTGGCGGCCGCGCCCTCGGGGAGGTCGACGGAGAGATCGGCGTGGCCCTTGGCGTCGGTCTGGACCTTGTCGGCGAACTGTTGTTCGACCGTGGTGAACTCGTCGTCGGTCAAGCCGCCGACGAAGCCGGGATGGCCGGCGATCGCCGAGCCTTCGACCGCTTCCAGACGCACCGCGCCGGTGACGTCGAGGCCGGCGGCCGGCGCGCCGTAGAGAAAATGCGCATCGAGCGAAAAGTCGATCGGCTCGCCTGGCGCCGCCGCCGGCTTGGCGGTCTTCACAACGAAGTCGAGGCGCTCGGGGACATAATCGTCGAGCAGGAATTCGGCGTGCCCGATGCTGGGCGCCTTGGGATCGACGTAGGCGTCGATCTCCCATTTGCCGGCCATCGCGTCGGAGACGAGCGGCACGGCGAGAGTGCGCCCGCCGAGCCCCTGATCGGCGACGCTCGCGCGCTTGTATTCGACGCCGTCAGGACGCTTGACCACCAGCGTCAGCGGCAGACCGCCCTTGGCCTCGCCCTTGGCGTCGCGCAGCAGCGCGGCGACGAACACCGTCTCGCCGGAGCGATAGACGCCGCGCTCGGTATAGAGGAACGCATCGAGCGCGCCGGGCGCCTCGCGCCCAGAAACGCCGCGATCGGTCAGATCGAAGGCGCTCTGCGTCAGATTGAGGAAGCCGTAATCGTCGCCGAGCGTCGCCACCAGCAGGCCCGGCGCGGACCCGCCGACCCCACGCGACAACCCGGGGTCGAAATCGACGCGCCCGTCGTCCCCGGTCACCTTGCTCGCCAGCACTTCGTTGTTGCGCGCGATGAGGCGCACTTCGACGCCGGCGACCGGGGCGGCGGTGGCGAGAGACCGCACCGACGCGTGCACCCCGTCGTCGCCCGAGAGCGTTGTCAGGCCGAGGTCGGAGACGACCATCCACTGCGTCGCCACGGCCGCGTCTTCCCCTTCGTCGGAGGATTCGCCGTTTGGCGCGGTCGCGCCTTTCCACGGGCGAGCGGTGACGAGATAGACGCCGGGCTGCAGCTTGCCGACCGCCTGAAGAAGCGGAAAATCGGTGACGACGTCCTTGTTGAGTTCGGACGCGACGTCCATCGAGCCGCTCCACACCTTCACGCCGTCCTGGGACTCGATCTCGCTCGCCCGCGAGGGCGTGATCGGCTTGAGGAAATCGTCGCGCGAAGTCTGGGCGATGAGATTGCGGTCGCCGATGCGGTAGACTTCGACGGCGACCTTCGACGTGTTGACGGTGGTCAGCGGCGCGCCGAGCTGGCCCTGGCGTGGCAGCACGTAGGCCTTGCCGGCGAAATGCGCCTGCGGCGAACGGTCGCGCACGTAGATTTCGTAGTCGGCCGACTTGAGCAGCGACTCGCCGACCGCCGATGGCAGGCCCTCGCGGACGACGATGGCGTAGCGCTCGCCGTGCTTGAGGCCTTCGACGCATATCTGCTGATCTTCGCTGGAAATGGCCGCATTGGCGGCGCCGGCGACGGCGATGTAGGGCGCAAAGTCGGTCTTGCGCGCGAGCGACTCGGAGAAGCTGAAGCAGACCCGCGGCGCCGAGGATTCGTTGTCGACCTTGTAGTCGAGAATGCGGAAGCCGTGCTTCTCGCGCATGTCCTCGTAGATTTTGCGCGTGTCTTCGTCGTCGCGCCGGTCGAGGCTGGCGCGATAGGCGTCGAGGGCGGGGCGCCAGGTCTCGTGGCGAGCGAAGAGATCGCCGAGCAACGCGAGGGCCACGGCCTGCTCGGCGGCGCCGCTGGCGCGCTGATAGGCGGCGTAGGCGGCGGTCTGGCCGCGTTGAACCATGTCGTAGCGGCCGTCGGCCTGCGCGTTGTCCGCCTGCGCGCCGAGTCGGGCGAGCGCCAGCCACGAGCCGGCGTCCTTGGGGGCGCCGGCGACAGCCGCGCCGATGAGCGCGCTGGCGTCCTTGAAATTGGCGGCGACGACCGCGGCGGCGGCGTCCCTGCGCAATTGCTCGACGCTCTTGCCCTTGATTTTCGCGCCGATCTCGGCCGTTTCCTTGCGCAAGGTTTCGGCGAGCCGCACGGCGTCGCTGGCGAGGTCTTCTCGCGCGTAGGGTTTGACCTCGGCGGCAAGGGCGGCGCCAGCGGCGATCAGCAGCGCGAGGGCGAGGAAATGGCGAATGGCTCGAAGCATGTCTCCACCCTTGTTTTTCGAGGCGGCCGATCGGCTCGCCGGCGGCCGTGCTGGGCGCGTCAACCCGTAAGGACGGCAAGCGGCGGTGTCCTTACGGGACGGCGAATGCTAACATGGCCGCGCGCGGTCGAGGGAGCGGGAAGTGAGGAAATATCGCTTTTGGGGGGGCGTCCTCGTTGCGCTGCTGGCGGGGTGCGGCGCGCCTTGCGCGGCTTTCGCCCAGGCCGCCGCGCCGACGCCGTCGCCGAGCGTCGACGCGCGAATGGAGGTGCAAAAGGCCTCCTTCCTGGCGATGCCGGAAGCGGAACGCAAGGCGGTTCAGGACGCGCTCGGCTGGCTCGGCCTTTACAACGGCGCGATCGACGGCGCCTTCGGCAAGCGCACCCGCGACTCCATCCTCGCCTACCAGAAGAGCGTCGACGCGACTGCCGACGGCGTGGTTTCCGATCCGCAACTGGCGGCGTTGAAGGCCGCCGCGCAAAAGGCGCGGGCGGTGGTCGGGTTTGAGCTCGTCGACGAGCGCGCTTCCGGCGTACGCGTCGGCGCGCCATTGAAGATCCTCGACAAAATTGCGATGATCGGCGACACCGTGGCGCTCGAAAAGGCCGGCGGGTCGATCACCTTGGCCTTCGCGCGACGGACCGGCGCCGACGCCGATCTCGCCGCCCTCTACGCCAAGCTGACCGCCGACGAGAAAGGGCGCAAGATTTCCTACAAGGCGATGAAGGCCGACGAATTCTTCGCCGTGGCGGGCGAAGTGTCGGGGCGCAAGTTCTACACGCGCTACGCCAAGGCGCCGGCGAACTGGGCGACTGGGCCGGAGCTGCGCGGCTTCACGTTCTCCTACCCGAACGACGAGGCGGCGGACCTCGACAAGGTCGCCCTGGCGATCGCCAATTCGTTCGAGCCGTTCTCCTCCTCGGCGACGAGCCTCGACGCGGCGTCGGCGCGCGCGCCGTCGAGCCCGACGTGGCGCGACGTTGTTAAAGTCCCGCCGGCCAACGCAACGGCGGCGCAGGCGCCGGCCGACGCACCGGCGGATTCGGCCGCCAAGACGCCGGCGAGCGCTCCCGCGCTGACGGCGACCGGCCTGATGGTCGCTTCCGGCCAGGCGCTGACCGCGCTTCCCGAGCCCGACTGCGCCAATCCGACCGTCGACGGCAAGACCGCGGAGACTCTGCGCGCCGACGCCTCGAGCGGGCTAACGCTGCTCGGCGGCGATTTCGGCGCGGGAGCGGAGCCGCCGCGTTTCGGCGCCGCATTCGCCGACCTTGTCGTGCTCAGCTTTGAGCCGGGCGGGACGCCCGGCAAGGCGAAGCTCGAAGCGAGCATGGCGACGCCAACGCCGGCCGGCGAGGGAGCCCAGGCGATCGTCGCGGCGCTGGCGAAGTCGGCGAGCGGCGCGCCGGCGTTCGACCGCCGCGGCGATCTCGAAGCGCTGGTCGCGCCGATCAAGAGCGAACCGAAGCGCGTCGCGGGCGTCGCTTTCTCGGCGCGACCGGCGCCGCGGCGCCGGCCGCCGCCGTCGCGCTCAGCGCTGGCGACCTCGCGCGCGAGAAGCGCGCGTCGATCGTGACGATCGTCTGCCGCCCATGAATGCGTCGTCCATCAGCGCAGGCGACGCAGGACGCGGCGCGCGGGTTCTGGTCTTCGATTCCGGCCTCGGCGGCCTGACGGTGCTCGCCGCGATCGCTCGGGCTCGGCCGGACGCCGAGCTGATCTACGCGGCCGACGACGCCTTCTTCCCCTATGGCGCGCTCGACGAGGCGTCGCTGGTGGCGCGCGTCGGCTCGGTGATGGCGAAGCTGATCGAGACCCACGCGCCCGACCTGGCGGTAATCGCTTGCAACACCGCCTCGACGCTGGTTTTGCCGCCGCTCAGGGCCGCTTTTCCCCGCCTGCCCTTCGTCGGCACGGTGCCGGCGATCAAGCCGGCGGCGCAAGCTTCGCTCACCCGCCTCATCAGCGTGCTGGCGACGCCGGGCACCGTCGCGCGCGATTACACCCGCGCGCTGGTGCGCGATTTCGCTCGCGATTGCGAGGTGGAGCTGGTCGGCTCCGTGCGCCTCGCGGGTCTCGCCGAGCGTTCCTTGCGCGGCGAGACGATCGACGACGCCGAAGTGGCGCGCGAGATCGCCCCGTGCTTTGTCGAACGCGGCGACCGTAGGACCGATCAGGTGGTGCTCGCCTGCACGCATTTCCCCTTGCTGACCGAGCTTTTCCTCCGCCTTGCGCCCTGGCCAGTCGCCTTCGTCGATCCCGCGCCGGCGATCGCGCGACGCGTCGACGCACTGTTGGGCGCGCGGTCCGCGCCGCGAGCCCCACGGACGCAGGGACCGGCGATCTTCACCAGCGGCAGGCCGGCCTCGCCCGAACTGCAAAAAGCCTTGCGCCGGTACGGCTTGGCCGCTACCTCGGCGGAGGAACGCGCGGCGGCGAGTTAGCGCCGCGGCGACGTGGGACGGGCGGACGCGAATTCAACATCGACCACCCCGTCGCCCTTATTGTCGAAAGGCCGCCTGGATGCGCACCGTTGGACAGCCCGTACGTGTCGAGGACTATCGCGCGCCGGACTACCTCGTCGATTCCGTCGATCTCGACGTTTCCCTCGATCGCCACGCGACGCGCGTCGTCGCCGTGCTGTCGCTCAGGCCCAACCCGCAGGGGCGCGCCGGGGCGGCGTTGGCGCTCGACGGCGACGAACTCCAGTTTGTCGGCGCGGCGCTCGACAACGCGACGCTCGATCCCACGGCCTACGAGGTCAGCCCTTCCGAGTTCGTGCTGCCCAATCCGCCCCGCCGCCCCTTCACTCTGCGCATCGAAACGCGGCTCGATCCGGCCGGCAACACCAAGCTGATGGGCCTCTACCGTTCGGGCGCCGCCTATTGCACCCAGTGCGAGGCCGAGGGATTTCGCCGTATCACCTATTTTCTCGACCGACCGGACGTCCTCTCGATCTACCGGGTGCGGCTGGAAGCGGATAAGGCGGAGGCGCCGGTGCTGCTCGCCAACGGCAATCTGGAAAGCGCCGGCGAGGCGGAGGCGGGCCGCCATTGGGCTGTCTGGCGCGATCCGTTCAAGAAGCCCTGCTATCTCTTTGCGCTGGTGGCCGGCGATCTCGCTCACGTCGCCGACGCGTTCGTCACCATGTCGGGACGACGGGTGGCGCTCGGCGTCTATGTCGAGCGCGGCCGAGAGGAACGCGCCGCTTACGCGATGGATGCGCTGAAGCGCGCGATGGCGTGGGACGAGCGCGCTTACGGGCGCGAATACGACCTGGATCGCTTCAACATCGTCGCGGTGTCTGACTTCAATATGGGCGCGATGGAGAACAAGGGCCTCAACGTCTTCAACGACAAGTACGTGCTGGCCTCGCCGGAGACCGCGACCGACGACGATTACACCGGCATCGAGGGCGTCATCGCGCACGAATACTTTCACAATTGGACCGGCGACCGCATCACCTGCCGCGATTGGTTTCAATTGTGCCTGAAGGAGGGCTTGACCGTCTTTCGCGACCAGGAATTCTCCGCCGATCAACGCTCGGCGCCGGTGAAGCGCATCGCCGATGTGCGCCGACTGAAGGAAGCGCAATTTCCCGAGGACGCCGGCCCGCTGGCGCACCCGGTGCGTCCGGCGGTCTATTACGAGATCAACAATTTCTATACGGCGACCGTCTATCAGAAGGGCGCCGAAGTCATCCGAATGCTCAAGGCGCTGATCGGCCCGCAGGCGTTCCGCGCCGGCATGGACCTCTATTTCCAGCGTTGCGACGGCACGGCGGCGACGGTCGAGGATTTTCTCGCCTGTTTCGCCGAAAGCTCGGGACGCGACCTCGCTCGATTCAAGCTTTGGTACGCGCAGGCCGGCACGCCGCTGCTGACCGTTCGCACCGCTTACGACGCTGCGCGTGCGGCGTTCCGCATCGAGATCGCGCAGTCGCTCCCGCCGACGCCGGGTCAGAGCGAGAAGTCGCCGATGACGATGCCGATTGCGCTCGGCCTCGTTGATCCCGAGGGCGGGAAGGTCGAACTCGCCTCGGCCGACGCGAGCCCCGACGAATTGCGCGCGGGCGTCTTCGCGCTGGAAGGCGTGCGGCGGACCCTCGAATTCATCGGCGTTCGCCGCCGGCCCGCGCTTTCGTTCCTGCGCGGCTTTTCGGCGCCCGCGCGCGTCGATGACGACATCAGCGAAGACGACCTCGCCACGCTGCTCGCGCGCGACAGCGATCCCTTTAATCGTTGGCAGGCGTTGCAGACTTTGGCGACGCGCCTGCTGTTGCGCAGCGTCGACGCGATCCGTTCGGGGCGGCCGTCGACGCCGGAGCCGGCCTTCGTCGACGCCTACGGTTCGGTGGTCGCCGACGCGTTGAGCGGACGCATCGACCCGGCCTTCGCGGCGCAGGCGCTTAGCTTGCCCAGCGAAGCCGACATCGCGCGCGAAATGGCGGCGAACGTCGACCCGGACGCGATCTACCGCGCCCGCGAGAATCTGCGCGGCGCGCTCGGGCGCGCGCATGCGGCGGACTTGATCGCGCTTTACGACGCCATGGCCGACGAAGCGCCCTTCAATCCCGACGCGGCGGGCGCCGGCCGCCGCGCGCTGCGCAGCGGCGCGCTAGCGATGTTCGCCGCGGGCAACGCCGTTGAAGGCGGCGCACGCGCGCATCGCCAGTTCGCCGAAGCCGACAATATGACGACGCGCCTCGGCGCGCTGGCGACGATCGCGACGATTCCGGGCGCGCGGCGCGAGCGCGCGCTCGAGACCTTCGCGCGCCGCTTCGCCGCCGAGCCGCTCATTCTCGACAAATGGTTCGCCCTGCAAGCCCAAATCCCGGAACGCAGGACGCTGGAGCGCGTGCGCGGCCTGATGACGCACCATGCATTCTCGCTCGGCAATCCCAATCGGGTGAGGGCGCTGATCGGCGGATTCAGCGCCAACGCGACGCAATTCAACCGGGCGGACGGGGCGGGCTACGAGCTGCTGTGCGAAATCGTGCTGACCCTCGATTCGACCAATCCGCAGATCGCCGCTCGTCTGCTGACTGCGCTGCGGTCTTGGAAGTCGCTCGAATCGGTTCGTCAGGCCAAGGCGGAGGCGGTCTTGCGGCGCATCGGCGACCAACCGGACCTGTCGACCGACGTGCGCGACATCGTCACCCGCTCGCTCGCCTGAGACGCATCGAGGGATCGCGCTCGCCGCGTATCCGGCGAGACTCGGCGGCGCCGGGCTTCTCAGGGCGGATTGCCCATTCCGGGGTTGCGGAATTCGCCCGTCGGTCGGGGCGAGTCGGCGCCGGCTACGGGGCCGAAAAAATCTCGTCAACGATTCATTAAGGTCTGGACAAAGATTCTCACAGCGATTCTTATCGGGCTGATTCGGGTCGTTGCGGCGGTTCGTCCGAACTCAGTGGGACAGGGGTATTGGGGATTTGCGATGACGCGTGCGAGCGCGGCAAAGGTGGAATCGCGACTTCGGCCGGGCGAAGCCGGGGCTTCGACGTCGGCGCGAGGCGAAAGGGCCAGGGGCTCGACGACCGCGGCCAAGGCTTGGCTTCCCGCATTTCTGCCGATGGTCGCCGCGCTCTTTCTCAGCGCGCTGTTCACGCTTGCCTTTCATCATCTGCGCGGCGAGTGCGAGCGCGCGTTGTCGGCGGCCGCGCACGAACTCGACTTGCGCGCCACGACGCTCGCGCGCAGCCTCGACGAGGCGCTGGCCGCCTCGCCCGCGCTCCCGCCCGCCGACGTTCTGCGCGCTGTGCTCGCCAATAACCCGGACTTGCGCCCGGGCGTGGCGGCGCTCGCCGACACGCGCGGCCGCGTGATCGCCAGCGAACCCCCGTTAGGCCTAGGCGAGACGACGCTGACGGACCTCCTGGGCGCCAGCGAGCCTTTGACGATCCTGGCCGAGAGAGCCGGCGCGCTGCGGGTCGAAACGGCCGATGGAAAGGATCAGTTCGCCGCGGTGCGCAACTTGCGCTCGACCGGCGGACAGGTCGCCTTCGCCGCGCCGGTGAGCGAATCGCTCGCGCCCTGGCGCCAGTCGGCGTTGACGACGATCCTGCTGCTCGGATCGGCCGTCCTCGCCTTCCTGGGCGCTGCGGGCGCGTATGCGCTGCAATGGAGAGCGGCGCGCGCGCGCGAACGCGACGATGCGACTTTGCGCGCCCACGTCGATCTCGCGCTCAACCGCGGCCGTTGCGGGCTGTGGAACTGGGATTTGGCGCGAGGCCGAGTAGCGTGGTCGAAATCGATGTTCGAAATGCTCGATTTGCAACCGTCCTCGCGCGATCTTTCGATCGGTGAGCTGCAGGCGATGATCCACCCCGACGACGAGAATCTGGCGACGCTCGCCGAACACGCGCTCCAGGCGCATCTGTCGTCCGTCGACTTCGAATTCCGGATGCGCAATCGGCAGGGCGTGTGGGTGTGGCTGCGAAAGCGCGCCGACCTGGTCGAGGATTCGGCGTCCGGGGCGCGGCGCCTGGTCGGCGCCGCCGTAGACGTCTCCGATCAAAAGCGCCAAGCCGAAATGTCCGCGACCGCGGACCAGCGGCTGCGCGAGGCGATCGAGGCGATTTCCGAGGCTTTCGTGCTGTGGGACTCGTCCAACCGCCTAGTGCTGTGCAACTCGAAGTATCAGCGGTTGCATAATCTGCCCGACGACGCGATCCGGCCGGGAGCTGCCTATAACGACCTCGCCGCGCTGGGCGCCGCGCCGCTTGTCGACCAGGAGGCCGTCGTCGATCCCGGCGAGCCGGCACCCGGCGGCTGCGCCAAGACCTATGAGGCGCGCCTCGCCGACGGGCGCTGGCTGCAAGTCAACGAGCGCCGAACCCGCGACGGCGGCTACGTCTCGGTCGGCACCGACATCACCGCTCTCAAGGAGCACGAACAGCAATTGGTCAAGTCCGAGCAATTGTTGCTCGCCACCGTCGCCCAGTTGCGCCAGTCGCGCCGATCGCTCGAGGCGCAGGCGCAACAGTTGGCCGATCTGGCCGACCGCTACCACGAGCAGAAGGCGCAAGCGGAAATGGCCAATCGCGCCAAGGCCGAGTTTCTCGCCAACATGAGCCACGAATTGCGTACGCCGCTCAACGCGATCATCGGATTTTCGCAGTTGATGGAGGGGGAGACCTTCGGCGCGCTAGGCTCGGAAAAATACCGCGAGTACTGCTCGCACATTCTCGCCAGCGGACAATATCTGCTCAATGTGTTTTCCGACGTGCTCGACATGTCGCGCCTCGAATCCGGGCGCGTTCGCCTCAAGCACGGGCAATTCAAGGTTGAAAGAGCCGTCAACAAGGCCGTACTCGACGTCGCTCAGATCGCTCGCGAAAAGCGCGTGAGCATCGATGTTGAAGTGAACCGCGCCGATACGCTCGACGCCGATCCGGCGGCGGTCGAGAGGATCCTGGTGACGCTGTTGCGCAACGCGGTGAAGTTCTCGCCCGAAGGCGGCGTGGTGACGATCGGGGCCCAAGCCTTCACCGATCAGATCTACTTCTACGTGGAGGACTCCGGGCCCGGCATCGCCAGCGAAGATCTCTCGCGGCTCGGCCGTCCCTTCGAGCAGGCCGACACGACCATGGCCAACGGCATGAAGGGCTCGGGGCTCGGCCTCGCGATCGCCAATTCGCTGGTCGAATTGCATGGCGGCGCGCTGCGCATCACCTCGAAACCGGGCGAGGGCACGCTCGTGCTGGTGAGCCTGCCCAAATCCGCGCGCGGCCCTCGCGCCGTCGCGCTCGCCGCCGTCGCTTGAGCCTGGCGGTCTCGCCGGCCGCTTCCGCGGAAGCGGGCCTCAGCCCAACCTGTCCCGCACGACGCCCGCCAGTTCGACGTAATCGATCTTGCCGGAGCCGAGCAGAGGCAGGGCCTCGAGAACGAGGACCACCGCCGGAGTCATGATTTCCGACGCGCCTTTGGCTTTCATCCATGCCTGCACTTCGGATCGGGTCGCGCCGGGCTTGGTCGTCGCCATGATGATGCGTTCGCCCTTCTTCGGGTCGGGCGCGGCGACGACGGCGGGCGGATTGTCCGGCCACAAGGTCGACGCGAGCTCCTCGACCGCCCCGAGCGACACCATTTCGCCGGCGATATTGGCGAAGCGCTTGAGCCGTCCCTTGATCGTAACGAAGCCGTCGCGATCGATCGAGACGATATCGCCGGTGTCGTGCCAGCCGAGCGGCGGCGGCTCGATCTCGCCGGGATTGTCGGCGCGGTAGTAGCCCGCCATGACATTGGGCCCCCGCACGAACAGCCGGCCACCCTCGTCGATGCCGGGGACGTGCTCGACACGGCGTTCGATGTCCGGCAACAGGCGCCCCACCGTACCGTTACGGTTGAACATCGGCGTGTTGACGGCGAGCACCGGCGCGGTCTCGGTGAGGCCGTAGCCTTCGAGAATGCGCAGACCGAATTTCTCCATGTAGATCCGGCGCGTCTCCGGTTTCACCGACTCAGCGCCGCAGACCAGATAGCGGATAAGGTGGAAGTCGTACGGATTGGCGTAGCGCGCGTATCCGGCCAGAAACGTATCGGTGCCGAACAACGTGGTGGCGTTGACTTGATACACCAGCTCCGGGATCTGGCGATAATGCAGGGGACTCGGATACAGATACGATTTCATCCCGTCTATCATCGGCAGCAACACTCCGCCGGTCAGACCGAAGGCGTGGAAGATCGGCAGCGGGCAGAACAGGATGTCCGCCGTCGTGAAATCGTAGCGCGCGGTGATCTGCGCGACGTTGGCGAGAAGGTTGGCGTGGGTGAGCACGACCCCCTTGGGCATGCCCTCCGATCCGGAAGTGAACAGCACGACGGCCGGATCGCCCGGCCGGCGCGGCGCGAACTGGCGGCCACGGTCGAGAACGGCGCGCGCCTTGTCGAGGGCGGTCGCGCCGTCGCGCAGATCCTCGAGCCAGACGAAGCGGACGTGCGCCTCCATTTGGCGCACGATGTCCTCCAGCTTTCCCTTCTCAACAAATCCCTTCGAGCAGAGAACGAGATGAATTCTCGCCGTGCGGCAGGCGGCGATCAGATTGAAGGCGCCGGCGGTGAAGTTCATCATCGCCACGACGCGCCCTGCGGCGTGCACCGCCATGAAGGCGATCGCGGCGGCGTTGGCGCCGGGCATCATGAGACCGATCGTTTGGCCCGGCGTCGTCAGCGCGACGATCTTGCGCGCGAGCAGGGCGACGGCCAGGCGAAACCGGCGCTGTGTCAGCGGCCCGGCGATCGGGTCCTCGAAAATCACGCGGCCGCTCTCGCGTTCCCGTGCGCCGTCCTCGAAGGCCTCGACTAGGGTGCGCTGATAGTTCGTGGTGGCGAACACCAGGTCGGACATGATGTCGTAGAGCGCCGACCCTGCCGCGCGGCGGCGCGCGCGGCCCTGCAAATTCGGGTCGATGACGAGTCGCCGCGGCGGCGCGAACGTCACCGTCGTCTTGGGAAACCAGCGCCGCCGGATTTGGTGCGTGGGGAGCCGCGAAAACAGGGTGCGATCCGGTCCGTCGACCCGCACCGGCGTCACCAGGGCGTCGCCCTTGTCGGCGATGATCGCCGCGCCGTCGAAGATCTTGATCAGCGATCCGGTGACGGTGCTGCGTCCTTCGGGAAAGATCACCAGCTGCTTGCCGCGCTTGACTTCGTTGACCAGCGCGCGCGCCGCCATCGGGCGTGACGGGTCGAGTACGCGCGCGTCGCACAGCTTCAGGAACGGCGCGATCCACCAGTGCTTCGCCATGGCCGAATCGATGGCGACCACCGGCGCGTCGCGGAGCAGCGACAACACGATCGGGGCGTCGAGAAACGAGACGTGATTGACCGCAATGATGTTGCGCGGGCCGGACTTGGCGACCGTTTCGAGGCCGACTACCTCGAGCCGCAACGCCAGGCGCCACAACAGGCGCAACGCGAAGGCGACGAAATCGGCCGGCAGCCGGCGGAAGAAATAGATCGCTGCGACGACGTTGGCGAGTCCGAGCAGGACGAGGGCGATCGATTCGTCGAGGCCGGTCAGCTTCAGCAACAGCGTGACGGCGACCAATCCGACGACCATGTAGAGGGAGCTCAGCGCATTGATGGCGCCGATGACGCGCGCGCGCCGATCCTCGGTCGCCCAGGTTTGCACGGCGGCAAAAATCGGCACGACGAACAACCCGGCGGCACAGGCATAGGCGGTGAGCTCGATCGCGATGGTCCGCCCGGCCGCGCCGGCGAAAAACTCGACTAAGCCGATCTGCGCCGTCGCCGGAGGCATGGCGTTGGTCTGCAAGCCGACGGCGATTGCGAGCCCCGCCATGATCAACAGCAGGAACGGCGCCGGCGCGAGCTGGATGCGGCCGTGCGCGAGCGCCGCCGCGAGCAACGATCCGGCGGCGACGCCGACAGCGAAGAAAAGATTGACTGCTGTTTCGACTTCGACGCCGCCGCCGGCGCGCGACTTGATGACGACCGGGACCAAGGCGAGCGTGATCGCGGCCACCGTCCAGAACCAGCTCACCGCGATCGCGGCGACCCACTGACGGTCGTCGCTCTTGAGTTCGCGAAGGACGGTGCGCGTCGACGTCCATAGATTGAACTCGACCTTGAGACCCGGCGCGCCGACCCCGGTCGCTGGGATGAACAGGGACGCGCCGTAGCAGGCCGCCGCGAAGATCACGAGTTGGGCGACGACCATCCACGGTTCGCGCGCCTCCGCTGCCGCGTAGCCGCCTACGAGGAGGCCGCAAACGATCGCGGCGAAGGTCGCCCCTTCGACCAACGCGTTGCCGGGGATCAATTCCTCCGCCTTCAAGTGGTCGGGAAGAATGCCGTACTTGATTGGCCCGAACAGCGCGGCGATGCAGCCGAGCCCGAACAGCGCGGCATAGAGCAACGCGAGCGAGGAGAAATAGAACCCCGCCGCTGCGACCAATTGCACGAAGATCTCGGCGAACTTGAGCCGCCTGGCGACGACGCCCTTGTCGTGAGCGTCGGCGATTTCGCCGCCGAGCGAAGAAAGCGCGATCGACGGCAGCACGAATATCGCCACGGCGAGCGCGATCTTGACGCCGGCGTCCTCGACTCCGAAGCGAAAGAGAATCAGCATCGCCAACGTCTGGCGAACGAAATTATCGTTGAACGCAGAAAAGAACTGGCACCAAAACAACGGCGCGAAGCGCCGCGAACGCATGAGTTGGCTGAACATTCGGACCGACGCCGCTCAGGGGGAAAAGAAGAGCGATGGGAAGCCTAATCCCTGCCCCGCGTCAAGAGAAGCGTCGCGAAAGGGGCGCCGGCCGCCTCAATCCGCCATGTAGCGGATGCCGATGCGAATTTCCTGGGATGAATTCAACTGCTTGACGCCGGAGCCGACTTGGGCGGTGATCGGCGTGTTGACGACGCCGGCGTTGAGGTAACGATAGCCGATATCGAGCGTCGCGCTGGGCGAAATCTTGATCCCCACTCCGGCCATCAGCGCCCACGCCGGGGCATATTTGGTGCTGTGGATCGCATGGTCCCAGACTTGGTTGGCGAACGCGACATTGGGTTGCGGCGAGAGCGGCACGCCGGAAGAATTGACCCAGGTCTGCGGGACGGTTCCGGTGTTCGAGAGGTTGGCGCTGTAGGAAGCTCCGCCGACGTTCTCCGTGTAGGCGACGGACCCGCTCGTGATGTTCACGTTCAAACCGCCGCCGGCGCCGATGTAGGGCGTGACCCCCCAATACGTGCCCAGGTCGAGGTAAGCGCTCGCCAGCGCCGTCGAATTGCGCTGCTGAAGCCCGAGATTGCCGGTGCAGGTTTGCGTCGTGTCGTAAAGAAATCCGCTCGCGCCGACGGCGGTAAGGGTCTGCGGGCAAATGACCGTATTCGCGTTGTGGCCCGACGGCCCGACGCGGTAGTCGTAGGTCGCTTCGCCGCGCAAGAAGTTGTTGAACCGATATCCGACGCCGATATCCCCGGAAAAACCGGTCTGTCTGCTCGCCGATCCGACCGAGCCGTCGAATGGCAGAACGCCGGCGCCTTGCGCCGGCGTGGCGATCGGAGCCATTGAAAAGGTCGTGGCCGGGTCGAGGCCCAGGCCGATGTCGCCGCGCAAATACCAGTTCGAGCCGACCTCGGCCATCGGACCGGCGTCGCCGGGAAACGATATCGGCGGCGGCGCCGCGCCGAACAAGTCCGCGGCCGACGAAGGGGTCGCAGCCAGCGCGATGCCGGCCAGAGCGGCGGCGATTGCTTTCATCGGTTCGTTCCCCATCGAGGCGAATTCGGCGGGCGCGAGACCCGCCTAAGCGCCTAGGAGAAACTTGACCGAGATACGTTAATTTGGATTTAACCCTAACGATTCGGCGCCAAAACTGACGCTCGACAATGTTTTGTTAATCATCGACGAAGCGTTGCTCGGCCAGGAAGGCGGCGAGACGCTCGGCGAATTGGCGGCGCGCGGCGGTCCGCAGCGGCTTGCGCGCGCGCCCGGCCGGGGCCGGCGCCGACCAGTCCGGCCAGGGCGAAGCGGCGAACCAGCTTCGGTAGGCTTCGGCGAAGCGCGCCTCGCCGCGCCAGCGCTGGTATTCCCAGGGCTTCGGGCGGTTGACGAAATGCAGCGCGATCGGCGCGATCGTCGCCTCGAGATCGAGAGCCAAGAAGTCGCCCATGAAATTGCAGCGCGGCGACAGCGGCGCGAAGCCGCCCGCGAGCGCGGCGTTGAGCGCGTCCTGCTCCATGAAGGGGAACTTACGCGGCGCCGCGGCGAGCGCGCGCGCGGCGCGCTCGCCGAGGTCGGCGGCCCGCCAGGCGGCGCGATCGACGACCATCAGGCCGGCGTTGAAATAGGGCGTGGCGAGGTCGAGGCCGAGCGAGCGGCGGTGAGCCTGAAATCGGCGCGCGAGCGCGCCGCCGCGCCAATCCATGAGATAGATCATGTCATAGGCCGCCGCGATCGGCTTGCCGCCGAGGTCGATCTCGGCCAGACGCGCCAGCCCCGGCCGCGCGACCAGCATGTCGGCGTCCATGGCTATGAGGCGCGAATAGGATTCCGGCAGGACGCGATCGAGGAACAGCCGGCGAAAGACCGCCCGCGAAAAGCGGCCACGACCAGCGAGGCCGCTCTCGAAGCGCGAGAAATCGACGATCCTGAGCGTTATCTTGTCGCGCAGGGCCGAATCGAGCGCGTCGAACCCGGGCGGGACGTCGCCCGCCTCGCAAAGGAAGAAGACATCAAACGCATCGGCGTCGCCCTGCGCGAAGAGCGACGCGGCGGCGCGCGCCGCGGGCGGGAAGAAGGCGCGGTCGGGGGTGAAGCAAAGCGCGGTTTTCATCGGCGGCCGGGGATCAAGCTCGCGCGCCTTCAATTGCAGGCGGAATCGACGCCGCCGAGTTCGCGATAAAGGCGCCCGACGCGGTCGCGCCACAAGCGGCGCGACGTCACGTGTTCGACGCCCGGCGCGTGCGAGGGCAGATCGAGGGAGGCGACCAGCCCTTCGATTTCACGTCGCGCCGCCTGCTGCGAGGCGGTCAATCCGGCCGCGGCGGCGTCCTCGATCGGATCGAGCGCGGTCAGACCGATGGGAAACAATTCGCGGAAAATGACGCGGTCGTGCAGGCCGTCGGCGACGCGGAAGCGCAATTCGGCCGCCAGCCGCGCGACGCTGACCGCGATCTGCCGCGCGTTGTTGCTCGCGACCATCGCCATGCGGTTGGGCGTCATCACCCAGTCGATGACGCCGTTGTCGACCAGGCGGCGCTTGCGCCGCGCCTCCATGACCAACTCGGCGTAATGGGCTATGGCGCCGCGCTGCGAGCGGTCGTGGTGGACGCGCGAAAGCACGTCGACGTCGATGTAGCTTTCGTTGAGCGGCGAGACCAGAGTGTCGGCGAGCGAGTGCGCGAGCCGCATGAGATAGGAGTCGCTCGCCGGCGTGTCGATGACCACGAATTCGTATTCGTGCTCGACCGCGCCGATCGCTTCGGCGAAAAGCGCGAATTCCCGCGCTTCGTTGGCGCGCACGTCGTTGAATTGTCCGCGCGACATCGCGCAGCGACGCGGCAGTTCGATCGGCCAGCGCGAATTTTCCGACCACGACTGCCGATTCTCGAAGAAGCGCGTCATGGTCTGCTGGCGGGTGTCCAGATCGATGCAGGCGACTTTGTGGCCCGCCTTCAGCAGCGCCACCGCGAGATGGATCGACAGCGTCGATTTTCCCGCGCCGCCCTTCTCGTTGCCGACCACGATCACGTGAGCGCTGCGCAAATCCGGAGCGTCGGTGTCGAATTCCATGCCCGTGCCGAATCAGTCGACGTCGCTGGAATCGAACATAGGCGCTTTGCCGTGACGCGCCAATCGCGGCGCGGCGCTCGGCGCGCCATCTCTTCGTCAGCGCGTCGGTTCCGCGTGGCCGATGACGCGCACGATCTTGGGGAATTCATCGCGGATCGCTCGTTCGAGCGCGTCGACGCGGTCGTGGGCCGCTTCGACCGTCAGGCCGGGGTCGGCGCGGCAGTGAAAAATCACGATGTAGCCGCTCAACGCCGCGCGAACCCTCACCTTGTGGATATCGCTCAGGGCGCCCAGGCGGGCCGCGTGGCGCGTCAGCGCCAGCGCGATTTCTGCGCTTACCGCAGCGTCCGCCGCGCGGCCACCGATTTCGTGCGTCTCCATCGGTTCGATATGGGTCTCGACCTCGATGTCGGGCCCCAACTCGTCTTGGATCGCGTCTTCGAGCAGCGTCGCGATTTCGTGGGCGTTGGCCAGGCTCAAGCGCCGGTCGACTTCGAGATCGAGCGTCACGCACTTGCGCTCGGCGATGTTCTGCACGGCGAGGTGGTGGACGAACAGGCGGCGCCGGCCGGCGATCAGCGACACGCGCTCGAGCACGGTTTCGTCGTCGAGCGCCCGGGGATTGGCGGTGATGGTCAGCGCGACGTGAGGCCACTGACGCGCGATCGCCTCGGCGACTTGCGCCTTGATCGCGGCGACGCGCTCGAGCGGCAGGGTGCGCGAAACCAGCAGCCCGAGATCGCCGACGATCTGCGCGCCGTGACGGCGAAGCCGAACGAAGTCGGTCCCCGCCACGCCGGGCACCCGCTCGACCGCGGCGCGCACCGCGCCAGCGAGGCCCTTGGGCGCCGCGTCGACGAGCGCGTCGACGGTGCGCCGTCCAAGCCGAAAGCCGGCGACGCCGATGAAGACGGCGACGCCGACCGCGGCTAGCGCGTCGGCGTGCGGCCAGCCGGCGCGCGTCGCCGCCAGGCCGGCGAGGACGAGGATCGACGACAACAGGTCGCTGGAGAAATGCAGCGCGTCGGCGGCGAGGGCGTCGCTTTGCGTTTCCCGCGCGACGCGCGCCAGGACGCGCCAGCGCGCCGTATCGACGCCGATCGACATGAGGATCGCGGCGAAGGCGAACAGGTTGGCGTCGACGTTGGTCGTCTCGCCGATGCGGCGCAGCGCCTCGACCGCGACGGCGACGGAGAGAACGAGGAGAAAGCCGGTCTGCGCCAGCGCCGCGACCGCCTCGATCTTGGCGTGGCCGAACGGATGATCCTCGTCGGCCGGCTTGTCCGACACGCGCACCGCGAAATAGGTCAGCCCGCTCGCGCCGATGTCGACGGCGTTATGGGCGGCCTCCGAAAGCAGCGCCAGCGAACCGGCCATCGCGCCGGCCGCGAATTTGACCAGCGCGAGCGTGAGACTCGCCGCGACGGAGGCGAGCGCGGCGCGCCGCTTGAGCGTCGAGTGGGCGTCGTTCTTGTCGGCTCTGGTCATCGAGGGCATGTAGTAGTCGAGCGAGCGCGGTCGCCGATCGCCTCGCCCTTATGCTCTGTCGGCTGCGTCGAGGCAAACCGGGAAGGACCCATGGCCATGGAATATCTGCACACCATGATTCGCGTCAGCGATCTCGAGGCGTCGCTGGACTTCTTCGTCGACAAGTTGGGTCTGGTCGAAGTGCGGCGCGCCAGCAACGAGAAGGGCCGCTACACCCTGGTCTTCCTCGCCGCGGCGGGCGACGCCGAGAACGCGAGGAGGACCCAGGCGCCGCTGCTGGAGCTGACCTACAACTGGGACGCGGAAGTCTATACGGGCGGGCGCAATTTCGGCCACCTCGCCTACGCCGTCGACGACATCTACGCGACGTGCGCCAGGCTGCAAAAAGCCGGGGTGATCATCAACCGCCCGCCGCGCGACGGCCGCATGGCGTTCATCCGCACGCCCGACGCGATCTCGATCGAGCTGATTCAGAAGGGCGCGGCGCTCAAGCCCGCCGAGCCCTGGGCGTCGATGGCCAACGTCGGCGCGTGGTGAGGCGCGGGGGGAAGCGGGCCGGGCTGGACACGATCGGGGCGGCGGGACAAGAGTGAGCCATGACCGGGCCGCCCGACATGTTCAGCGTGCTGGCGCCGCCGGCGCCGCTGCCGGAGCGGCTGCGTCCGCAAAGCCTCGACGAGGTCGCGGGCCAGGAGCATCTGACCGGGCCCGAGGGCGCGCTGACGCGGATGCTCGCCGCCCCGCCGCTCGGCTCGATGATCTTGTGGGGGCCGCCGGGCTCCGGCAAGACGACGGTGGCGCGGCTGATCGGCCGCCAGGGAGGGGCCGAGTTCGTCCAGGTGTCGGCGATCCATTCCGGCGTCGCCGAGCTGAAGAAGATCTTCGACGCCGCGCGGGCGCGCCGCGCGATCGGCGGCGCGACGCTGCTGTTCGTCGACGAAATCCACCGCTTCAATCGCGCGCAGCAAGACTCGTTCCTCCCCGTCGTCGAGGACGGCTCGATCACGCTGATCGGCGCGACCACCGAGAACCCCTCGTTCGAACTCAACGCGTCGCTGTTGTCGCGCGCGCGGGTTCTCGTCTTCCGCCCGCTCGACGAGGCGGCGCTGGAAAAGCTGATCGCGCGCGCCGAGAGCCTGACCGGCAAGCCGCTGCCGCTGGCGCCCGAGGCGCGCGCCGCGCTGCTCGCCATGGCCGACGGCGACGGCCGCGCCGCGCTGACGCTGGCCGAGGAAGTGTGGCGCGCCGCGCGCGAAGGCGAGACGCTCGACGCCGCCGCCCTGGTCGAAGTCGTGCAGCGCCGCGCGCCGATCTACGACAAGACGCAGGACGGCCACTACAATTTGATCTCGGCGCTGCACAAGTGCGTGCGCGGCTCGGACCCCGACGCCGCGCTCTACTACCTCGCGCGCATGCTCGACGCCGGCGAAGACCCGTTGTTCCTGGCGCGCCGCGTGGTGCGCATGGCGAGCGAGGACATCGGCCTCGCCGATCCCCAGGCGCTCGTCGTCGCCAATGCCGCCAAGGACGCCTACGACTTCTTGGGCAGCCCCGAGGGCGAGCTGGCGATCGCCGAGGCGGTGGTCTATGTCGCCACCGCGCCCAAGTCGAACGCGCTCTACACGGCGTTCCAGGCGGCGAACGATCTCGCCAAGAGCGCCGGCTCGCTCGTGCCGCCCAAGACCATTCTCAACGCGCCGACCCGGCTGATGCGCGACGAGGGCTACGGCGCCGGCTACCAGTACGACCACGACGCGCCCGACGCCTTCAGCGGCCAGAACTACTGGCCCGACGCGCTCGGCCGGCGCAAGCTCTACGACCCCGTCGAACGCGGCTTCGAGCGTGAAATCCGCAAGCGGCTGGAGTACTGGGCCAAGCTCCGGCGCGAGCGCGGGGAGGGGTGAAGAGACGCGGGCGGCGTCAAGCCGCGCTGTCGAATCCCGTCAAGTTTCCGCCACGAATTGTCAAGTTTTGTCAAGGGATGTCAAGGGTTTGCTTGACACGGTGTTGAGCAATATCAACGGGTTGCAGGGCGCGGGCGGGGCAAATTTGACGCCTTGACGCGATCGTCAAGGCGGGGGACAGGGGCGGGCGGGAGGCGAGACGGTTCATTTGAGGAGAATAGCACGAATTCCGGTTTTCAGGAAGCAATGGTTTTTGTGATTCTGAAAACCGGATCGTGCGCACTGCGGCCAATTCCCCCGCCCCTCACCTTACCTCTCCCCGCCGAGGGCACGGCTGTCCGGGGAAAGGGGCGGCTGATTCAATAAGTCGCGGCTGCATGCCCCGCTGTGCGGGACTTTTTCCGCCTATTCTGTGTTTGCGAGACTCAGAAAAAGGACGGGGCATGCACTTCACACCTAGCATCTTCGGCAAGCTTCTTGAACCCATCAATCGACGCCAATTCGCGACG
>JBEKBD010000026.1:0-26070 GCA_050015575.1 Roseiarcus sp. | reverse complement strand
GCACAGTAGAGGGAGGGGCCGGGGGAGCCGTCGGGGAGGGGCTTGCCGGGGAGGGCGCCGGGCACGACGACCGAATAGGGGGGCACGTAGCCGATGTGGACCTTGCCGGTCGCGCGGTCGATGATCTTGGTCGACGCGGAAATGAAGACGCCCATCGACAGGACCGAGCCCTCGCCGATGATCACGCCCTCGACGACCTCCGAGCGCGCGCCGATGAAGCAATCGTCCTCGATGATCGTCGGGTTGGCCTGCAGCGGCTCGAGCACGCCGCCGATGCCGACGCCGCCGGAGAGGTGCACGTTCTTGCCGATCTGGGCGCAGGAGCCGACGGTGACCCACGTATCGACCATGGTCTTGGCGTCGATATAGGCGCCGAGGTTGACGAAGCACGGCATAAGCACCGCGTCGGGCGCGATATAGGCGGAGCGGCGCACGATGCAGCCGGGCACGGCGCGAAAGCCGGCGGCGCGGAAGGCGGCTTCATCCCAGCCGGCGAACTTCGAGGGACCCTTGTCCCACCACGCCGCGCCGCCCGGCCCGCCCGATATCACCGCGTTGTCGGCGAGGCGGAACGACAGCAGCGCCGCCTTCTTCAGCCACTGGTTGACCTTCCACGAATTCGGCCCCATTGCGCCGGGAATTTTCTCCGCCACCCGCGCCTTGCCGCCGTCGAGCAGGCTCAGCGCCCGCTCCACCGCGTCGCGCACGTCGCCGCGCGTCTTCGCGTTGATCGCGGCGCGATCCTCGTAAGCCTGTTCGATCAGGGCCTGCAGCTTCAAGTCGGACATCGGCGTTCCCGGATTTTTTGCGCCGGGAGGGTTTCTTCGCCGGCGCGGCGGATGTCAATGGCGGGCGACGGGCGAGCGGCGCCGCGCCCCCTTCTCCCCTTGCGGGAGAAGGTGTCGCCCCGAAGGGGCGACGGATGAGGGGAGGCGCCGAAAGGCGCCTCGATTGCGCGTCGCTTTGATCAGCGCGATGTCGGAACGTGCGAGCGCAATGGGGCGGCCTTGGCCGCAATTCGGCAGGGAGCGCCGTCGACCGCATGGGAGTCTCTTGTTTCCGAAGTTTTGCGGCTGCCAATGGCGCGCGCTTCGCGCGCCGCCTCGGGCGGCCAAAGGCCATTGACAGCCGCAAAACTTCGGAAGTTCATGCTTCCATGCGATCGACGGCTTGGCGTGTGACGGAGAGAGGCCGGGCGTTCCGGTGAGGGAGGTTTGGCGTCGACAGCGAGCGAGAAGATACGGCAATTCGTAACCTCTCTCCGCGAGGCCGTAAGGAGCGCTTTTATGGACCGTATAACGACGGGTCTTTTGAGCGAGTTCGTTAAAGAATTCGAATTGAGCGATCTGCCAGAAGACAAACAATTTGAACATTTTGCGAGCTACGTCGCGGTTCGTCGTCATTATAGCGACACAGCGTTTCATTCTCACGACCTTGTCACCGGGGATGGTGGAGATACCGGGATTGATGCTGTCGCGATTATCGTCAATAATAATCTCGTTTTTGATCCGGATGACGTTGCTGAGATTCTCAGCGTCAATGGGTATCTCGATGTGACATTCATATTTGTTCAGGCGGAGCGCTCGTCTAACTTTGAAGCTGCAAAAATAGGGACCTTCGGCTTTGGAGTACGCGATTTTTTTGGTGCCGGCACGCTCGTAAGGAATGAACAAATTAAAAATGCATGCGTCATCATGAACGATCTATTTAGTAAGAGCGCGAGATTTACGAAGGGCAATCCTGCGATTATTATGTATTATATTACAACAGGCCGTTGGCAAAATGATCAGAATTTAGTTGCTAGATATCAGGCTGAAGAAAATTATTTGCGCGACACGGGTAACTTTCGCTCTGTCGAATTTATACCGGTTGGCGCGGATTACGTACAGAAACTATACAATCAAACTAAAAACGCCATCACCAGGGACTTCGTGTTTGATCAGAAAACCGTTATTCCAAATATAAATAACGTACAGCAAGCATACCTTGGCATCATTGGAGTTAGTGACTTTCTTAAGATCATATGCGACGATAATAATGCACTTATTGAAAGTCTTTTCTACGAGAATGTTCGTGGATGGGAAGGATATAACACGATCAATGACGAAATGAGAGCAACGCTGACGTCGGTGGACAACGATCGTTTTCCGCTTATGAATAATGGAATTACAATCATTGCTAAGTCGTTGTTGACGACCGGCAATAGATTTACCATGGGCGATTTCCAAATCGTCAATGGCTGTCAAACCAGCAACGTGTTATATGACAATCGTGATATGCTCACAAACGCGGTAAAGGTTCCCGTGCGGATAATACATACGACAGATGATGGTGTAGCAGAAGCGGTTATAACAGCGACCAATAGGCAAACAGAAGTACGGAAGGAGCAATTCTTTGCTCTTCGGGAATTTGCAAAGCGCCTGGAGGCCTACTTTAAGACGTTCGAATTGGGGAATCGTTTGTACTATGAACGGAGATCGCATCAATACGACAGTCAAAGTGTTGATCGTAGCCGTATAATTGGTCATAAAGATTTGGTGAGAGCGGTTGGCGCAATGTTTTTGCAACAACCGCATAGGACCACGCGTAGCTACAAAGAAATAGAAGCGCGCGTTGGGCGCGATGTGTTTGTTGATACCGATAAGTGCGAGCCATATTACGTTGCGGGATTTGCGCTCTACAAGTTGAATGCGGCGTTCAACGCGAGGGCTATTGCGCAAACGTTGAAGCTCGCGCGATATCAGATTCTATTGGTCGCACGCTTGCTTATGGATAAGGACGCGCTGCCAAGAATGAACTCGAACGAGATGGAGAAGCGGTGCAACGCGATGATGGAGCAATTGTGGAAGAACGCTGATGGCGTCCTCGCGGAGGCGGCGAAGAAGCTCAAAGAAATAGTGCGCGACAAGTTTGAACGTGACTATATCCATAGTCAACCGGTCACCGACGCAATTCTAGATGCATTTGGGCAGCGGAGGCCTGGGTTATGATCTTCTTGTCCGAAGAGAGAAAAAGGAAGCTTTGCGCCGTCGCCTGCGCTCGCCGCCGCCACCCCGCCAAAGTGCCCAAAAATCGTCACCCAACCCCTTGATATCGCCCAATCGCGTCCGAGGATTGCGCCGCCCCTACCTCACCAGCACGTTCCTGAACTGCCAGGGATCGCTGGCGTCGATGTCCTCGGGGAAGAGGCCCGGGCGGCCGGTCAGGGGGGTCCAGTCGGCATAGGCGCCGATCACCGGGCCGAGGTAGGGCGTCTGCACTTCGAGGCAGCGGCGGTAGTCCATCTCGTCGGCTTCGACGATGCCGGCCCTCGGGTTCTCCAGCGCCCATGCCATGCCGGCGAGCACGGCGGAAGTGACCTGCAGGCCGGTGGCGTTCTGGTAGGGCGCGATGGCGCGCGTCTCCTCGACCGACAATTGCGAGCCGTACCAATAGGCGTTGCGCGCGTGGCCGTAGAGCAGCACGCCGAGCTCGTCGATCCCGTCGAGGATTTCCGCCTCGCCGAGAATGTGCTGCTCCTTCTGCGTCTCGCCCGCGCGGCCGAACAATTCGTGCAGGCTGAGCACTGCGTCGTCGCAGGGGTGGTAGGCGTAGTGGCAGGTCGGACGATAGATCGCCGCGCCCTTGCCGTCGCGCAGCGTGAAGTAATCGGCGATCGAGATCGACTCGTTGTGGGTGACGAGAAAGCCGTATTGCCCGAGCGCCGTCGGCGTCCACGAGCGCACGCGGGTGTCGGCGCCGGGCTGATTGAGATAGATCGCCGCGCCGCAACCGCTGGCGTGGAAGCCGGCGTTGGCGGGCGTCCATTTCTCGTGCGTCCCCCAGCCGAGTTCGGCCGGCTGCATGCCTTCGGACAAAAAGCCGTCGACCGACCAGGTGTTGACGAAGACGTTGCGCGGCTTCGGGCTCTTGGCGCGCTGGGTGTCGCGTTCGGCGATGTGAATCCCCTTGACGCCGAGGCGCTGCGCGAGCCGGCCCCAGTCCTCGCGGGTCTTGGGCTCGGCCGCCTTGTCGCCGAGGTCGGCGGCGAGGTTGACCAGCGCCTGCTTGACGAACCACGACACCATGCCGGGATTGGCGCCGCAGCACGACACCGCGGTCGTCCCGCCGGGCCGCGCGCGCCGCTCGGCGAGCACGGTTTCGCGCAGCGCGTAGTTCGATCGCGCCTCCGGCCCGAGCGTCTTGTCGAAATAGAAGCCGGGCCAGGGCTCGACGACGGTGTCGATGTAGAGCGCGCCGATCTCGCGGCAGAAGCGCATGAT
Organism: Roseiarcus sp.; assembly: GCA_050015575.1. GTDB lineage: Bacteria > Pseudomonadota > Alphaproteobacteria > Rhizobiales > Beijerinckiaceae > Roseiarcus. The sequence goes on along the minus strand of JBEKBD010000026.1, from coordinate 21,808 downwards.
GTCGAGCGAGGAGGTGTCGACCGAGAGATTGACGCAGAAGCCCTGGCCCTTGCCCGCGGTCAGGCGCTCGCGCAGGACCTCGCGATAGTTGTCGCGCGTGATCGCCAGCTGCAGGAATTCGACGCCGCGCTGGTCGAGCAGCGCGCGGTCGGAATCGTCGGGGTCGATGACGACGAAGCGCGATTTGTCGTAGTCGAAATGACGCTCGATCAGCGGCAGCGTTCCCTTGCCGATGGAGCCGAAGCCGATCATCACTACGGGACCGTCGATGCGCGCGTGGCGCGGCCAATGCGACATAGCGTCGGGTCTCCGATTCGGCGGGCGAGGGACGCCGCGCGCTTTGAGGGGGTTAAGAGCAAGCCGCGCGCCCGCCGTCAATAGCGTCGCGCGCGGCGTTGCGTCGCAAATTCGCGGCCGTCGCCGGCGCGGCGAAACGGGACGGCGTCGTCGGCGCGAAGCCTCGCTCAGGCGGACGGGCGACGCAAAACTTGCGCGCGCCGCCGCCCGTGGTATAGGGGCGAGCGCCTCCCAGGCATGGAGTTTCCGTGGCCGCCAACGCTCCCATCAACTGGACCAACGCCGCGACGCTCGCCAGCGTCGCCGTGCTCGTCGGCACCGAACTCGTGGGCGCCGGCGCCGCGGCGGGCTGGGCGATCGGCGGGTTGTTTCAGCTCGGCGATCTGGTGACCCATGCTCTCGAGGCGATTTTCGTTCTCACGGCGCTGACGGGCCTGTATCACTTCCTGCGCGCTGCGCTCGCGCACGAACCGATCCGCGGCTGAAAGGGCGCTGAACGGCGTCGCGCGGTTTGGCCATGCCGGGAACGCAAAGAGAACGGCGCGCGCCTCGGCGGCCGCGCCAACCCTTCACCCCTTCTTTCCCCATCCCCCGCCCGTCGGCGTGACAATCTCGATCGCCTCGCCCGCCTCCAGCACGGTCTGCGCGCAGCCCGGCAGTTCCTCGAGCCGCCCGTCGTTCCGCCGCACGACATTGCGCCCGAGGTCGCCCGGCTCGCCGCCTTCCATGCCGAAGCTCCTCACCCGGCGACGGTCGGTGAGCAGCGCCAGCTCCATGCGTTGGCGGAAGCGCAGGCGGCGCAGCGTGCCGTCGCCGGCGTTCCAGCGGCCTTTGCCGCCCGAGCCGCGGCGGATGGCGAAGTCCTCGAGCACGACGGGGAAGCGCTGCTCCAAGACCTCTGGATCGGTCAGGCGCGAATTGGTCATGTGCGTGTGGACGCCGCTGGCGCCGTTGAAGCCCGGCCCCGCCGGCGCGCCCGAGCAGATCGTCTCGTAATATTGATAGCGCGCGTCGCCGAAGGTCAGGTTGTTCATCGTGCCCTGCGCGGAGCCCAGCGCGCCAAGCGCGCCGAACAGCGCGTCGGCGACCGCCTGGCTGGTCTCGACGTTGCCGGCGGCGACCGCGGCGGGGTAGCGGGGCGACAGCATCGAGCCCTCGGGGATGACGATGCGGATCGGCCTCAGGCAGCCCGCGTTCATCGGGATTTCGTCGTCGACCATGACGCGGAAGACATAGAGGACCGCAGCGCGCGCGACCGGCTCAGGCGCGTTGAAATTGTTCGGTTGCTGCGGCGACGTGCCGGTGAAATCGACCGTCGCTTCGCGCGCGTCGCGGTCGACCGATATCTTCACCTTGATGACCGCGCCCTGGTCGGTCTCGACGGCGAATTCGCTGTCCTTCAGACGGTCGATGACGCGGCGCACGCTTTCGGCGGCGTTGTCCTGGACGTGGCCCATGTAGGCCTGGACGGTTTCAAGCGAAAACGCCTCCACCATGCGCCTGAGTTCCCGCACGCCCTTCTCGTTGGCGGCGATCTGCGCCTTGAGGTCGTTGACGTTCTGCAGCGGATTGCGGGCGGGGTAGGGGCCTTTTCCGAGCAATTCGTATAGCTCGCGCTCGCGAAAGCGACCGCGGTCAACGAGGAGAAAATTGTCGATATAGACGCCTTCCTCGAGGATATTGGCAGCGCGCGGGCTCATCGATCCCGGCGCGATGCCGCCGATGTCGGCGTGGTGGCCGCGCGCGGCGGTCCAGAAGAGTATCGTCTTGCCGGCGTCGTCGAACGCCGGGGTGCAGACGGTGATGTCGGGCAGATGCGTGCCGCCGTTATAAGGCGCGTTGAGCGCGAATACGTCGCCGGGGCGGATGCGGCCTTCGTTCTGACGGACGATCGTCTCGACCGAGCTGTCCATCGAACCGAGGTGCACCGGAATGTGGGGCGCATTGGCCACCAGGCGCCCCTCGGCGTCGAACACGGCGCAGGAGAAATCGAGCCGCTCCTTGATGTTCACGGAGTAGGCGGTGTTCTGCAGCGTCACGCCCATCTGCTCGGCGATGGACATAAAGAGATTGTTGAAGATCTCGAGCATGACGGGATCGACCTTGGCGCCGATCGCGTCGCGCCGCGCCGCCGCATCGACCCTACGCAGCACGACGTGATTTTTCGCGGTGATTTCGGCGCGCCAGCCCTGTTCGACGACGATCGTCTGGTGCGGCTCGATGATCAGCGCCGGGCCCGTAATGCGCGCGCCCAGCGGAATCTTTTCGCGCACGAACACCTTGGCGTCGCGCCAGGCGCCGTTGGAAAAGAATTTTGCGGCGCGCTCGGGCGAGGGCGCGGCGAGGGAGCGAACGGGGCGCGCGCGCTCGACGAACCGCGCCGCGCCGCCGGTCGCCTCGACGTTGACCGCCTCGACGACCAGCGCCTTGGCGCGGTCGACGAAGCCGAAGCGCGCCTTGTGCTCGGCCTCGAAGGCGCGGCGCATCGCGCGGAGAGAGCGCCATTCGACTTCGAGCGCCGTGTCGGAGCCGGCGTAGCGCAATTGCGCGCGCGGGCGCAGTTTGACGCCCGAGCGCGCGACGCCTTGCGCCTCGACTTCTTTCACCGCCGCGTCGCCGAGTCTGGCGACCAGCGGCGCGAGCCGCGTCAGCGCCTCTTCGTTCAGCGGCTCCTCGACGCCCTGGCTGCGGTTGGCGCTGATGTCGGCGAGACCCATGCCATAGGCTGAAAGCAGCGACGACAAGGGATGGATCAGGACCGTCTTGATGGCCAGCGCGTCGGCGACGTCGCAGGCATGCTGGCCGCCCGCGCCGCCGAAGCAGTTGAGCGCGTAGCGCGTGACGTCATAGCCGCGTGCGACAGATATCTTCTTGATCGCCTCGGCCATCTTGGCGACCGCAATGGCGATGAAGCCGTCGGCGACCTCCTCGGGGCTGCGTCCGTCGCCGACTTCGCCTGCCAAGGCTTCGAAGGTCGCGCGTACGCTCGCGGCGTCGAGCGGCTGATCCTGCGCCGGGCCGAAAATTCTGGGAAAATAATCGGGCATCAACTTGCCCGTCATGACGTTGGCGTCGGTGACCGCGAGCGGGCCGCCGCGGCGATAGCATTTCGGCCCGGGATCGGCGCCCGCCGAATCCGGACCGACGCGAAAGCGCGCGCCGTCGAAACGCAGGATCGATCCGCCGCCCGCCGCGACGGTGTGGATGCGCATCATCGGCGCGCGCATACGCACGCCCGCGACCTCGGTTTCGAAGGCGCGTTCGTAAGCGCCGTCGAAATGCGCGACGTCGGTCGAGGTGCCCCCCATGTCGAAGCCGATGACTTCGCCAAAACCGGCGCTGCGCGCGGTCTCGGCCATCGCGACGACGCCGCCCGCAGGACCGGACAGGATCGCGTCCTTGCCGGCGAAGAGTTCGGCGGCAGTGAGGCCGCCCGACGACATCATGAACATCGCGCGTGCGCCGGTCCGCTTGACGTCGAGCGCCTCGGCGACCCGCGCGACGTAGCGCGCCAGGATCGGCGAGAGGTAGGCGTCGACGACGGCGGTGTCGCCGCGCCCGACGAGCTTGATTAGCGGCGAGCATTCATGGCTGACGGACACCTGCGCGAAACCGAGCGCGCGTGCGATCTTGGCGACCTCGCGCTCGTGTCGAGGGTAGCGGTAGGCGTGCATAAAGACGATCGCGACCGCCTCGAATCCCTCGGCCTTGGCGCGCGCGAGGTCGGCGCGGACGGCGTCGAGGTCCGGCGCGGCCTCGACGGTCCCGTCGGCGAGAATGCGCTCGTCTATTTCGACGACGCTCGCATAGAGCTGCTCCGGCTTGACGATGTTACGGGCGAAGATCTTTGGCCGCGCCTGATAGCCGATCTCCAGCGCGTCGCAAAAGCCCTTGGTCGTCACCAAGAGCGTGCGTTCGCCGCGGCGCTCGAGCAGGGCGTTGGTGGCGACGGTGGTGCCCATCTTGACGAAGCCGATCGCTCCTGACGGGATCGGCGCGCCGGGCGCGAGAGAGAGGAGATCGCGGATCGCGTGGACCGCGGCGTCGGCGTAGGCCGGGCTCTCCGACAACAGCTTTCGCGCGTGGAGCCGGCCGCGCGGATCGCGGCCGATGACGTCGGTGAAGGTGCCGCCGCGGTCGATCCAGAAATCCCAACGCGCCCTGTCGGCTGTCTTCGTCGAGCGCTTTCGCGCTGCTTTCGCTTTGGCGCCGTCGGTCAAGTTTCGTCCTCACGCTGCTCGCCTTCGATTCCCCAGCCCACAGGCACAGGCCACGGAATTTGACAATGCCGACATAGTGTCGAGAATCGCCAGCGATATATCGATAAATCGTTGCTGTTCGGGCGGCAATTCCGCCGGGTGAGGGGGAATCGATGTCGGCAACTCAGGAAGGCTTGGCTAGGCGGGAAGGGCTGGCGGACTGGTACGCGGAGCTGCCGTCAGGGGGAAAGCGCACGTTTTGGGCCTGCGCCCTCGGTTGGGGCCTCGACGGATTCGACGTCCAGATCTATGGCTTGGCGCTCGCCGCGATTGCGACGACGCTTGCGCTTACTGCGACGCAGTCGGGATGGATCGCGACCGCGACGCTGTTCACTTCGGCGTTCGGCGGCTGGATCGCCGGTTTGCTGGCGGACCGCATCGGACGGGTTCGCATGCTGCAGATCTCGGTCGCGTGGTTCGCCGTGTTCACGTTTCTGTGCGGCTTTGCCCAGAATTTCGGGCAATTCTTCACCTTTCGGGCGCTGATGGGCTTCGGCTTCGGCGGGGAATGGGCGGCCGGCGCCGTGCTGATGGGCGAAGTCATCGCGCCGCGTCACCGCGGCAAGGCGGTCGGCGCCGTGCAGGGCGCCTGGGCGATTGGCTGGGCGGTGGCGGTGATCGCGTCCGCGGCACTGTTCAATAGCTTGTCGCCTGAAGCGGCTTGGCGCACGCTGTTCATGCTCGGAATCCTGCCGGCCTTGCTGATCTTCTTCATCCGGCGCTTCGTCGAGGAGCCGCCCGTCTTCAAAGAAACCCAGCAGAAGCTGGCGAGCGCAGGCCGCCGCTCGAATTTCCTTGAGATCTTTTCTCCTTCGATGCTGCGGACGACCGTACTGGCGTGCGTCCTGACCACCGGCGCGCAGTGCGGCTATTACGCGATTGCGACGTGGCTGCCGAAGTTCCTCGCCGTCGAGCGCAAGATCACGGTCCTCGGCTCGGCGGGATACCTTGGCGTCCTCATCGTCGGCTCGTTCATTGGCTATCTTACCGCCGCCTATCTCGCCGATCGCATCGGCCGGCGCGCGAACTTCATTTTGTTCGCCGTCGGATCGCTCGTCGCCGCGGTCGCCTACACGCAGATTCCGGTCAGCAACGAGGTGATGCTCTTCCTCGGGTTCCCGCTCGGCTTCTTCGCTTCGGGGATCTTCTCCGGCATGGGGCCGTTCCTCACCGAGCTCTTTCCGACGCGAGTCCGCGGTTCGGCGCAGGGGTTCGCTTACAACTTCGGCCGCGGCGTCGCCTCCTTCTCGCCCGTCGCGGTCGGCGCGATCGCGGGGACCCTGCAGCTCGGGAGCGCCATCGGCGCTCTTGCCGCCATCGGCTATGGACTCGTCATCATAGCGGCCCTTCTGCTGCCGGAAACCAAAGGTCGCGAACTGACGGCGCAATGAGCGCCGAGGGGCTAACGGCCATGGAATTCGTACGCTTCGGCAAGACCGGCATGAAGGTCTCGCGCCTCTGCCTGGGCTGCATGACCTACGGTTCTTCGAAATGGCGCGAGTGGGTGCTCGACGAGGAGGCCTCGCGGCCGTTCATTCGTCAGGCGCTGGAGCGCGGGATCAACTTCTTCGACACGGCGGATATGTACTCGCTCGGCGCCAGCGAGGAGGTCCTCGGCCGCGGGATCAAGGAATACGCCCGGCGCGCCGAAGTGGTGATCGCGACCAAGGTGTTCAACCCGATGGGCGCGGGCCCCAACGCCGGCGGCCTGTCGCGCAAGCACATCTTCGAGGGGATCGACGCGTCGCTGAAGCGGCTCGGCATGGACTACGTCGACCTCTATCAAATTCATCGTTTCGATCCCGCGACGCCGATCGAAGAGACCGTCGAGGCTCTGAGCGACGTCGTGCGCGCCGGCAAGGCGCTTTATGTCGGCGCGTCGTCGATGTGGGCTTGGCAATTCGCGCGCATGCTTGCGGTCGCGGGGCAGCGTTTCGACGCCGAGTTCGTCTCGATGCAGAACTTCTACAACCTCGTCTACCGCGAGGAGGAGCGCGAGATGATCCCGTTCTGCGTCGATCGGGGCATCGCGGTCATTCCCTGGTCGCCGCTGGCGCGCGGTTATCTCGCCGGCTCCGGCCTCGGCGAGGGCGCTTCGACGGTGCGCGGGCGGACCGACGCCTACTCCAAGGCGCTCGGCCTCGGGTCGCGCCAGGACGAAGCGATCCGGCGCCGGGTTGGCGAGGCCGCCGACAAATTCGGCGTGAAGCCGGCGATCGTCGCGCTCGCCTGGGTTCTCTCCAAGCCTGCCGTGACCGCGCCGATCGTCGGCGCCTCCAAGCCGCACCATCTCGACGATGCGATCGCCGCGCTGTCGCTGAAGCTCGACGCCAGGACGATTGCGCGTCTCGAGGAGCCTTACCATCCCAAGGCGGTGGTCGGGCACACTTGACGCGGCGGCGCTAACCGGCTTGCGCGAAGACCGCGGCGATCGCCGCGGGAATTTGCCGCGGTGTTTCGATTAGCGGATCGGCGCCGGCTGCGGCGAGCTCCTCGGCGTCGCCATAGCCCCACAGCGCGCCGATCGCTCGAATGCCGACGGCGCGCGCGCCGAGCGCGTCATACCGGCGGTCGCCGATCATGACGACCCGTCGGGTCTCACTAATGCGCTCGCGGCCCAAGAGATAGGTCAGCAATTCGCTCTTGGCGGAACGCCGGCCGTCCATTTCCGCGCCGTAGGCTTGTTTGAAATACCGAGTCAGGTCGAAATGATCGAGGATTCGGCGGGCGTCCGACTCGACTTTCGAGGTCGCGACGAACAGGCGGTAATCGAGAGCCGTCAGCCGGTCGAGCGCCTCGACGACGCCGTCATAGAGCGAATTCTCGAATAGGCCGATGGTTGAATAGCGCTCGCGAAAGTAGGAGAACAATGTCGGGGCTCGATCGGCGCCGACGAGCTTGGCGAAGCTTTCTTGCAGCGGCGGGCCGACAATCCAACGCAACGCCGTCGCGGCGGGAACGGGAACGACGGCGCCGCCGGCCGCATTCAGCCGCTCGAGCGCATATTGGGTCGATCGCAGAATGCCGGGCGCCGAATCCGTCAGCGTGCCGTCGAGATCGAAGACGACTGTCGCCGCACCGTCTCTCATTTCAGCAAGACGAAAATGTCGACCTGAAGGTTCGGGTCGTCGGCAGTTTTGACGTCGTTGAGGTATTCCTCAATGAACGTGTCTTGCGCGTCGACGCCCTTCTCGTCGAGATACGCGGTGATCGCCTCGTAGGTCGCGTCGATGTCGTCGTAGGCGCCGCGATGTTCAAAACGGATCGCCTTGCCGGCCGGCGTCAACCCGAGCTTGACCGTATCGGAAAGCGCGGTCTTGCCTTCAGGCGTCGCTTCGAGCGGAATGGCCGCTCGATAGGTGAACCCGGTGTCGTCCGCTTCGAGGAAGACCGCAATCGGTCGGCCGGCGGCCTTGAGCCCCGCCTTGTCGATCGCCGCGCGGATTTGAGCGACCGAGCCCATGATGGCGTCGTAGATCGTGTCGCGATTGGCCTTGCCCTCGATGGTGGCGGCCGGACGGGGGGTCAGCTCCAGCGTCTCTCCCATCGAACCGCTCTCGCCCGCGGAGTTGGCGGGCGTTGCGCTCGTCGAAGGTGAAGAGGTCGGCGCAGGAGTCGAAGTCGGCGTCCGACTCGGCGAGGGCGAAGGCGTCTGGGCGGGCGTCGCCGGCGAGGGCGCAGCGATTGGCGAGGCGAGCGTCGGCGTCGGGCTCGGCGAGGCGGGCGATGCTTGCTGCGCACGAACCGGCGCGAGAAACAGGGGGGCTGCAACGAGAAGCAGCCCGGCGACGATCGCCAGCCCCGTTCGAACCATCCCCTGCCGAACCATTGCGCGGCCTTTCCCGCCGGTTGGATTCCCTATCGTCACAGTATGCGGTCAAGCGTGCGCGGCGCCAAGCCGGCAATCTCGCTGTGTGGGACGATTCTTTGTCCCGCTCACGCCGGCGCGGGCTTCGTCCATCGCAACACTGGCTGACGCGCGGCGCGCGTTTCGTCGAGCCGTCGGCGCGGCGCCTCGCGGGGCGCGTCGACAAAGCGCTCGCGTTCGCCCGCGAGCGCACTCATCGCCAAATCCCGCAACGTCATGATGAAAAGGTCGAGGCTCGCCTTCGACTCCGACTCGGTCGGTTCGATCAGCATTGCTCCGTGAACCACCAGCGGAAAATACACCGTCATCGGGTGGTAGCCTTCGTCGATCATCGCCTTGGCGAAATCGAGCGTTGTCAGGTTGGCGTTCTTGAGCCAGCGGTCGTCGAACAACACCTCGTGCATGCAGGCCCGCTCGCCGAACGGCGCGCTCATCAGGTCTTTAAGCGAGACGCGCACGTAGTTGGCGGCAAGGACCGCGTCCTCCGAGGCTTGCTCGAGCCCGTCGGCGCCGTGCGACAGGATGAACGCGAGGGCGCGCACGAACATTCCCATCTGGCCATGGAATGCGGTCATCCGGCCGAATGCGCGGCCGTCGCCGCCATGCTCGACCAGTTCGAACGCTTCGCCGTTCCTGACGACGTGGGGGACCGGCGCGAAGGGGGCGAGGCGCTCGGAGAAGACCACCGGGCCGGCGCCGGGGCCGCCTCCGCCGTGCGGCGTCGAGAAGGTCTTGTGCAGATTGATGTGCATCACGTCGACGCCGAGTTCTCCAGGCCGCGTCTTGCCAACGATGGCGTTGAAATTTGCGCCGTCGCAATAGAAGTAGGCGCCGGCCTCGTGCACGGCGTCGGCGATCGCGACGATGTCGCGCTCGAACAGGCCGCAAGTGTTGGGGTTGGTGAGCATGATCGCGGCGACGTCCGACCCGAGCGCTGCGCGCACGGCTTCAGCGCTCACCACCCCGTCGACGCCAGCGGGAACCGCGCGCACGGAAAAGCCGATGAGCGCCGCCGAGGCGGGATTAGTCCCGTGCGCGGAGTCCGGCACGAGCACGACACGGCGCGTCGTTTCTTCGCCGCGCGCCGCGATGGCGGCCTTGATCGCCATCATGCCGCACAATTCGCCGTGCGCGCCGGCTTTGGGCGACATCGCGGCGGCGCTCATGCCGGTCGTCGCGAGCAGCGCGCGCGCCAGCGTGTCGATCAGTTCGAGCGCGCCCTGGGCCGTCGAGACCGGCTGAAGCGGATGAATGTCGCTGAATCCAGGAAGCCGCGCCAGTTTCTCGTTGAGGCGCGGGTTGTGCTTCATCGTGCAGGAGCCGAGCGGATAGAGCCCGGCGTCGATCGAATAATTGTTACGCGACAGGCGCACGTAATGGCGCACGGCCTCCGGCTCGCTGAGGCCGGGCAGGGCGATATCGCCGGCGCGGGCGTGCCCGCCCAGCCGCGAGGCGAAGGGCGCCGGCTCTTCGATGTCGACGCCGCTCGCGTCCAGCCTGCCGGTTTCGAAGATCAGCGCCTCCTCCATGTCGAGGGCCCGATTGCCGGTGAACGAGCCGTGGCGCGCCGGGGTCGCCGAAGTCGACCGGGTGGGACGCCCTTGGTTGCTCATCGGTGCCTCCGTGAATTAGCGATGGCCGCGCGATTCACAGGCATTGCGCCAGCGCCGCCGCATACGCCGCGCGGTCGGCGGCGCTGTCGAGTTCGGTGGCCGCGACGACGATCAGGTCGTCGAGCCCGGCGTCCGGCGCAAGGCGCGAGACCGGCAAGCCGCCGATCACGCCGCGCCGCGCCAGGTCCTCGATCAGGCCTTTGGCCTCGCGCGGCGTGCGGACGGTGAATTCGTTGAAGAACGTCTCATTGAGCACGCTCACTCCTGTGATCGCGCCAAGCCGCTCGGCAAGGTCGACGGCGTGGGCGTGATTGAGCTTGGCGAGGCGCCGCAGGCCGACCTCCCCGAGCAAGGTCAGGTGAATCGAGAACGCCAGTGCGCAAAGGCCCGAATTGGTGCAGATGTTGCTCGTCGCCTTCTCCCGGCGAATATGTTGTTCGCGGGTCGACAGCGTCAGCACAAAGCTGCGGCGCCCGTCAGCGTCGACGGTTTCGCCCGCCAGGCGCCCCGGCATTTGCCGCACGTGCTTGAGGCGGGTGGCGAATAGCCCGAGATAGGGGCCGCCGAAATTGAGGGCGTTGCCGAGCGATTGGCCTTCGCCGACGACGATGTCTGCGTCCATCTGGCCGGGCGAGCGCACGGCGCCGAGCGACACTGCTTCGGTGAAGACGGCGACAAGCAGCGCGCCATGAGCGTGCGCGGCGGCGGCGATCGGCTTGAGATCGCGCAAATTGCCGAAGAAGTCCGGCGTCTGCACGATCACGCAGCTCGTCGCATCGTCGATTTGTGCCGCGATGTCCTCCGAGGCGCGAACGTCGAGCGGCATACGGACGGCGGCGTCGCCCGCCATGCTGGCGAGCGTCGCGGCAACGTCGGCGTATTGCGGATGGAGACCGCCGGAAAGAACCGCCTTGTTGCGGCGCGTCACGCGATGCGCCATCAGCATCGCCTCCGTGCAGGCAGTCGAGCCGTCGTACATCGAGGCGTTGGCGACCTCCATGCCGGTCAGCGCGGCGACCTGGGTCTGGAATTCGAACAAGACCTGCAACGTGCCCTGGGCGATCTCCGGCTGATAGGGCGTGTAGCTGGTCAGGAATTCCGATCGCTGGATCAGGTGATCGACGCTCGCAGGGATATGGTGTCGATAGGCGCCGGCGCCGAGGAAGAACGGCGCCGATCCCGCCGTGAGGTTGCGCGCCGCCATCCTCGTCAGCGCGCGCTCGACCTCGATTTCGCTCATGCCTGCAGGCATGGCGAGTGGTCGGAGCAGGCGCTTGTCGGCGGGAATGTCGGCGAACAGCGCGTCGATGTCGGCGACGCCGACCCGAGCGAGCATCAGGGCGCGGTCGGTAGCGTCGAGCGGGAGGTAGCGCATGGCGGATCACGCGAGGGTATTGAGGAACGTTTCGTAGTCCGATTGGCCCATCAGCGCGTCGAGTTGTTTCCGGTCGGCGAGTTTGATCTTGAAAATCCAGCCGCGGCCGAGGGCGTCCCGGTTGATCAGGCCCGGCTCGGCGTCGACTTCGCGGTTGACCGCGACCACGACGCCGGAAACGGGGGCGAAGACGTCGCTCGCCGCCTTGACGCTTTCGACCACCGCGGCGCCCGCGCCTTTGTCGAGTTTGGCGCCAACCGCCGGCAATTCGACGAAGACCAAGTCGCCCAACTGCTGCTGCGCATGATCGCTGATTCCCACCGTGCCGACGTCGCCGTCAACGCGGACGTATTCATGGTCTTTGGTGAAGCGGATTTCCGACATCGGCCCGTTCCTTTTTCCGAGGTGAATCGTCAGCCGCGATGATAGGCGTGGGGGTGGAAGGGCAGGGGGGCGACGCGCGCGGCGAGCGGCTTGCCGCGCACCATCAGGCCGAGCGGCGCGCCAAGGGTCGCATAGGCGCTGGCAACATAACCCATGGCGATCGGCGCGCCGACGCTGGGCGCAAACCCGCCTGAAGCAACGCGCCCGATCGGTTCGCCGGACGACGCATCGACGATCGGCGCGCCCTCGCGCGCCGGCGCGCGGCCGTCGAGTCGAATTCCCACCCGACGGCGGGCGGGGCCGTCGGCGAGCGCGCGCTGAATGCGGCCCGCGCCGGGGAAACCGCCCTCGACGCGCCGCCGCTTCGGGATTGACCAGGCGAGGCCCGCTTCGACGGGATCGGTCGTCTCGTCGAGTTCGTGGCCGTAGAGACAGAGCCCCGCTTCGAGGCGCAGCGAATCGCGGGCGCCGAGGCCGATCGGTTCGATTTCGCTCTCGCGAAGCAGCCGGCGCGCGAAGGCTTCGGCCTCGTTCGCGGCGAGAGAAATCTCGAATCCGTCTTCCCCCGTGTAGCCGGATCGCGAAACTTGCGTCGCGAAGGCTCCAAATCGGATCGGCCGCGCGCTCATGAACGGCATCGCCGCGAGTTCGCTCTGCGGCGCAAGACGCGCCAGCGTCGACGCGGCGGCCGGCCCCTGCACCGCGATCAGCGCCGCTTGGTCGAGCCGCGTCAGGCGGACGTCGGCCGGCAAGGTCGCGTCGAGAAGCGCAAAAACGATCGCCTTGCGCGAAGCGTTGACCACCAAGTTCAACCTTCCGTTGGCGCCCGGCGGCCGGGTGACCATCAGATCGTCAATGACGCCGCCCTCGGCGTTGAGGAACTGGGTGTAACGTTGCCGGCCAGGCGCGAGACCAAGGATGTCGGCCGGGCACAGACGCTCGAGCGCGCGCGCCGTCGTCGCATGGTCGAGCGCATCGAGCCGCGCCTGGCCCATGTGCGAAACGTCAAAAAGGCCGGCGCTCGCGCGCGTGTGCAGGTGTTCCGCGAGGATGCCCGACCGGTAGTGGATCGGCATATCGTAGCCGGCGAACGGCGCCATCCGGGCGCCGAGCTCGACGTGCAGCGCGTGAAGCGGCGTCAGCAGGATCGCGGTTTCCGACATCGGTTCACCCGGCCAAAAGCAAGAGGGCGACCGCTCAAAGCTCGGCCGCCTCGGCGCGCGAGCTTTCAGCGGCGCCCCCTCTGTCTCGTGACCTGAGAGATTTCCCGCCGTCAAGCGGCGGTTACCCCCGTCGGTGGGCTGGCGCGAACGCAGCGCCCGCCGCTTTCCAGAGCGTCATCACCCAACGGTCCATCGGCCTGAGCGTTTCCGGGGCGGTTGCGCCTTCGGCGCCGGAAAGAAACTGCCTCTCCGGGCTCTTCCGCTGGGTGTCTTGAACTGACCGGGCAAACAAGCCCGAAGCCGATCGCTTTGTCAATGCGAGTCGTTGGCCTTCTTGGGATGATGCTTGGGCGGCGGCGCCGGTTTGGCCGCCGGGCCGTTGTCAAAACCGATAATGATCGAGTAATCGTCGGCTATCTCGGTGCGCGTCATCGGCAGGATGATCGGCTCGGAGACAAACTGGAACAGTGTCTGCGCGGCGCTGGCGGTGTCCGCCTCCACTTTGTAGACCTTGGAATAGGCCGGTTGTTGGTCGGCCTCGCGGCGCACGGTGACACGCAGCGGCGCGCTGTAGACCCCGGGCGAACCGGCCGGACCAATCGCCAGGTGGCCGGAAACGCCGACCGTGAGGCTGAAGTGATTGTCGGGCGCCGGGTCGCATTCGCGCGCGGTTTGCGAGATGTCGAACTGGTAGCGAACCGAAGCGTTCTCGGGGCCGCCGACGCGCAGCGACGCCGCGCCGTCCTGGATATCGACGGTCGGGCAGTCGAGATCCTGCGAGCTCAGCGGCAATCGGACGACTTTTTCCGAATCGGGAACGTCGCCTCCCGCCTTGGCGACGCCCGGGGCGGCCGTCGTTGCGGACGCCGAGGTCGGGATCCAGCTTTGCAACGTGCTGCAGGCGCCGCAAAGCCCCGCCGCGCCGAGAACAAGGGCGAATCGCAAGTTCTTGGGAAAGGCGCTCGCACTCATTGTTTCACGCTCCGACTGGCAGCTTTGTCACTTATATCAGGATTCCCGGTCGCGGTGCGGCGGGATCAAGGCAACTGCTCGAAACCCTCTTTGAAGCCGGCGAGCGAGGCCGGCACGCCGATCCCCTCTTCGGGCGTTTGGAAGAGGACGAAGGTCGCGGTCTGCGCGCTCTCCATTTTATTCAGCAGTTTGTCGTCGATCACCACTTCCGCTACGCAGCCGTTGGGTAGGCAACGCACGAAACTCATGCGACCGAAGTCCTCCTGGTCGAGCTTAAGGCCGAGGCCCGTCGGGATCAGCACGCCGAGCGGCGCGACGACGCGCAACAGCCGGCTCTTGCGGTCGGCCGTCTTCAAGGCGATGATGACCAAGGTGATGTTGGGCCGGTCCTCGTCGACGACGCTTTGGACGACCGCGCATTGCTCCGAGGACGCTCCCGGCGGAGATTCGCAGCGCGTTTCCCACTCGCCGTGTTTGTCCTTGACCGTCGCCGACGCGGGCGTCGCGCCGAGCCCGAGCGCCAACGCGCAAAGTCCGATAAGCGCCGCGCCGACCCGCCGAGTCGCTCTTCCCGCTCCGATCCCGCCGTCGGGAAAGCCGCAAACCATGAATACCGCTGTCTGTTCGCCGATCGACGGCATGGCGTATCAAAAGTCCCGTCGCTGTCAAGGCGCTGGCCGATTTGGCCTTCCCGAACGTCCATTCTTTCCGTAGGGCCGCCGGGTTCGCCGCGGCGCTCGCGCTGGCGGGAGGCTTCGGACTTCACGACCTCGCGCGAGAGAGACAAACGACCGGCGGCCCGCGTCGTTTCGCCGATGGAGATGGTGGGCGCTACAGGGATCGAACCTGTGGCCCCTACCATGTCAAGGTAGTGCTCTACCGCTGAGCTAAGCGCCCAACTCCATCGGGCCCCGTGGAAGAGGCCTCGCGACCGCGAGTGCGGCGGGATATAAACAATCGTCTTGCTGCGCGCAATGGCGTAGTCCGGGCAAAGGTTGGAGCGGCGTCCCGACGATGGTCCCCAGTCTGACGCTTCGGCGCGCCGCGCCAGCCGACTTGGACGCCATCATGGCGATCGAGCGGACGCCCGGTTTCGAGCGCTTTGTCGGCTGCTCGTCGCAAGCCGAGCATCGCGCCATGATGGCGTCGTCGAACTACGCCTATTTGATCGGCGAGGCGGCCGACGGCGAGGTTGCGGCGTTCGCCATTCTCAGGGACCTGGAGGATGCGCACGGCAATCTCTATTTGAAGAGAATCGCCGTCGTCCGACCGGACGAGGGCGTCGGCGGCGCGTTTCTCAGCCTCGTTGTCGCGTGGGCCTTCGCCCACACGCCGGCCCATCGCTTTTGGCTCGACTGTTTCGCGCAAAACGCGCGCGCGCAGAGGGTTTACGAGAAACTTGGTTTCTCCCGCGACGGCGTGCTGCGGCAGGCGTACCTCGCCGCGGACGGAAGCCGCCTCGATCTGACGATGATGGCGATCACGCGGCCGCAATGGATCGCGAGAATCGAGGGGAAATGAGCGGTCCATTGCGGGGGACGGCTTGCTGCGACGCGCGCCAGCCAAAGGGGCGCGTGTCGGCGCGCTCGCGCGCATTGACTTCGCCGCCGCGACGTGGTTTCCAACCGTTCGCTTGGCGCTCGTGGGCGCCATGGTCGGGCCCTTGCGATGATGCGCCGCGTTCCGAAAACGACGAGCAAATCGCTCGCCGCCGTTAAAGGCGGCGCGACGCATTAGCTGCGCCTCGGCTCCGGTTCCTCCCCCGGCGGGGCGCTGAGGAGCCTGCCCGGATGGGCGAAGCGGGGGAAACCGCCAGCACAAGGATCAATCGTCATGCAAGGGTTCAAGGTCGCGGTCGTCGGCGCCACCGGCAATGTCGGCCGCGAAATGCTCGCTATTCTCGCCGAGCGGCGATTTCCTGTGTCCGAGGTGGTCGCCTTGGCGTCGTCGCGCTCGATCGGCAAGGAGGTGTCGTTCGGCGATCGCGTGCTCAAGTGCAAGGCGCTGGAGAATTACGACTTTTCCTCGACCGACCTCTGCCTGATGTCGGCGGGCGGCGGGGTGTCGAAGGAGTGGTCGCCGCGCATCGGCGCGCAGGGCTGCGTCGTCATCGACAATTCCTCCACTTGGCGCATGGACCCGGCGGTCCCGCTCGTCGTGCCGGAAGTGAACGCCGAGGCGGCTAAGAATTTCGCCGCCAAGAACATCATCGCCAATCCGAATTGCTCGACCGCGCAACTGGTCGTCGCGCTGAAGCCGCTGCACGACAAGGCGCGCATCAAGCGCGTGGTGGTTTCGACCTACCAGTCGGTGTCGGGCGCCGGCAAGGAGGCGATGGACGAGCTATTTTCGCAGACCCGCGCGGTGTTCGTCTCCGACCCCGTCGAGCCGAAGAAATTTCCCAAGCGCATCGCCTTCAACGTCATTCCGCATATCGATGTCTTCATGGATGACGGCGCCACGAAGGAAGAGTGGAAGATGGTGGTCGAGACCAAGAAGATCCTCGATCCCAAGATCAAGCTGATCGCCACCTGCGTGCGCGTGCCGGTGTTCATCAGCCACTCGGAAGCCGTCAATATCGAGTTCGAAAACCCGATCACCGCCGAGGAAGCGCGCGAGATCCTGCGCGCAGCGCCGGGATGCCTGGTCATCGACCGGCGCGAACCCGGCGGCTACGTCACGCCGCACGAGGCCGCGGGCGAGGACGCGACCTACATCTCGCGCATCCGCGAGGATCCGACGGTTGAGAATGGCCTCGCCCTGTGGTGCGTCTCGGACAACCTGCGCAAGGGCGCCGCGCTCAACGCGGTGCAGATCGCCGAGGTTCTCGCCAACCGCGGCTGGCTGAAGCCGAAGCAGAAGGTGGCGTGATCGCCACGGCCGGATTGACGGCCGCCATTCCGGCCGACGCCGCCCTGCCGCCGGTCGACACGCAAGCGCGCCTCGACGCGCCGGGGCGACCGACGCCTGCGCCGTTCAATCGGCCCGGTCTCGCCGGCGCGTCGTTTCCCGCCGCGGAAGTCCGTGCGGCGCATCTTGCGACCCTGGCGAATGAATTCGCCGCGATTGCGCGCGCCCAGGATCGATTTCGCCGGAGCGAGGCCGATCGGTCATGGCGTCCTACGCCTCAATTCTGCTAGGATGGCTGGGCATGTTGCCCGCTCACGCCGGTACCCCTTCGATGGCGCTTGATTCAGACGTTCGCCTTCTCACCTCGCCGCGCATCTTCCTCGTCGGCATGGCGACCTTCCTCATTCTGGTCGGCTTCGTCGTGCTGATCCTCTATAAGCAGATCGCGCTCGCCTTCGACGCCAATCCCGGGCTCAACGGGCTCATCGTCGGCGTGTTGGCGATCGGGACGCTGTTTGCGTTCCGTCAGGTCTTCCGATTGTTTCGGGAAATTCGCTGGGTCAATTCGCTGGTTTCGCCGGGACGCTTGGGCCGCGTCGGTCAGCCGCGGCTGCTCGGCCCGATGGCGACGATGCTCGACGCCGGCGCCGGCGCGCGCGGCCTTTCGACGCAGACCACCCGCGCGATCCTCGATTCCATCGGCACGCGCCTCGACGAGGGGCGCGAGCTCAGCCGCTATCTGGTCGGCCTGCTGATCTTCCTCGGCCTGCTCGGCACCTTTTGGGGCCTGTTGGAAACGGTCCATTCGATCAGCGGCGTCATCGACAGCATGAAGACCGGCGCCGACACGACGACGATGTTCGACGATCTCAAGAGCGGCCTTTCGGCGCCGATCGCCGGCATGAGCGTTTCCTTCACGTCGTCGCTGTTCGGTCTTTCCGGCTCGCTGATCCTCGGCTTTCTCGACCTTCAGGCCGGGCAGGCGCAGAACCGCTTCTATACCGAGCTGGAGGACTTTCTGGCCAGCCATGTCGTGACCAGCCCGGCGCCGTCGCTCGAAGCGAGGGACGAAGGCGCCGCGGTCGACGCCGATCCGTTGGATCGAGGCAAAGGCGTCGAAGCGATGGCGAATTTGGCTGAGGGCCTTCAGTTGCTGGTGACGCACATGCGCCAGGAGCAGCAGCAAATTCGCGATTGGATCGAGGCGCAATCCGCCCAGCAGGAGGACATCCGCAAGCTCCTGCGGCGGCTCGCCAGCGAACGCGAAGCGCGCTGAGCGCCGCCGCGGCGAGGCGCGCTCGGCGGCGGATGTTGAGGAGTTGAGCGATGGCGCTGTCGCGCGGACGCAGCTACGGAAGCGTGAATTATTGGCCGGGCTTCGTCGACGCGCTGTCGACGATGCTGCTGGTGATCATTTTTCTCCTGTCGGTGTTCATGCTCGCGCAATTCTTCCTTTCGCGCGAAGTGACGGGCAAGGACACGGCGCTCGCCCGGCTCAACCGCCAGATCGAAGAGCTGACCAGCTTGCTCGCCATGGAGCGCTCGCAAAAGAGCGAAGACCAGACCAAGATCGCCACGCTCACCGCGACGCTGGAAACGTCGCAGGCCGAGCGGCAGCGCCTGCTGGGCGCGGCCGCCGAGGGCGGCGCCAGCGCCGACGCGGCGAGCGACAAGGCGAGCGCGGCCGCCAATGCGTTCGAAGCGCAACAGCAGATCTCCCAGCGCGCGCTGGCGCAGGTCGACATTCTCAACGAGCAGATCGCCGCGCTGCGCAAGCAATTGATGGCGATCCAGCAAGCGCTCGACGCCTCGCAGAGTTCCGACAAGGAGGCGCAGGCCAAGATCGCCGATCTCGGTCAGCGCCTCAATGTCGCGCTGGCGCAGAAGGTGCAGGAGCTGTCGCGCTATCGCTCGGATTTCTTCGGCCGCCTGCGGCAGATTCTCGGCACGCGGCCGGACATCCGGGTCGTCGGCGACCGCTTCGTGTTCGAGTCCTCGGTGCTGTTCGAATCCGACAAGGCGGACGTCAGCGCGGCGGGGCGCCAATCGCTCGACAGCCTGGCCGCGGCGGTGCTCGATCTCGAGCGCGAAATCCCGCCCGACATCCCCTGGATCCTGCGCATCGACGGCCACACCGACTCCAAGGCGATCACCGGCGGGCAATTCAAGTCGAACTGGGAATTGTCGGCGGCGCGCGCGATCGCGGTGGTGGAATATCTCATTTCCAAGGGCATCGAGCCCGATCGCCTCGCCGCCGCCGGCTTCGGCGAATTCCAGCCGATCGACACGGGAACCGACGACCAGGCGCTGGCGCGCAACCGCCGCATCGAACTGAAGCTGACCGAGCGGTGAACGCGTCGCGCCGCGTTGGGGTCGCCGCGGGGAAGACGGCGGCGCCGGAGCGGGCTTGACGTGTTCCCGATCGGCGACCGCCAGGGAGAACTCATGGAGTCGGCGGATCAAGCGCACCGTCGATGAAATTCAAATTTTTCCAAGCCTTTCCAAGGAAAATCCAAGATTTTCCAAGGAAATTCCAAACTTTTCCAAGCTTTTTCCAAGGATTTCCAAACATTTTCCTTGGCGGTTTCCAACGAAATCAACGGGTTGGCGGCGACTCCGGCGATTTCGCCCTTCTTGCAGCCGCCGCGCCGAAATTCTCCTCGAGCCCAAAGCGCGCACGGCAAGCGCCGAGCGATCGCGAAGCGATCGGCCGCCGCGGCCGACGCGGAAGCCCTCGCCGACCTTCGATTGCAGACTACCACGACTTCTGTTTTTCCGGAAGAAAAATGTCGCGACGCCCCGGCGAGCGCGCAGCCGCGAGGCCCGCCGGGGGCGCGCGCTATCCGCGCCAAGGCGGCCGCATCGCCGTAACGGCGCCGAACGGGTTGAAGCGGGTTCGAGGGTTCGCCGCCGCCTTCCGCCATCGGCCGGGAGGCCGCAACGCGCCACATCGGCGCGCTGGCCGCCGCCCATGGGAGAAACGCGCCTCGCCCGGCGCGCCGCCTCGTCATTTCCCCGGCACGCAACGTGGCAAAACGACGCATCGCCGCTGTTCAGAGCCCCAAAGCGACGGTTGTGACTTGCGGCAAATTCCAACCGGAGCGAGCATGAGGGTGAAGACGCGGCGGTTTTGGACTGGTAAAAGAGGAACTTGGCGCCTGTCGCGGTAATTCCAGGCATTCGACCCTCGGGGGCGAGCGATGTCCACCAATCCGTCAACGGCAGACTATTTTAGTGCGGACTCCGCGGTCTACGGCGCGGAATTGAATGACGCCGACTTGGAGCCGTTGTTGAACGCGGCCGGTCAGGATGTCGAGGAAACAAATGACTTGGCGGGTTTTCACGCGCAGGCGTTTCAGGATACGGCCGACAACTCCGTGATCGTCGCGTACGAGGGCACCGTTCTCGGTTGGACCTTGTACGGCGCCGGCGCTCTTGCCGATGACGCGCTCATCTTGGCTGGTCAACTGCCTAGTAATCTGCTGTCGGACGCGACAAGTTTCATATCACAGGTGCAGGAAAGCGCCGGCGGCGAACCAATATACGTCTCGGGGCACTCCTTGGGAGGGCTCGAAGCAGAGGCGGTCGCCGATGATCTTGGTTCGTCGATAGCGGGAGGCGTGACATTCGGCGCTCCGGCGCTTCCCGATTATTACGGAACCACGTCCAGCGGCAACGCCAGCGGGTTTTGGGACTTCGTCGATTATGGCGACCCGGTTGGCGCCTACGCCGGCCCCGGGAATGACGGGTATGAACATTACGGCAACGTTTGGCCCGTCGGCTCGCCAGCCGACTCCGGCGTCGCGGCGGCTTTAGACCAACTCATCTCCTCCTCCCCAAGCGCCTTGGGCGCACTCGATGCATATTTCACCTACCACCAATTGGCCAATTACGGGACTGACCTCGGCTTGAACGCCGCGACTGCGCCGGCTTCGGGGTCATCGGCGGCGAGTCCGATTGAAGTCGACGTTTCCGGGGGCTCGATTTCGGTCAATTATAGTTTTGCGACCAACTCCAATGGGAACCCCTACCCCGTCGCCGTCAGCGGGGTGAGCGCAAGTCTCGGACTTAGCTGGGACGGCGTCGACCTTGGCGCAGGCGCCTCCGTCGACGTGCCCGTCTCGGCGCAAGCCTCGTCGGCACCGGAATATTGGAGCAGCGTCTTCAGTTGGAACGCGCCGTACGTCGCTCTTCAGGGCAGCGCGGACGTTCTGAACTTCCTCAATGGTCTTGACCAAATCGTTTCCGACATCACGGGGACTGCTCAATCATTGGTCGCGGCCGGCCCGAGCGCGCAGACGGTCGCGGTCGCGGCTTCGACGGTCGACTACCTGTTCTTCCCTGTCAATTTCAGTCTGTCGCTCGCGCTCGCCTACGACGTGACGATCGCGCCCGGCGCGCAGGTGATCATGGATCAGCCGAGTGTCGCGTTGGATGCGCTGACGATCGACGCGGGCGGAACGCTGTGGGCCGGGGCGAACGGATTCACGGTCGCGCACGATCTCTCGAATCAAGGCGCCTTGAATGTCGAAGGGGGCGCCCAGAACACTGTGTCCGGCTCGTTCGAAAATGACGGCGACGCCGAGGTCGCAGGCGATCTGAACGTCCAGACGGGGATCTTCAACACGGGAAGTCTGACCGTCGTCTCCGCAGGCTCGCTGGGCGGCGAGTCGTACCTGGTCAACGGCGGAACGCTGGCGGTTTATGGAAACCTGGCGCTCCCTGCCACCACGCTAAATGAAGGCGGCGCCTTTGAGGTCGGGGAAGGCGGGAGCCTTTCGGCGAGCGGCAGCGTGCTCGGCGGCACTGTCGAGGCGGATGCTGGCGGGACGGTTTCGGTCGACCGGAACGGCGTTCTGGATGACGTAACGTTGGCGGAGGGCGCCGGGACGCTGCAAGGCAGTTCCGATTCCTTCATTGGCTACTCTTATGGGTATAAAGCGCAGTACAGCACGTTGCAGGACGTGACGGTGGCGCAAGGCGCCACGTACGCGGCGCCATTTGACAACATCACCTTGCTGAGCGGC
>JBEKBD010000025.1:0-28910 GCA_050015575.1 Roseiarcus sp. | reverse complement strand
GTGAAGCGATAGGGCAGCATCACCGCGTGGACGCGCTGAGCCCCCAGCGCGTCGACCGCCATCGCCGCGCACAGCGCCGAATCGACTCCGCCGGACAGGCCGAGCGCCACGCCGGGAAAGCGGTTGCTGTCGACGTAGTCGCGCAGGCCCATCACGCAGGCGGCGTAATCGGCTTCGTCGCCCTCCTCGACCGCTTCGCGCGGGCCTTCGACGCAGCGCCAACCCTTGTCGCCGCGCTCCCACACGGCGCGCGCGACGCAGGCGCGGAACGCCGGCGCCTGAAGAGCGAGCGAGCGATCGGCATTGAGCGCGAACGAGGCGCCATCGAAGACGATTTCGTCCTGGCCGCCGACGGCGTTGAGATAGATCAGCGGCAGGCCGCTCTCGGCGACGCGCGCCTGCGCGACCTCGAGCCGGATCGCCAGCTTATCGCGCTCGTAAGGCGAGGCGTTGGCGACGAGCAGGATCTCGCCGCCGGTCTCCGCGATGCATTCGATCGGCTCGGGGCCCCAGATGTCTTCGCAAATGGGAACGCCGATGCGCACGCCGCGAAAGACGATCGGTCCCGGCGCCGGGCCGGGTTTGAACACCCGCTTTTCGTCGAACACGCCGTAGTTGGGCAAATCGACCTTGAAGCGCGCCGCTTCGATCCGCCCGCCGTCGATGAGCGCCGCGGCGTTGTAGAGCGCGCCGTCGTCGACCCACGGCAATCCCACCAGCACGGCTGGCCCGCCGTCGGCGGTGTCGCGCGCCAGCGCTTCGCAGGCGGCGCGGCACGCCTCCTGGAAGGCGGGCTTGAGCACAAGATCCTCGGGCGGGTAGCCGGCGAGATAGAGCTCCGGCGCCATGACGATATCCGCGCCGAAGCCGGCGGCCTCGGCGCGCGCCTGGCGCAGGCGCGCCAGATTGCCCTCGATGTCGCCGACGATCGAGGGGATTTGCGCGAGGGCGATGACGAGGCGATCAGCGGGCGCGGCCATGGCCGGCATTGTGCGCGCCGCCGCCGCTGGGCGCAATCGGCGCCTCGCCCTCAATCGCGCGCCGCCGCCGCGAACAACGCGGAATCGAGTTCGACGTCGCGCTCGAACTCGATCGGGCCGGTCATCAACACGTGGCCGTCGCTCTCGCGCCATTCGATCGTCAATTCGCCGCCGGGAAGCGCGACGCGCGCCTCGCGGCCGGTCAGCGCGAGGCGCGCCGCGGCGACCAGCGTCGCGCAGGCGGCCGAGCCGCAGCCGAGCGTCGCGCCGACGCCGCGCTCCCACACCCTGAGGTCGATGCGATCGCGCGCTCGAACGTGCGCGAACGAGATGTTGGCCTTTTGCGGAAACAGCGGATGCGTCTCCAAGGGCGGCCCCACCCGTTCGAGCGGGACGGCGGCGACGTCTTTCACCCAGAAGACCGCATGCGGATTGCCCATGTTGACGACGCTCGCCGGGCCGAAGTCGGGCGCGTCGTCGCCGGGCAGGCGAATATCGACCTTGCGCGCATCGGCGACCCAATGCGCCAGCGGAATTTCGTCCCAGGCGAGGCGCGGCGCGCCCATGTCGACGCGCCAGGTCCAGGGGCCGAGACGCTCGCAGGCGATGAGCCCCGCTCTTGTCTCGATCGTCAACGCGTCGGCGCCCGTTTGCCGCGCCAGCCGGTCGGCGACGCAGCGCGTTCCGTTGCCGCAGGCGCCGGCCTCGCTGCCGTCGTGGTTGTAGATGCGCACGAACGCGACGCTCGCGGGGCCGCGCGGGTCGCTCAGCGCCATCAACTGGTCGAACTCGAGCCCTGGCGCGCGATGGATCGCGCGGATTTCGTCAGGGCTCGGCAGGAGCGCCGCGCCGCGCAGGTCGAGCACCAGAATTGCGTTGCCGACGCCGTTCATCCGGGCGACCCGGCGGCCGGCGAGGGGGCTGGGATAGGTGGGAATGTTCGCGATCTCCGGTAGCTGACGCAGGCCTCTACCGCGTCCGCCCGGCCCTGTCGATCGCCCGCGCGCCGAGCTTCGCCAAGGCCAGGCGAAGCTCCTCGTCCTCGATCGGCGCGGCGAGCGCGAGGGCCTGCGCCTGCGCGCTTGCGCTCGGCGCCGGCGCGGCGCGGCGCCTCTTTTTCGCTTCGGCGAGCGGGCCTTGCCGGAAGGCGATCTTTTCGACGCAGCGCCAACCCAGATGCGCGTTGACGCGCTCGACGATGATCGCGCGCGCGTGCTGGGCCTCGAGCGCGAAAGCGCCATCGACGCGCAGCACCAGGGTCGCGGCGACGCTCTCCTCGGGGCGACGCTTGGCGCCGCGCCGCGGCCACTGGATCTCGATCGGGCGCGCGTAGCGCGCGATTTCGCCGCCGACGATTTCGGGCCAATCCATGACGAGGCTGATCTCGCCAAGCCCGCGCGCGGCGAGCGTCGGCTCGACCACGGCCCCGATCAGCGAGCCGAGCGGCGCAGCGAAGCCGCGCGTCCTTTCGCGCGCCGGTTTCGTCATCGCGCGCCCGAGGGTAGAGTCCGCTCCATGGACGACAATCTAGCCCTTCCGGCCACGCGTTTGAAGCCACGCGAAATCGCTCCTCTCGTTCTCGCCTGGTGGGACGTCCATCGCCGCGTCCTGCCGTGGCGCGGGAAAGCCGGCGAGAGGCGCGATCCCTATCGCGTCTGGCTGGCGGAAATCCTGTTGCAGCAGACGAGCGCGACGGCGGCGACGCCTTATTTCCTGAAATTCGTCGCGCGATGGCCGACCGTCGAAGCGCTCGCCGCGGCCTCGCTCGACGAGGTCATAGCCGCGTTTGCCGGGCTCGGCTACTACTCGCGCGCGCGCAATTTGCACGCCTGCGCGCAAATAGTCGCGCGGCGCGACGGGCGCTTCCCGCTCGGCGAAGCGGAGTTGCGCGCGCTGCCCGGCGTCGGCGCCTACACCGCCCCCGCGGTCGCGGCGATCGCTTACGGCGCGAAGACGGCCCCGGTCGACGGCAACGTCGCGCGCATTCTGGCGCGGCTTTGCGCCCTGGAGGCGCCGATCGCGCGAGCGCGGCGACGGATCGGCGAAGCGGCGGCGGCGCTGACGCCGACGCAGCGCCCGGGCGACTTCGCCGAGGCGCTGATGGACCTTGGCGCGCTGATCTGCCGGCCGCGCCGACCGGATTGCCCCGCCTGTCCGTTGCTCGGGGTCTGCGCGGCGGCGGCGACCGGCGCGCCCGAGGCCTATCCTCGTCGCGCCGCCGCCAAGCGCAAGCCGGCCCGCGTCGGCGCGGCGTTCTTCGCATGGCGCGCGGACGGCGCGATCCTGGCGCGGCGGCGCCCGCTCGAGGGGCTGCTCGGCGGGACGCTCGAATTGCCGGGCGGGCCGTGGCAGGCAGCCGAGGGCGCGGACGCGAGCGCGGCCCAACCGCCCTTCCCGGCGCCCTGGCGGCGTCTGCCGGGCGAAGTCGAGCAAGCCTTCACCCACTTCACCCTGCGCCTGACGCTCTACGCAGCCGAAGTCGGCTCGAGCCCGCCGGGCGCCCAAGGCCTGATCTGGATCGAACCCGCCGCCGCGGAGGGCGCCGGTTTTTCCAGTGTCATGCTCAAGGCGGTCGCGCACGCGCGCCGTCATTTCCGCGCACGCTTCGCCCGATAGGGGTTGCGGCGCGGCGCCGGGAGCCGCTAAGGCTCCTCGCTCGGCGCCGCGAACGCCGCGGATCGGAAAAGACGCGCCTGATGACCGTGATTCTGCCGCCGCAAAGCTTCGAGGCCGATTTGCTCGGCAAGTTCGGCCATGTCTCGGCGTGGGTGTTCGATCTCGACAATACGCTCTATCCGCCCGACTGCGCCCTGTGGCCGGCGATCGAACAGAGGATCGCCCTGTTCCTGATGGGCCTCACCGGGCTCGACGGCCTCTCCGCGCGGGCGCTGCAGAGATACTATTATCGTCGCCACGGCACGACGCTGCGCGGGCTGGTCGAGGAACATGTCGTGCGCGCCGACGAGTACCTCGAATTCGTCCACGACATCGACCGCTCGACGCTCGCTCCCAATCCGCCGCTCGCGCGCGAGATCGAGCGACTGCCGGGGCGCAAGCTGATCTTCACCAACGGCTCTCGCGACCACGCGTTGCGCACGCTGGAGCGGCTCGGGCTCGACGGCCTGTTCGAGGACGCTTTCGACATCGTCGCGGCGGGGCTCGTCCCCAAGCCCGTCGACCTCGCCTACGAAGCGTTCTTCAGGACTCACGAAGTCGATCCGGCCTCGGCGGCGATGTTCGAAGACCTCGCTCGGAATCTCCGCGCGCCCAAGGCGCGCGGCATGACGACGACCCTGGTCGCGCCCAGGCCCGGCCAGGCCGACCATCGCCAAACGCTGGATCATGGCGAGGCCGACTGCGGCTGCGTCGACTTCGTCACCGACGACCTCGTCGGCTTTCTCGCGCAGATCAACGCCCGGCTCGTCGCGGCGCGCGCGGCGCCGAGGTGAGCGGCCGGGGAGGCTCGTCTCTCGGCGCCGCGCCGTCGGCGGCGCTCTCCCGGGCCCGGCGCCGCAAGCCGGCGCGCAAGCGGCAAGAAGCAGCGAGATTGACGAGAGTCAAAAACGCTCGCCTATTTTGCGTAATACCTTGATGAACGAGAATTTCGGCTCTGGCGAAGCGGAGCGGCGCCGAGCGCGACTCGTCGGGGTGAAACGAGGCCGAACGATCGAATGGCGGGCGGCCGAAGCCGATATGGGCGGCTTCGGCGCGGCGAAGACCGGCGTCAGGAAGGAGTCGTGGTGAGGCAGACGGGGACATTCAATGCAGCCAACGGCGTGCACCGTTTCGGCTTTCACGACCTGAAAGCGGTTTACTGGAACCTGCCGGCGCCGCAGCTCTACGCCGAAGCGCTGCGCCGCGACGAGGCGCAGATCGCCGCGGGCGGCGCGCTCGTCGCCGAAACCGGCGCGCACACCGGCCGCAGCCCGAAAGACAAGTTCGTCGTTCGCGACGCTTCGACCGAAAAGACCGTCTGGTGGGACAACAACGGCGCGATCTCGCGGGACCAGTTCGACATCTTGCTCGGCGATTTTCTCGAGCACGCCAAGGGCCGCGAATTGTTCGTGCAGGACCTCTACGCCGCCGCCGATCCGGCGGCGCGCGTCAAGACGCGCGTCTTCACCGAGTTGGCCTGGCATTCGCTGTTCATTCGCAATCTGCTGATCCAGCCGGCGATGAGCGAACTCGACGACTTTTTGCCCGATCTGACGATCGTCGATCTGCCATCGTTTCGCGCCGATCCGAAGCGCCATGGCTGCCGCACCGAAACCGTGATCGCCTGCGATTTTTCGCGGCGCATCGTGCTGGTCGGCGGCACGCGCTACGCCGGCGAAATGAAGAAGTCGGTGTTCACCTATCTCAACTACGTCCTGCCCGAAGTCGGGGTGTTGCCGATGCATTGCTCCGCCAATTCCGGCGATGGCGACGACGTGGCGATTTTCTTCGGGCTTTCCGGCACCGGCAAGACGACCTTGTCGGCCGATTCGACACGGACCCTGATCGGCGACGACGAGCACGGCTGGGGCGGGGCGGGCGTGTTCAATTTCGAGGGCGGCTGCTACGCCAAGGCGATCAATCTGTCGCGCGAAGCCGAGCCCGAGATTTATGCGACCACGGAGCGGTTCGGCACGGTGATGGAGAACGTGACGCTCGATCCCGTGACCTTCGCGCCCGATTTCAACGACGCCTCGAAGACCGAGAACACTCGCGTCGCCTATCCCCTCGAGTTCATCCCCCACGCCTGCATGACCGGCCGCAGCGGCCCGCCGCGAAACATCATCATGCTCACCTGCGACGCCTTCGGCGTGCTGCCGCCGATCGCCAAGCTCGACCCGAGCCAGGCGATGTATCACTTCCTCTCCGGCTACACCGCGAAGGTGGCGGGTACGGAAACCGGCGTCAACGAGCCGTCGGCGACGTTTTCGACCTGCTTCGGCGCGCCGTTCATGCCGCGCCATCCCTCGGTTTACGGCAATCTGCTGCGCGACCTGATCGAGCGGCACCATGTCGATTGTTGGTTGGTCAACACGGGTTGGACCGGCGGAAAGCAAGGGGTCGGGCGGCGCATGCCCATCCCGACGACGCGGCGCCTGCTGACCGCCGCGTTGAATGGCTCGCTCAATCGCGCCGGTTTCCGCGCCGACCCGTATTTCGGCCTGGCGGTGCCGACGTCGGCGCCGGGGGTCGGGCCGCACATCCTCGAACCGATCAAGACCTGGGCGAACAAGAACGAATTCGTCGAGACGGCGACGCGTCTGGTCGCGATGTTCAGGGACAATTTCGCCAAATTCGAGCGGCACGTCGACGACGACGTGCGCAGGGCCGGGCCGACGCCCACGATGCGCGCGGCCTAGAGTCGGCTCGCATAGGCGTCATGCGCCGGCAATGGCTTCGGTTCGGCCGCGCCGCCGCCGACGGCGAGCGCCCTGTCGAGGCCGGCCTCGGGCGCGACTCGGACTCCGGCGTCGAGATCGCTCGGCGCCTGCCGGGTCGGGCGCGGCCCGAACCCGGCAAGCGCTTGGTTGAGGCTTGGCGGACGCGAGCCGGCGTGCGAGCATGGAACGGGACGGGCGGCGGGCGCGTCCACCTTTCGACAACGTCGAAGAGGGGCGAAGCGCCGGCGCGCGCCGGTCCGGCATTTGCAGGCCGCGGCGAGAGGCGGAAGAGGTTTTTGGCGCCATGCTCCAGAGGACCGCGGTCGACGACGGCCCGTATTTGTCGCTGCGGGGGATCACCAAACAATTTCCCGGTTGCCTGGCCAACGACCGCGTCGACCTGACCGTCGCGCGCCACGAAATCCATGCGCTGCTAGGGGAAAACGGCGCCGGCAAGAGCACGCTGGTCAAGATCATCTATGGCGTCGTGCGGCCCGACGCCGGCGAGATCGTCTGGCGCGGCGAGCCCGTGGCGATGCAGAGCCCCGCCCATGCGCGCCGGCTCGGCATCGGCATGGTGTTTCAGCATTTCTCGCTGTTCGAGTCGCTCACCGTCGCCGAGAACGTCGCCCTCGGCATGAACGACCGCGAGGCCCGCGCCAACTTGCGCGAGCGCATCGCCGAGATTTCGCAGCGATACGGCTTGCCGCTGAGCCCGGACCAGACGGTGCACGATCTCTCGGTCGGCGAGCGCCAGCGCATCGAAATCGTCCGCTGCCTGTTGCAGAATCCGCGCCTGCTGATCATGGACGAGCCGACCTCGGTGCTGACGCCGCAGGAAGTCGAGAAGCTGTTCGAGACTTTGCGGCGGCTGGCGTCCGAGGGCTGCTCGATCCTCTACATCTCCCACAAACTCGACGAGATTCGCGCGTTGTGCGACGCGGCGACCATCATGCGCCTCGGCCGGGTGGTCGCTCATTGCGCACCCAGAGAAAAGAGCGCGAAAGAATTGGCGGAATTGATGATCAACGCGCAACTGGACCCGCCTTCCCGCCGCCGGCGCGTCCGCGCCGAGGACGCGAAGCCGAGGCTCGTGGTCGACAATCTGAGCGTCAAGTCGCCCCATCCGTTCGGCGCCGATCTCAAGGAAGTCGGCTTCGCCGTATCGCCCGGCGAGATCCTCGGCGTCGCCGGCATCGCCGGCAACGGCCAGACCGAGTTGATGGACGCCCTGACCGGCGAGATTCCCACCGACGCGCCCGAAACCATCATGCTCGAGGACGTCGCCGTCGGCCGCTCGGGGCCGCAACGGCGGCGCAGCCTCGGCGCCTGTTTCGTTCCCGAAGAGCGCGACGGGCACGGCGCGGTCGGGACGATGACTTTGAGCGAAAACGCGTTCCTCACCGCCCGCGCGCGCCGCTCGCTCGCCCGGTTCGGCTTCATCAATCAGGCGCGCAGCGTCGATTTCGCCAAGCGGATCATTCGCCGTTTCGACGTTCGTTCGACCGGTCCGAAAGCGCAGGCGAGGGCGCTGTCGGGCGGCAATCTCCAGAAATTCCTGGTCGGACGCGAAGTGATGCAGTCGCCCGGGGCGCTCATCGTCAATCAACCGACCTGGGGCGTCGACGCCGGCGCGGCGGCGGCGATCCATCGCGCGCTGGCGGACCTGGCGGAAGAGGGCGCGGCGGTGGTGATCATCTCTCAGGATCTGGACGAGATCTTTCTGATCTGCGACCGCGTCGCGGTGATCGCCGGCGGTCGGTTGTCGCCGCCGATCCCGGTCGAGGAGGCGACGATCGAGCAGATCGGCCTGGTGATGGGCGGCGCGGCCGCGAAGGACTTGGGCGGCGCGGCCGCCGAGCGGCAGGGTTGAGCGGATGAGGTTCGAACCGCGCGGCAAAGTCTCGACTTTCTGGACCTACGCCTCGCCGGCGCTGGCGATCGGGCTGACGATCTTGGGCTCCGGCGCCGTATTCTGGGCGCTCGGGCAGGCGCCGGGTCCGGCGGTCTACACTTTCCTCGTCGCGCCGCTGGTCCAAGCTGGCGGCCTCTCCGCGCTTGCGGTCAAGGCGGCGCCGCTGATCATGATGGGAGCGGGCCTGGCGCTGTGCTATCGCGCCTCGGTGTGGAACATCGGCGCGGAAGGGCAGTTCACCCTCGGCGCGATCTTCGCCGGCGGCTTCGCGCTGGCCTTTCCCGACCTGCCGGGCCCGCTGCTCTATCCCGGGACGCTGGTGGCGGGCGTGATCGGCGGCGCGGCGGCGGCGGCGATCGTGGCGTTCCTCAAGAGCGAGCTCAACGTCAACGAAATCCTCTCCAGCCTGATGCTGACCTATGTCGCGCAGTACCTGTTGATTTATCTCGTAACCGGCCCCTGGAGGGACCCGAAGGGCCTTGGCTTTCCCCAGACCGCGCTATTTTCCGACGGCGCGACGACGCCGATCGTCGTCGCGGGCACGGGCGTGCATCTGGGGTGCGTCGCGGCGTTGATCGTGGCGATCGCGACATGGGCGCTGCTGTCGAAATCCGTTCTCGGTTTTCAGCTCCGGGTTGTCGGCGAAGCGCCGCGTGCGGCGCGATTCGCCGGTTTCAGCGAACGCCGGCTGATCTGGGTCGCGCTGCTGGCGAGCGGCGGCATGGCGGGTCTGGCCGGCATGTTCGAGGTCACCGGCCCGATCGGCCAGCTCACCGCGGACATTTCGCCCGGATACGGCTTCACCGCGATCATCGTCGCCTTCCTCGGCCGGCTGCATCCGATCGGGGCGATCTTCGCCGGGTTGCTGCTGGCGCTCTCCTATCTCGGCGGCGACGCGGCGCAGATCGACCTCGGCCTGCCCAACGCCGTCGCCAGCATTTTCCAGGGCATCTTGCTGTTCTTCCTGCTCGCTTGCGACATTCTGATTCTTTTCCGCGTCCGGATCGGCAGGCCGCGCGGCAAGCCCGTCGGAGCCGCGCCATGATCTTCTTCCTCACCAGCTTCTTGGTCAGCGTGACCGCCGCCTCGACGCCGCTGCTGCTCGCCGCCACCGGCGAGTTAGTCGCCGAGCGCTCCGGCGTGCTCAACCTCGGCGTCGAAGGCATGATGCTGGTGGGCGCGGTCGCCGGCTTCGTCGTCGGGCGCCTCACCGGCAGCGCGGCGCTCGGCGTGGCGGCGGCGACCGTCGGGGGCGCGGCGCTGTCGGCGATCTTCGCCTTCCTGACGTTGACGCTGCTGAGCAATCAGACCGCCGCCGGCCTCGCCCTGACGATTTTCGGCCGCGGCTTCAGTTCTTTGTTGGGCGCCGGCTTTGTCGGCGTCAAGGGGCCGGAGCTCGCCAAGCTCGCCGCGCCGGGCCTGTCGCAGGTCCCCTTCTTCGGCCCGGTGCTGTTTGGCCAGGACCCGCTGGTCTACGCCTCCTTCGCGATCCTGGCCGCCGTGGCGTGGATTCTCTTTCGCACTCACGCCGGCCTCGTGCTGCGCGCGGTCGGCGATTCCCACGACGCCGCTCACGCCATCGGCTATCCCGTCAACGCGATTCGCCTCGGGGCGACGCTGTTCGGCGGCGCGATGGCCGGGCTCGGCGGCGGCTACATGTCGCTCGCCTACAGCCCGATGTGGGCGGAAAACATGACGGCTGGGCGAGGCTGGATCGCGCTGGCGCTCGTCGTGTTCGCGACTTGGCGGCCGGCGTGGCTGCTCGCCGGCGCCTATCTCTTCGGCGCGATCATGTATCTCTCGCTCTATGTCCAGGGCCTGGGCGTCGCGATCCCGTCGCCATTCATTTCAGCCTTGCCCTACATCGTCACGGTGGCGGTGCTGGCGTTCATCTCGCGCGATCGTCGCCGCATTCGCCTCAATCAGCCGGCCTGCCTCGGCAAGCCGTTCTACGCGGGCGCCTGATCGGGGCGAGCGCTGCATATTCCAGAGCCGCCTAGCCATGGGGCGCCCGAGCGGAAACGCGGGAATCGCGGCGGCGCTTGGACGCCGCGGGCGCCTCGGCCGGGGCCCTGCCTGCCCACGCGGGAGGCAGGTTTGGCGCGGACGGTGGATTACTGATCGAATGGGTTTGACGGCGATAGGCAATCGCGCGGCGCCGATGTAGTCATCGCGGATCGGCAGACAGGAGAAATGCGATGGATCGTCGGACATTCAACAAACTTCTGGGAACCGGGCTGGTCGCCGCGGCGACGCCGCTGGGCTCGAGCGTCCTTCGCGCCGCCGAACCCCTCAAGGTGGGGTTCGTCTATGTCGGCCCGGTGGGCGATTTCGGTTGGTCCTATCAGCACGACGTCGCCCGCAAGGAGGTGGAGGCGCATTTCGGCGGCGCGGTCAAGACCGCCTACGTCGAAAACGTTCCGGAGGGGCCGGACTCGGAGCACGTATTCTCCGACCTCGCCGCCAAGGGCTCCGGGCTGATCTTCGCCACCTCGTTCGGCTACATGAACTACACGCTCAATGCGGCGAAGAAGTTCCCGGCGGTCAAGTTCGAGCATTGCACCGGCTACAAGCGCGCCGCCAACGTCGCGACCTACAACATCCGCTTCTACCAAGGGCGCTTCGTCCAGGGCGTCATCGCGGGCAAGATGAGCAAGACCGGGGTCGCCGGCTATGTCGGCTCGGTGGCGATACCGGAAGTCGTCGAGGGCATGAACGCGTTCGCGCTGGGCATGCGCAGCATCAATCCCGCGGCGAAATTGAAGTTCATCCTGATCAATTCCTGGTACGATCCTGGCAAGGAGGGCGACGCCGCCAAGGCGCTGATCGACCAGGGCTGCGACGTCATCACCCAGCACACCGACTCGCCGGCGCCGTTGCAGGTCGCCGAAAGCCGCGGCGTCCCGGCGTTCGGCGAAGCGACCGACATGGCCAAGTTCGCGCCGCACTCGCAGCTCTCGGCCAGCGTCAACGTGTGGGGGCCCTATTGCATCAAGCGCGTCCAGGCCGTGCTCGACGGCTCCTGGACGAGCGGCGACGTTTGGGGCGGCTTCGGCGAGGGCATGCTGAAGATGGCGCCGTTCGCCAACATGCCCGACGAGGTGAAGGCGCTGGCGCAGCAGACGGTGGACGACATCGCCTCGGGCAAGCAGAAGATCTTCGTCGGCCCGCTCAAGGACCAGAGCGGCGCGGAGAAGCTGCCCGCCGGCCAGGTGATGGACGACGGCGCGCTCGCCGGACTGCAGTGGCTGGTCGAGGGCGTCGAAGGCAAGCTGAGCTGAGAAGCGCAGGCGCGGCCCCTTCCTCCTGGCGGGGGTGGGGGTTCGCGCCGGTTCGGCCTGGCTGACGCGAGGCGCGGGCGCGGCGTTTGCTCGATTCGGCGAAACGCGGCGTCAACGTCTCGCCAGGGATGATCGGTCGCGAAGTGGGCGCCGCCGCGCGGAGGGGATGGAAAGACCATCGATGAGCATGGCGTTGAAGAGCTCCCGGTTCGACGAGCCCGCCGCTGCGGCGTAGGCGGCGTCGAAGAAACTCAAATTCGCCGCCGCCTTCTTCATCGACCTTGCGCTCTGGCTCGTCTACGTCGCCCCCTCTGGGCGGGCGAAGCGGATCGCGGCCTTATCTTGCCCCGACTTTTGCCATCGGCGCGCCGATCCTGCTTTGCTACGCCGGCAGGGTCCTGGCTATCGCCCATCTCGATCGGGGCGGCCGCGACGCGCGCACAAGCGCCGCGCCCTGATGATGGCGGCGCGCCGCCAGGCTCACCCGGCCCAGCGGGCGGCGACGTCCTTGGCGATGCGCGCGGCTTCGTCGAGAAAGCGCGCGACGATCTCGCGCGCCGCCGGCGTGCAGGCGCGGTAGGTCAGCTCGTAATCGCGCAAGCCGCGGTTGAAGGCGCCGGCGAGCGTCTCCTTGCGCGTCGGCGTCGTTCCCTCGGCGTCCATGAGGTTGGCGAACTCGGCGCGGAACGTCGCGCCGTCGCCCGCGCCGCAGAGGTCGCGCAGGTGGGAGAGGGCGCCTATGATTTCGGCCAGACGCAACAATTGCGGCTCGTAAGGCGGCGGCGACTCCACGGGCGCCGGCGTTTCGACCGACGGCGGGGGCTTGGCGGCCTGGGTCGATGTGGGCTCGGGCGCGGGCGCGGCGGGCTTAGGCGCGGGCGTCGAGGAAGCGACCGGCGCCGGCGGTTTCGTCTGCGGCGTCAGCCAAAAGAAGAACGGCGGCGTCTGCGCCGCGAGCGGCGTCGCAGCGAGCGCGGCGGCCAGCGCCGCCGCGAAAATGGCGACGCGCAGCCTCACGGCAGGCTCCTTACCAGGCGAGCGGCCTTCTCGACGATATCGGGCAGTTCGGGCGTCGTCGGCCAGCGCGTGACTTCTTCCGGGTCGATCCAGGCGACGGCGTCGGCCTCGACGCTCGCGCGCGCCTCGCCACTCCGCCAGCGCGCGACAAACGCGGCGATCACGTAGTGCTCGCGAACTCTTGCGCCGTCGAAATGGATCGCCTCGACGTGATCGACGAAGGCGATAATCTCCGCGGCGACGCCGACTTCCTCGGCGAGTTCGCGCAAGGCGGCCGCGCGCAACGTCTCCCCGGCTTCCACGCCGCCGCCGGGCAGCGAATAGAGGCCGGCGAGCGGGGCGCGCGCGCGCCGCGCGACGAGAACGCGCCGGTCGCGGAACACCGCGACCGAAGCCGCCAAAATCGGCCGCGGCGGATAAAGCGTTTCACCCACGCGCGCCCTCGCCCATGCTGGCCGTCGTCGATCGGCGGTTCGGCGCCGCGCGACGCGGCGCGTCGGATGTCGGTCGAGGCGTCATTTCTCCGTTCGCTCGCAACGGCGCGGACCAGGGGTTAGCACGTTCGCCTCGCGCCGGCGCGCCTCAAGGGTACAGCCGCTCGCGCCGCCAAGGCGCGCCCTCGCGTTCGCGGGTGAAGCCCACGCGGTCGTGGAGGCGGAACTTCACGTCCCGCCAGAACTCGATCTGCGTCGGCGTCAGCCGGTAGCCGCCCCAATAGGCCGGCCGCGGAACGGCGCCGACGCCGAATTTCAGCGCCAAGACGGCGGCCTCCTGCAGGAGCTTGGCGCGCGATTCGAGCGGCCGCGACTGCTGGCTCGCCCAGGCGCCGATGCGGCTTTCGCGCGGGCGGCTGGCGAAATAGGCGTCGGAGTCGCGGTCCGGGATGCGCGACACCGGGCCGCGCAGGCGCACCTGCCGGCGCAGCGACTTCCAGTGGAACAGCGCCGCCGCTTTCGGGTTGGCGGTAAGTTGGACGCCCTTGGCGCTCTCGACGTTGGTGTAAAACACCAGCCCAAATTCGTCGAGCTGCTTGCACAACATGGCCCGCACGTCGGGCAGGCCGGACGCGTCGACCGTGGAGAGCGTGAACGCCTCGGGATCGTTGACTTCGTGCCTGGCTGCTTCCGCGAACCACAGCTTCAGCAAGGCAAATGGGTCTC
Source organism: Roseiarcus sp. (assembly GCA_050015575.1). GTDB lineage: Bacteria > Pseudomonadota > Alphaproteobacteria > Rhizobiales > Beijerinckiaceae > Roseiarcus. The sequence goes on along the minus strand of JBEKBD010000025.1, from coordinate 15,182 downwards.
CAGCTTCAGTAAAGTCACTCGAATTTAACTGATTCAAGGCCAATATGCCCCTCTTTGACGATCCCGGCGCAGGCGGCGATGATAATCCCTTCGAAGGGCCAACGCGACGGATTTCGACGGATCGCCGGCGCGATGATGCCGGGACGGGTCGTCGCGCTCGCGTTCAGCGCTCTCGCGCTCGCGGCCTGTTCGATTTCCATGCCGCTACCGTCCTTTATCGACAACGAGCCGACGGGATCGATCGCGCCCAAGGCGCCGGCGTCGTCGAGCGCCTTTGATTCGCGCGACTGGCGCGTCGCCCAACCCGTTCTCGCTGCGAGCCTGCGCGCGCCGGACCACGGCGAGCCGGCCGCCTGGTCCAATCCGGAGACCGGCGACCACGGCGAATTCGTCGCCGTCGCCGGCAGCTTCGCGCGCGAGGGACAATCCTGCCGCGCCTTCGTCGCGCGGCTGGTCCAGGGCGACGACGCCAAGACGCTGCAGGCGGTCGGCTGTCCCAGCGCCAGCGGCGAGGTCGCGATCTATGACGCCTCGCCGTGGACGGGCCTCTGACGCCCACTTGCGGGAAAAGCCGCCGCGGCCCAAATAGGGGCGGAGACACTGGCGCCTGCGCCTGCGGGGCGGGCGCGCAATTCTGGGCTCATCATGCGCGACCCTTATGAGGTTCTTGGCCTGGCCAAGACCGCCAGCGCCGGCGAAATCAAGTCGGCCTTCCGCAAGCTGGCGAAAAAATACCATCCCGATCAGAGCAAGGAGCCGCGAGCGAAAGAGCGGTTCGCCGAAATCGGCTCGGCCTACGAGATTCTCGGCGATTCCAAGAAGCGCGGCGCTTACGATCGCGGCGAGATCGACGCCGAAGGCAAACCGCGCGCGCCGCAGTTCGAGGGCTTCGGCTTCGGCCCGCGAGCGGGCGGGCGGCCCGGCGGAGGGGCGGACTTCAGCGGTTTTCACTTCGATTTCGGCGGCGGCGAGTTTTCGCGCGGCCGCAGCGGCGCGTCGATCGATCCCGACATCATCTCCGAATTGTTCGGCGGTCGCGCCGGCGCTCGTTCGCGCGGCGCGACGCGCGGGGAGGACGTGGCGGCGTCGGCGACGGTTCCGCTGGCGATGGCGGTCGGGGGAGGCTCGATGCGCGTCGCGCTGCCGACCGGCAAGACGCTCGACGTCGCCGTTCCCGCCGGCGTCGAGGACGGCAAGTCGATCCGGCTGCGCGGGCAGGGCAGGGCGGGAACGAGAAACGGACCCGCGGGCGACGCGATCATCACGATCCACTATGCGCCGCACCCGCTGTTCAGGGTCGAGGGGCGCGACCTGCGTCTCGACCTGCCGATCACCCTCTATGAAGCCGTGCTGGGCGCCAAAGTGCGCGTCCCGACCCTCGGCGGCGAAGTCGAAATGGCGATCGCCCCGGGGACGGGGGGCGGACGCGTGCTGCGCTTGCGCGGCAAGGGGCTTCCGGCCACCGCCGAACTGCCCCAGGGCGATCTGTTGGCGACGCTGCGCATTGCGATGCCCGCCGGCGAAGACGCGGACCTGACCAAGCTGATGCAGCGCTGGCGCGACGAAAAGCCCTACGATCCCAGGTCCGGGATGGCGGGATAAAGCCCCCAACGTTGGCCGGTCCGGCCGCTTTCGCAGCCGAGCCGACTCGGCTCCGCTTCGGGAAGGCCGAGCGCCGTCCCGGAAATCGTCATGCCGCGAAAAAGCGCGATCCCAGCGACGCTCGCGCGCCGCTTGGGCTCACTTCGCCTTCGGCGCTACGTGGTGGTGATGATGGTGATAGTGGTGGTGGTGATGATGGTGAACGAAGTGATGGTGAAGCACGAGTTGCGCCGGCGCGGCGGCATAGACGGGCGCGACGGCGAGGCCGACGACCAGCGCCGCGGCGGCGAGCAGTTTCTTGAACATGACGAGGACCTTGCGTTTTGCGACAGCCCCACCAGCGAGGCTTCGGCCCACGTCTGCGGAAACGTCTGTGAACCCGAGATGTACCGCCGCACAAATGTCGTCCGGGAAGCGCGCCGCCAGCCTGATCGCGTCGGATCCGCCGCCGCGTCAGATTGCCGCTTCCTCGAACGCCGGATCGACGCTGCGGCCCCAAGCGCCCTCGAAGCGCGCGATCCAGCGCTCGGCGGGGACGCGGCCGTCGGCGACGATCTTCTCCAGCGGGGCGAGATAGATCGTTTCGTCGCGGCCCTGAGCGTCTTTTCGCGCGCGCCGCGCCAAGCCGGCGCGCGCGATGGCGAGCGCGTCGCCGGCGATCGCGCGCAGGTCGCGGCCGGCGACGCGCGCGGCCAGCCCTAGACGCGGGGCCTCGTCGCGCAACGCTTGGCGCTCGGCCGCGCTCCAGCCGCGCACGAGATCGCCCGCCGCGGCGAGCGCCTGGCGATCGTAATAGAGACCGACCATCAGCGCCGCCAACGCGTCGATGCGCTCGGCCGGGCCTACGTCCGCGCCGCGCATCTCGAGGTAGCGTTTGAGGCGCACCTCGGGAAAGATGGTCGAGAGATGGTTGGCCCAGTCGGAGATCGTCGCGCGTTCTCCCGGCAGCGCGGCGAGCCGGCCGGCGAGCAGATCGCGAAAGCTCGCGCCGGCGACGTCGTGGTACGTCGCGCCGCGCTTGACGAAATAAAGGGGAACGTCGAGCGCGTAATCGACGTAGCGCTCGAACCCCATCCCCGGTTCGAAGGCGAACGGCAGCATGCCGGTGCGCGAGTCGTCGGTGCGCCGCCAGATTTCGGATCGCGCCGACAGAAAGCCGTTCAATTTGCCGTCGGTGAACGGAGAATTGGCGAACAGCGCGGTGATCATCGGCTGCAACGCCAGACCGACGCGCAGCTTGGCGACCATGTCGGCCTCGTCGGAAAAGTCGAGGTTGGCCTGCGCCGTCGCGGTGCGAAACATCATGTCGAGCCCGCGCGTCCCCACTTTCGGCATGTAGCGCGCCATGATGCGATAGCGGCTCTTGGGCATGGTCGGGGTCTCGGCGAGCGACCATTTCGGGCTGACGCCGAGGGCGAGGAAGCCGATCCCGAGCGAATCGGCGACGGCATGAGCGCGCCGCAAATAGGCGTCGAGTTCGCCCGCGACTTCGTGGACGCTCGCCAGCGGCGCGCCGGAGAGCTCGAACTGGCCTCCCGGCTCGAGCGAAATCGCCGCGCCGCCTTCCGCTTCGAGCAGGCCGATGAGCTTGCCGTCGTCCTCGATGCGCCGCCAGCCTAGGCGTTCGCGCAGGCCCTCCAGCAGCGCCCGAATCCCGCGCAGGCCTTCATAGGGAACCGGCGTCAGATCGGATTTGGCGAAGGGGAATTTCTCGTGTTCCACGCCGATGCGCCACGCCTCGGCGGGCTTGCCGCCCGCTGCCATCCAGGCGACCAAATCATCGCGGGACTCAATGATCTCGGCGTCGATGACGTCGCGGGCCATGCGGGATTCCGAGGAAACGGGCCGGACGAGCGGCGCGCACCCCGCTAAATAGGAGTCATCGCGCGACAAATCAATGAAGCGACGGCCGGCGCGGCGGCGCTACCCCGCCTTCATGGCGTTGGCGAGACGCGCCGTGACGCCGTAGGCCACGGCGACGCCGGCGAGGCCGAACGCCGCCGCGCCGGCGGCGGCGCCGAGCATCGCGCCCTCGACGCCGCCGCACTTGGCGCCGAGCGCGACAAAGGGAAGGGTTCCCAGCGTCGCGCGGCCCCAGTTGAAGATCGTCGCCAGGACGGGAAAGCCGAGATTGTTGAACACGGTGTTGGCGACGAAGAGACAGGTCAGGAAGACCCACGCCGCGGCGCCGAATCGGCAGAAGAAGACGACGAAATCGGCGGAGGCGGCATGGGCGTCGAAGACGGCGACGATCCGCGGCGCCGCGAGCGCCAGGCTCGCCCAGGCGATCAGCGCGTAGCCGACCGCGAGCAGCAGCGAATCCGTGATCGCCCGGCGGACCCGGTCCATTTTCCTGGCGCCGAAGTTCTGGCCGACGATCGGGCCGATCGAGCCGGTCAGCGCGAAGACGACGCCGAAGGCGAGCGGCGCGACGCGATCGACGATCGCGCCGCCGGCGACCGCCGCTTCGCCGAAATCGGACCACACCCGCGTCACATAGACCGCCGCCGCCGGCGTCGCCAGATTGGCCAAGATCGCGGGAACGCCGATGGCCATGATCGGCGCGACGTCGCCCCTTGCGTCGCGCGGCCTCGGCCGGCCGACGAGGTCGCGCACGTGAATCGCCGCATAGACGCCGGCGCCCAAGATCGCCAGACGCGCGATCGCCATCGCCCACGCGGCGCCGTAGACGCCGAGACCGAAACCGAAAATCAGCGTCGGGTCGGCGACCGCGACGATCAGCGCTCCCCACAGCGTCACATACATGGCGGCGCGCGCGTCGCCGGCTGCGCGCAGCACGCCCGACAGCCCTATGCCGAGCGTCAGCACCACGTTGGACGGAATGACGATGGCGAGAAAACGGCTCGCGACCGAGGCGGGCTCGCCGTTCGCGTGCATCAGCGTCGCCAGCAGGGAGTCGCGAAAAACGAACATCGCCGCCGCGAGCGCCGCGGAGACGAGGCCGGCGATCGACAGGCCCGAGGCGGCGAGCCGGCGGGCGCGGGCGCGGTCGCCCGCCCCGAGCGCGCGCGAGACCGTAGCCGAAATGGCGATGGTGAGGCCGATCGTGACCGAAAAGGCGATGAATTGCAGTTGGCTGGCGTAGCCGACCGCGGCCTTCAGCGATTGAACGCCGAGGCGGGACACCCAGAACAGCGACAGGAAGTCGACGGCGAAAACCGCGATGAGGCCGATCGAGCCGGTCGCGGTCATCACCGCGACATGGCGCATCGTCGATCCGCGCGTGAACACGGGCGCGTCGGCGCGGGCGGCGGGGGCGGCGGTCAAGGCGACGATCCTATTCGGGGCGGGCTGAGGCTCATAGGGCCTTCGGCGTCTTCGCGCCAGTCCCGATCGGCGCTCGCGCGCCCCTTGACTTCACGCGGCTCCGCCTTTCCAACAGACTGGACGGACAAGCGTCGGCGATCGATGAACGCAAAGCCCGAGCTTCGCATTGTTTTGTGCGCCCCGCGCAGCTTTTGCGCCGGGGTCGCGCGCGCGATCGACGTCGTCGAGCGGGCGCTGCAGGTCTATGGCCCGCCTATCCACGTCAGGCACGAGATCGTCCACAATCAATACGTCGTCGACTCCCTGAAGGCCAAGGGCGTCGTCTTCGTCAAGGAGCTCGACGAGGCGCCGGAGGGCGCCGCCGTGGTGATTTTCTCGGCCCACGGCGTCGCCGAGTCCGTCTACGAGGAGGCGCGCGCGCGCCGCCTCTTCGCCATCGACGCCACCTGCCCGTTGGTGACCAAGGTCCACCGCGAGGCGCAGGTCCATTTCCGACGCGGGCGCCACGTGATGCTCGTCGGCCACGCCGGCCACCCCGAAGTGATCGGCACGATGGGGCAATTGCCGCCGGGCGCGGCGACCCTGGTGAGTTCGGTCGGCGAAGTCGAGGCGCTGCGTTTCGACCCCGGCGCGCCGCTCGCCTATGTCACGCAGACGACGCTCTCTCTCGACGACACGCGGGAAATCGTCGCGGCGCTCGAGGCGCGCTTTCCGCAAATCCATGCGCCGGCGCGGGGCGACATTTGCTACGCCACGACCAACCGGCAGCAGGCGGTCAAGCGCGCCGCGGCAAAGGTCGAGGCGGCGATCGTCGTCGGGGCGGCCAATTCGTCGAATTCCCAGCGCCTGCGCGAAGTCGCCGAGCGTGAAGGCTGCAAGGTCGCCCAGCTCGTCGCGAGCGCAGAGGAAATCGATTGGCGCGCGCTCGCCGGCGTGTGTTCGGTCGCGCTCACCGCCGGCGCCTCGGCCCCGGAAATCCTGGTTGAAGAAATCCTCGACGCGTTCGCCGAACGCTTCGCCATCGCGGTCGAGACGCTGACGACGGCCGACGAATCGGTGTTCTTCCCGCTGCCGCGGGCGCTGCGCGAGGCGCAGGAGGCGCGAAGAGAGGCGGCGTGTTTTCGCGTTGCGGGCGAGGAGCGCCGCCAGGGCGCTTGAGCATCTCGGCACGTTCATGATATCTAGTCAGCATGACTAGAATCGCGACGCCGCCAAAAACCTCGCGCCCGCCTGGGCGTTGGCTGCTGCAAGACGCGAAGGCGCGCTTCAGCGAACTCGTGCGTCGGGCGCGCAACGAAGGGCCGCAACACGTCACCGTGCACGGCCGCGAGGAGGTGGTGGTCGTCGCGGCGGACGAATTCCGCCGCCTCGCGGGCGAGCGCACCGGCGCGGCGCTGATCGCGGCGATGCAGGCCTCGCCCTGTCGCGAAATCGACATCGAGCCGAGCCGCGACGAGCGCTCGCCGGTGCGCGACATCGAACTGTGAAGGCCTGGCTGCTCGATACGAATATCCTGAGCGAGCTGCGTCGCGCGCGGCCGGAACCAAAGGTCGTGGCGTTCGTCGCCGCGCAACCGCTCGAATCGCTTTTCGTCAGCGTCGTGACATTCGCCGAGATTCGCTTCGGCATCGAACGCGTCGCCGACGCGGCGCGCCGCGCCGAACTCAACGATTGGCTCGCTCAGACTCTGCGACCGATGTTCGCTCAGAGAACGCTGCCGGTGAGCGAAGACGTGATGCTCAAGTGGCGCCTCCTCGTCGAGGCCGGGCGCAAGGCGCGCCACACCTATTCGCAACCCGACCTCATCATCGCGGCGACGGCGATGCACTACGGGCTGACGGTCGTCACGCGCGACACGGGCGACTTCGAAAAAGCGCGCGCCGCCGTCTTCAATCCGTGGCGCGACGGCGAGAGCGCGTCAACGTGAGCCGAGGGCGAGCCGAGCCAATCGTGCGCAAGCCCCCTCACATCCACCCCGCCAGCTCCCGCCGCGCCACCGCCTCGAGCGCGCGCATGCCGTCCTCGCTGTCGTTGAGGCACGGCAGCGCGGCGAATTTCTCGCCGCCGGCGGCGTGAAAAGTGTCGGCGTTCTCGACGCCGATCTCTTCCAGCGTCTCCAGGCAATCGGCGGCAAAGCCGGGCGTGACGACGGCGAGGCGCCTGACGCCGTCAACCCCCAGCGCCTTCACGGTTTCGGCCGTGTAGGGCTGCAGCCATTCGGCGCGCCCGAAGCGCGACTGGAAGGTCATGCGCAGGCGCTCGGGCGGCAGCCCCAGCGCTTCGCCGAGCAGCCGCGTCGTCTTGGCGCAATGGCAATAATAGGGATCGCCCTTGTCGAAATAGGCGCGTGGGATTCCATGGAACGAGGCGAGGAGGACTTCCGGCTCGAAGTCGAGCTTCGCCAGCGCGGCGCGCGTAGAGCGCGCCAGCGCCTCGATATAGACGGGATCGTCGTAATAGGGCGCGGCGACGCGCAACGTCGGCTGCCAACGCAGACGTTTCAGCGCGTCGAACGCCTTGTCGCACACCGTCGCGGTCGTCGCCGCGCAATATTGCGGATAAAGCGGGACGAGCAAAATGCGGTCGCATCCCTTGTCCTGCAGCGCGGCGAGGCGCTCGGCGATCGACGGCTTGCCGTAGCGCATCGCCCAGTCGACTTCGACGCGGCCCTCGCCCGCTCCGAGCGCCAGCGCCGCGGCGAGTCTTTCCGCTTGGGATCGCGTGATGGTCTTCAGCGGACCTTCATTGCGTTCGCGGTTCCAGATCGAGGCGTAGTCGCGCCCTCTGACGGCCGGCCTCCGGGTCAGGATGACGAGGTTGAGGATCAGCCACCAAACGGGCCGCGGCGCTTCGATCACGCGCCGGTCGGACAGGAATTCCTTGAGGTAGCGGCGCATCGACCAATAGTCGGTCGCCTCGGGGGTGCCGAGGTTGACCAGCAGCGCGCCGACGCGACCGCTTTTGATCGGCGGGTGGCCCTGCGGGCGCCGCGAGGCGCGAAAGGCGTCGGGCGAGTTCGGCGCGTTCATGGCCACGGCTTTGTCGGCGCGATGACGCCGGCCGTCAAGCGGGATCGAAATTCGTCGCGACGCCGTTGATGCAATAGCGCAGATGGGTCGGCGGCGGGCCGTCGGGGAAAACGTGGCCGAGATGCGAGCCGCAGCGCGCGCAATGGACCTCGGTGCGGGTCATGCCCCAGCTCTGGTCGACGGTCGTCGCCACCGATCCGGGCACGGGATCGTTGAAGCTCGGCCAGCCCGTGCCGCTGTCGAACTTGGTCGCGGAAGCGAACAGCGGCTGGCCGCAGCCCGCGCAGGAGAACATGCCTGGCCGCTTCTCGGTATTGAGCGCGCAGCTCCCGGCGCGCTCGGTGCCGTGCTCGCGCATGATCGCGTATTGCTCAGGGCTGAGCAGCGCGCGCCACTCCGCCTCGCTATGGGTGACGGGAAAGGCCTCTTGTTTCATCGCTCGTCTCTCCGGCGGCCATGGATCAGGCGGTCCCTCGCCAAGGGAACGCGCGTCCGTCTTTCGCCCGAGGCGTCCGGTTTGTTACGGCGCCGTCCGCTTGCGCCCGCCAGCGCCTTGCCCCGCGCCGCGGAGCGATTGCTTTTAGGCCAAGGCGCCCGCAAAATCACGGCCCATGTCGCCAAGTCCCGCCATCCGCGCAACGGCGCGCCGAGCGATCGTTGCGTTCGCCATCCTCGCCGCGTGCTACGTCTCGGTCGCCTACGGGCTCGCGCCGGCGTGGTGGCGCCATTACGAGCGCCAGGGCGCGCTCGCCGACAAGGCGATGACGACGCGGACTTCGCTCGGCATTCCCGGCGACGCGCTTAACGTCGGCCTGGAGGGTCGACGCGACGACGTGCTTTGCGCGATGCGCGCGGCCGGCTGGCGCCCCGCCGATCCGGTGACCTGGCGTTCGAGCGCGAAAATCGTCGGCAGCGTGCTGCTGCGTCGCGCCTACCCGACGGCGCCGGTCAGCGACCTCGTCTACGACGGGCGCCGGCAGGACTTGGCGTTCGAGAAGCCCTCGGGCGCATCGCCGAGCACGCGCCATCACGTGCGATTGTGGCAGGCGCTCGAGGCGGGCGACGACGGGCTGCCAGTGTGGCTCGGCGCGGCGACCTTCGACCGCAGCGTCGGCGTCAGCCATTTCACCGGCCAAGTGACGCATCACGTCGACGCCGACATCGACGCGGAGCGCGATTTTCTCACCGCCGACCTCGCCGCCGCCGGCATCGTCGAGGCCAGCTACTGGGTCAGCGGCGTCGGGCCGACATTGTTCGGGCGCAACGGCGGCGGCGATCGCTATTTCACCGACGGCGAAATCGCCTTCTCGCGTCTCTCCGAGAATTGCGAGAGCCGCCCCGGCGCGCCGCCGGTTCCGCCCAGTTCGCCCGCCATCCAAGCCAAAAACCGCCTGTTCGCTTGGGCGGCGGCGCTGTGGCGGCGCTTTCGCTAGCCCGAAAACACCACCGTCTTGCCGCCGTTGATCAGCACGCGATCCTCGAGGTGGTTGCCGAGCGCGCGCGCCAGCACGCGCCGTTCGATGTCCCGGCCCTTGCGCGCCAGGTCTTCGGGCGTGTCGCTGTGGCTGATGCGCTCGACGTCCTGCTCGATGATCGGGCCTTCGTCGAGTTCGGCGGTGACGAAATGCGCGGTGGCGCCGATCAGCTTCACGCCGCGCGCGTGCGCCTGGTGATAAGGATTGGCGCCTTTGAAGCCGGGCAGAAACGAGTGGTGGATGTTGATGCAGCGCCCCTGCAGCTTGGCGGCGAGCCCGTCGGAGAGAATCTGCATGTAGCGCGCCAGCACGACGACGTCGGCCTTGGCGGCGCGCACCACCTCCCAGATCTGCGCCTCCTGCTCCATCTTGGTCTGCTTGGTCACCGGCAGGTAGTGAAACGGAATCTCGTCGAAATCGATATGGTCGTACGTCTCGCGGGGATAGTTGGCGATGATCGCGACGATCTCCATCGCCAGCTCGCCGTTGCGCCAGCGATAGAGGAGATCGACCAGGCAATGGTCGAAGCGCGAAACCAGCAGCGCCACGCGCTTCTTTTCCTTCTCGGCGCGCATCGCCCAGGTCATCTTCAATTCGGCGGCGAGGTCGGCGAACGTGACGCGCAACGCGGCGACGTCGGCTCCCTCGCCGACGCCGTCGAACGCCACGCGCATGAAGAAATTGCCGGTTTCGACGTCGTCGAACTGCTGGGCTTCGAGGATGTTGAACCCGCCCTCGAACAACGCCATCGAAACCTTGGCGACGATTCCGGGCCGATCGGCGCAAGATAGGGTCAAGACGTAGCGCGCGGCGGACATGGGCGACGAACCTTTCTCTCGAACAGGCGCTGACGGCGCATGACGGCGGGCGTCGATCCGATCGCCGCACGCTCTACGGCAAAGCCGCGTCGGCGCGCAAGGGCGCGGTCTTCGCCCGCAGCGTTACGGCTTGACCTCGGCGAGCACGCCTTCGACGCTCGGCAGGATCGCGGCGGCGATTTTCTCCACGCCTTCGCGCGTCGGATGCAATCCGTCGGGTTGAACGAGCGTGGGATCGCCGACGACCCCGTCGAGAAAGAAGGGATAGAGCGCGACGCCGGTATTCTTGGCCAGATCGGGATAGATCGCGTCGAAGCGCCGCTGATAGTCGGGGCCGAAATTGGGAATCGCGCGCATGCCGGCGAGCAGCGTCGCAATATGGGCCGCGCGCGCCTTGTCGAGGATTTGCGCCAGCGATGCCTCGGCGGCGGCGGGGTCGAGGCCGCGCAGCATGTCGTTGGCGCCGAGTTCGACGATCAGCGCGTCCGTGCCCGCAGGCACGCTCCAATCGTAGCGCGCCAGCCCGTCCTCCGCGGTTTCGCCCGAAACGCCGGCGTTGGCGACCGCGACGTCCCAGCCGCGCGCCTTGAGGGCGCGCTGGAGGGCGTCGGGAAACGCCTCGCCCGGCGCCAGCCCGTAGCCGGCGGTCAGGCTGTCGCCGAGCGCGACGACATGCAGCGGGCGCGCCCCGGCCGGCGCGCCGACGGCGGTCAGCGCGGCGGCGAGCGCCAGGGCGAAGACCTGGACGCGGACGCGCCAATGCCCATATGAGGCGTTCCCCAGCCGAAGGATTCTCGTCACGATGGCGGCCCCTGCGATCGAATTGCGCGACGTCGACCTGAGCCTCGGCGAAGGCGCGGCCAGGGTGCATATATTGCGCCATGTCAACTTGACAATCGACCAGGGCGAGGCGGTCGGCCTCGTCGGACCGTCCGGCGCCGGCAAGTCGACGTTGCTGATGACCATGGGCGGCCTGGAGCGGCCGGACAGCGGCTCGGTCGTCGTCGACGGCGTCGCCATCCAGGCGATGGGCGAGGACGAATTAGCGCGCTTCCGCGGCGCGCGGATCGGCATCGTCTTCCAGTCCTTCCATCTCATCCCGACGATGACCGCGCTCGAAAACGTCGCGGCGCCGCTGGAGCTCGCCGGCGCTCCCGACGCGTTCGCCCGCGCGGCGAAGGAATTGGCGCTCGTCGGGCTCGCCGAACGCCAGGGACATTATCCCGCCCAGCTTTCGGGCGGCGAGCAGCAGCGCGTCGCGCTGGCGCGCGCCTTGGCGCCGCGGCCCTCGCTGCTGATCGCCGACGAACCGACGGGCAACCTCGACGAGGCGACCGGGCGCGCGATCATCGATCTCTTGTTTGACGCGCCCTCGCGCCGCGGCGCCACGCTGGCTCTCGTCACCCACGATCCCGCGCTCGCCCAGCGCTGCGACCGGACGTTGCGCATGCGTTCGGGCGCGCTCGAAGCGCTCCCCCCGGCGCTCGCATGAACGAGCCGCCGTCTGCGCCGCCGCGGCGCTTGGCGCCCCTTGCGCTCGCGCGCCTGGCGCTTCGCGATTTGCGCGGAGGGCTGGCGGGCCTGCGCATCTTCCTCGTCTGCATCGCACTCGGCGTCGCCGCGATCGTCGCGGTCAATTCGCTGGCGCGCGCGCTCGACGACGGGCTGGCGCGCGACGGGCGGACGATCCTCGATGGCGATGCGTCGTTTTCGCTGATCCACCGCGAACTGCTCACCGAGGAACGGGCGTTCCTGCAAACCCGTGGCCGACTCTCGACCGTCGCCACTATGCGCGCGATGGCGCGCGGCGACGCGGGGCAAACGGCCCTCGTCGAGGTCAAGGCGGTCGACGAAAGCTGGCCGCGGATCGGTCGGGCGGTTTTCGATCCCGCGACGACGCCGGGCGCGGCGCTGGCGAAGCGGGAGAATCGCTTCGGCGCCGCGGTCGAAAAGACGTTGCTCGACCGGCTGGGCCTCGAGGTCGGCGATGCCTTCGACCTCGGCGCGGCGCGCTTCGAGATTCGCGCCAAACTGGCCTCGGAGCCGGACCGCCTCGCGACCGGCGTCGGCCTTGGCCCGCGCGTGCTGATTTCGCAGGACGCGCTGGCGGCCAGCGGCTTGAACCAACCCGGCGCGCTCGTCCGCTGGACGACGCGCGTGCTTGTGGGCGCGGGCGGCGCGCCGCCGAACGCGGCCGCCCTCGAGGCGTTCGTCGACGCGGCGAAGGCGGCGTTCCCCGAGGCGGGTTGGGAGATCCGAACGCGCGCGAACGTCTCGCCGGAGTTTTCGCGCGACCTCGACCGCTTCGGCGAGTTCCTCGCTCTGGTCGGCTTGATTGCGCTCGTCGTCGGCGGCGTCGGCGTCGCCAACGCGGCTCAAGGCTTCGTCGAGCGCAAGCGCGCGACCCTGGCTATCCTCAAGGCGCTCGGCGCGAGCGGCGGCGCGGTCGTCGCGCTGGCGCTGATCGAATTTCTCGCCGTGGCGCTGATCGGCGCCGGCGCAGGACTGGCGATCGGGGCGGCGACTCCGTTCGCCGTCGCGGCGCTGTTCGGCTCCGTTCTGCCGTTGCCGATGGCGCCGGCGATCTACCCCAGCGAAATCGCGCTCGGCGCGCTCTATGGCGTGCTGACGGCGTTCGTCTTCGCCGTCGCGCCGCTAGGGCGCGCGCACGACGTTGCGGTTTCCAGCCCGCAGCGCTCGATCGCGATCGATGTGGCGGTCGCGACGGGGCTCGCGCTCGGCGCGCTGCGGCTCGTCGCGGCGAGCGCGATGGCGCTGGCGCGCCGGGCGCCGCGCGCGCGTTCGGTCGTTTGGCGCATGGCGATCGCCAATCTCTGTCGGCCCGGCGCGCCGACTCCTTCGGTCGTGCTGTCGCTCGGGCTCGGTCTGGCGGTTCTGGTCGCGCTGACCCTGGTCGATTCCAATCTGCGCGGCGAGTTGCGGCGCGCCACGCTCGGGGAAACGCCGAGCTTCTATTTTCTCGACGTGCGCAGCGGCGAAATCGCCGCGTTCCGCCGCTTTCTCAGCCGGGAGGCGCCGCGGGCCAAAATCGTCGAAGCGCCGATGTTGCGCGGCCGCGTCGTCAGGATCGGCGACGTCCCCGCGGAAAGCTTCAAGCCCAGGGAAAGCGTCGCCTGGGTTCTCGAAGGCGATCGCGGCGTCACCTTCGCCGACGCGCCGCCCGAGGGGTCGCAAGTCGTCGCCGGGCGATGGTGGCCGGCCGACTATTCCGGGCCGCCGCTGGTTTCGCTCGAGGCGGGCGTCGCCGAAGGGCTCGGCGTCAAGATCGGCGACGCGATCACGCTCAACGTCCTCGGCCGCGAGGTCACGGCGACGATCAGCAACTTGCGAAAGGTCAACTGGCGAAGCCTCGGCATCAATTTTGTCTTCGTCTTCACCCCCGACGCCTTCAAAGGGGCGCCCTATACGGCGCTCGTCACCGCGGCGCTGCCGGACGGGGCGGACGAGAGCGCGCTGATGAAGGCCGCGGCGCACGACTTTCCCTCCATCGCGGCGGTCGAAGTGCGCGATGCGCTGGAGACGATCGAGGCGCTGACCGCCAAATTGGCGTTGGCGATCCGCTCGGCCTCGGGCGTCGCGCTGGCGTCCTCGATTCTGGTGCTGGCGAGCGCGCTCGCCGCCAATCGGCGCGCCCGCATCCTCGACGCCGTGATCCTGAAGATATTGGGCGCGACGCGCGCTCGCCTGATGGCGACGTTTCTGATCGAATATGCGCTGCTTGGCGCGGCGACGGCGACGTTCGGCGTCGCGGCCGGAGCGTTGGCGGCCTATGTCGTCGTCGTGCGCGTCATGGGCCTCGATTTCGTCTTCGCGCCCGAGCCGGCCCTCGCCGCGGCTGGGGCGGGGCTGGCGCTCACCGTCGCGCTGGGCATGATCGGCGCGTGGCGCATCCTCGGTCAAAAGCCCGCCGCATTCCTGCGCGAACTCTAGAATAAGCGCCGCCTCTAGCGGAAAAGCCGCCGGCGCCGCTGTTCGCGCGGCGTTCAAAATCTTCGGCTTCACTTGGCAATTGCGCCTAGCGCGCTTAAATGACGGTTTGGGACAGGCGGGGTCGGCTCGGGACTTCCCGGCCGCGCCGCTGTCGATGGGAACCCGATGAACCCAAACTTTCGCAATTTCGCCCTCTGGGTGATCATTTTCCTGCTCGTCCTGGCGCTGGTCACTCTGTTTCAGAGCCCCGCCCAGAAGGCGCCGAGCAGCGACATCACGTTCAGCCAACTGCTGAGCGAAGTCGACGCCGGCCACATCCGCGACGTGACGATCGCCGGCTCGGATATCGCCGGCCATTACAAGGACGGCCGCGCCTTCGTCACCTACGCCCCCAACGACCCGGGCCTCGTCGACACGCTCTACAAGAAGGACGTGACGATCACCGCCCGGCCGCCGTCGGACGGCAATTCGTGGCTGCTGACCCTGCTCATCAACGGCCTGCCGTTGCTGCTGTTCCTCGGCGTGTGGATTTACATGTCGCGGCAGATGCAGGGCGGCGCCGGCAAGGCGATGGGCTTCGGCAAGTCGAAGGCCAAGCTGCTCAACGAGGCGCAGGGGCGCGTCACCTTCGAGGACGTCGCCGGCATCGACGAGGCCAAGGAAGACCTGCAGGAGATCGTCGAGTTCCTGCGCGACCCGCAGAAGTTCCAGAAGCTCGGCGGCCGCATCCCGCGCGGCGTGTTGCTGGTCGGCCCGCCCGGCACCGGCAAGACGCTGACCGCGCGCGCGGTGGCGGGCGAAGCCAACGTGCCGTTCTTCACCATCTCCGGCTCCGACTTCGTCGAGATGTTCGTCGGCGTCGGCGCGAGTCGCGTGCGCGACATGTTCGAACAGGCGAAGAAGAACGCGCCGTGCATCATCTTCATCGACGAAATCGACGCGGTCGGCCGCCATCGCGGCGCCGGCCTCGGCGGCGGCAACGACGAGCGCGAGCAGACGCTCAACCAGTTGCTGGTCGA
>JBEKBD010000024.1:0-50487 GCA_050015575.1 Roseiarcus sp. | reverse complement strand
GCGACGGAAGCGAATTTCGTGGGCGCGCTTCGATCGAGGCGGCCGCGCCGTGCGCGCGCCGCCGATCGCCGATGGCGTGGTGCCCCTGGCCGGAATCGAACCAGCACTCCTTGCGGAACTCGATTTTGAGTCGAGCGCGTCTACCAGTTCCGCCACAGGGGCGCCGCGCCAAGCGGCGGCCGCGCGATATAGAACGGCGGCGGGCGCGCGGTCAACGGCGCCTCGGCGGAGGCGGCGCGAGGCCGCAGCGGCGCCTCGGCGGCGAAATCGACCGGCGTCGCGCGCGGCGCGCGTCGGTTCAGAACGGATGATATTGGAACATCCAGGTTTCCGTCAGCGTCTCGCCGTTGGCCTGCAGAAGGCAGCGCAATTCGACTGGGTCTGGCCCTGGATCGACCGTGAGGTCAAATTCCGCGCGCCAGTGACCGGGCACGCCGTCAGGCACGGCTTCGACGATTCGATAGCCTTCCAGCGAGCCGCGGGAAGCGCTCGCCACGATGTCGGGCTTGACCCCGTAGGGCAGCGTCGAAAGCGGTCCGCCGAGAAACTCCACGACGAAACTGCGCACACCCTTGGGACGCGGCTGACCGGGCTGGCCGCCGCGCCCCAGCCGTGTGGCGACGCAGCGTCCGAGCTTGGTCGGATAAGGCTCGTCGGCGAGCCAGTGCAGGCGGTAATTCAACTTTAGCTCGGCGTCGGCCGGAATGGGGTTTTCCGGGACCCACATCGCCACGATATTGTCGTGAATTTCGTCGTCGGTCGGGATTTCGCAAAGCTGGATCGATCCCTTGCCCCAACCCGCGCCATCCGGGCCCGGCAGCGGCTCCACCCACAGCGTGGGGCGGCGGTCGTAATTGACGCCGTCAAGGTAGTGGTCGAAGACGCGGTCGCGCTGACAAAGGCCGAAGCCGCGCGGATTGTTGTCCAGGAACGAGGACACCATGATCCGCGGGGGATTGTTGAGCGGGCGCCAGAGCCGCTCGCCGGCGCCCGACCACATCGAAAGGCCGTCGGAATCGTGCACCTCGGGGCGCCAATCGATCGCTGTCTCTTTCTTCGTTTCCGAGAACCAGTACATCGAGGTCAGCGGCGCGACGCCGAACCGCGACACCGCGGCGCGCATGAACAGCGTCGCTTCGATGTCCATGACCACGCCCTTGCCGCGTTGCATCGTGAATCGATAGACGCCGACGATCGAAGGCCCCTCCATCCACGCGTAGAGGAGGACCGTGTCGGCGCCCTCTTTCGAGTCGATGTAGAACTGCGTGAAATCGGGGAATTCTTCCGGACGATCGGCGACCGCGATGTCGAGCGCGATTCCGCGCGAGGACAGGCCGTACTGACGCAATTCGCCGATGGCGCGAAAATAGGCCGCGCCGAGAAAGGCGACCCAGTCGTTCTTGCGCCAGTCGAGCGGGCCCTCGCGCGATTCCTGGATGCGGAACCCCGCAAAGCCCGCGCCCTGCGGCAATTGCCGAGCCACGGAGTCGGCGGGCATGTCGAAATAGGATTGATCGTAGATGATCTTCTTGCACTTATCCCCGTCGATCACGTGGACGTCCACCGCCTTCTGGAAGAACAGCCCGAGGTGGAAGAACATCATCGGGAACCGGCCGGGGCCGTCGGCGAACAGCGCATGATCGCTGCGATAGAGGATTTTGCCCCACTCCTCGTAATTGATCTTCTGCACGACCTCCGGCGCCGGGCGCGGCGGCGCGACGTAAGGGGCATGCGCCTTTTCGCGCGCCTGCGCCTTCAGCAGCTCGTAAGAGAAGGCGACCGGCTCGCCATATCCCAGCCCGTCGGGGAAGGCCGCCTCGCCCTCGCCAACTGAACCGAGGGCGACGGCGGCGACGGCTGCGCCCTTCAACAGGGTCCGACGATCCAGACTGTCCGACATGTCGATCCTGGGGTTTAACGGGACGTAAAGAGGATACCGGCGTTTTATTAACGAATTGTCCACAATTCCGTGACGTCGCCGCGACTTATCGGCGGATGAAGGTCAAATAGCACGAGGCGCGGCCAGCGGCGCGCGCCTTGACCTCGTAGCGGGTCGCCGACCAGTCGTCCCACGGAATCCGCCAGTCGTCGGCGTTCCGCGCCGTCCAACGGAAATCCGGCGAATCGAGAAAGCGGCGGAGCGCCCAGCCGGCGTAATCGTCGACGTCGGTGGCCAGGCGCACGATCGCCCCCGGCCGCGCCGCGCGCGCGAGTTCGCCGATCATCTCGGGCGAAATGACCCGACGCTTTTGGTGACGGCGCTTCGGCCAGGGATCGGGATAGAGGACGAAGATTCGCGACAGCGAGCCAGGCGGCAGCGCTTCGATCAGCGAGCGCGCGTCGCCCGCTCGCAATCGTATGTTCTCGAGCCCGTGAAGCTCGATCGCCGCCAGAGCTTTGGCGACCCCGTTGATGAAGGGCTCGCATCCGATGAAGCCGACGTCGGGATGAGCGCGGGCCTGGGCGACCAGGTGCTCGCCGCCGCCGAAACCGATTTCGAACCAAAGTTCGGTGGGTTCGAAGGGAAACAGCGGCGCGCGCGAAGCGAGGGTCGCCGCGTCGACTTCGAGCGCCGGCAACCGCTCGGCGACCAGGCGGGCGTGATGGGCGCGCAAAGGTTTGCCCTTGCTTCGCCCATAGAGCGCCCGCCGCGCCGGGACGTCGCGGGTGGTATCGCGCAAGGGCGCCTACGCGGCCAGCGAACGAAGCTGCGCGGCTAGATCGGTCTTCTCCCAGGAGAAGCCGCCGTCGCCGTCCGGCGCGCGGCCGAAATGGCCGTAGGCGGAGGTGCGCGCGAAGATCGGCTTGTTGAGGCCGAGATGTTCGCGAATGCCGCGCGGCGACAGATTCATGATCTCCATCAGCGCGCTTTCCAGCTTCGATTCGTCGACGCGGCCGGTCCCGTGCAGGTCGGCGTAGATCGACAGCGGCTTGGCGACGCCGATTGCATAGGAAAGCTGAAGGGTGCAACGCTCGCCCAAACCCGCCGCGACGACGTTCTTGGCCAAATAGCGCGCGGCGTAGGCCGCCGAGCGGTCGACCTTGGTCGGGTCCTTGCCCGAGAAGGCGCCGCCGCCGTGCGGCGCCGAGCCGCCGTAGGTGTCGACGATGATCTTGCGTCCGGTGAGGCCGCTATCGCCGTCGGGCCCGCCGATATGGAATTTGCCGGTGGGGTTGACGTGCCAAACGGTCCTGGGGGTGATCCAGCCTTCCGGCAGCGCCTTGGCTACGTACGGGCGGACGATTCGGGCGACGTCCTCCGAGGTGAGGTCCGCGTCGACGTGCTGATGGGAAACCACAATCTGCGTCGCCTCGACCGGCCGGCCGTTTTCGTACCGCACCGTCACCTGGCTCTTGGCGTCGGGCCCGAGCGCCCTCTCCCGGCCCGACCGGCGCGCTTCGGACAGGAGGCGAAGAATCTTGTGCGCGTAGTAGATCGGCGCCGGCATCAGTTCCGGGGTCTCGCGGCAGGCATAGCCGAACATAATGCCCTGGTCGCCCGCGCCTTCGTCCTTGTTGCCGGCCCCATCGACCCCTTGCGCGATGTCGGCGGATTGGGCGTGCAGCAACACCTCCACCCGCGCGTTGCGCCAATGAAACCCCTGCTGCTCGTAGCCGATGTCTTTGATCGCGGCGCGCGCGGCGTCTTCGATCGCCGTCGCGCTCATCTTGGGCCCCCGCACCTCGCCGGCGATCACCACGCGATTGGTCGTCGCCAGGGTCTCGCAGGCGACGCGAATCTGGTAAGGGTCGAGCCCCGCGCGCGCGCCCTCGCGAAAGAACAGGTCGACGATTTCATCGGAAATGCGGTCGCAGACTTTGTCGGGATGGCCTTCGGAAACCGATTCGCTGGTGAACTGATAATTTTGCCGGGCCATCGTCTCAACTCCAGTCGCACTGCTTGCCGGGCTCTCGGCTCGGGCGCATCGGCGTCGTAGGCCGCGCGAGTCCGGCGCCGCTTCTGACAGGCGACGTTCTCTTGGTCAAGCGAAAGTGAGGGTTTCGTTCTTTTTATAGAACGGGTGGGCGAGGCCGCCGCGCGTTATTCCTTGGCGAGGGAAACGACGAGATCGATGATCTTCCTACGCACTTTGGGATCGCGGATCAGCGCGAAAGCGCGGTTCAATTGCAGTCCCTCGCTGGTCGAAAGGAAATCGACGACATAGGAGCCTCCCGAGGGTTCCGCCAACGCGAGCGCGCCGCTGTCGGAGGACGGCGCCCCTTCGAAGAAGAAGGCGGGGGGAACCTCCAACACCTGCGCAAGCTGCTGCAGTCGGCTGGCGCCGATCCGATTGGTTCCCTTTTCATATTTCTGGATCTGCTGGAAAGTGACGCCTAGAGCCCCGCCCAGCTTGCCCTGACTCATGCCGACCATCATGCGGCGCATGCGAAGCCGGGCGCCGACGTGTTTGTCGATAGGGTTGGGCGCCGTTACCATACGCATAATATCCGTGAAATTTCTGGAGCCGCGGAATTCCTCAGCGAAGCCCCCTTCAGGGGCAAGCTGACGTTAGGGAACTGTTAGCCGATGCGCGTAATGCGCGCAATGGGCAAAAACTCACCATTGTCAATGTCGTCCGCCGCGTTTCGCGGAGCTCCGCGCCTATCCTTAGACCCGCCGCGCACGGCGCTGTATACAACATTGTACACTACGTCAATCCCCTCACATTCTGGCGTCTCATTCCCGGACGGGACGATCGGGTGAATGTCCCATGAATGTGAATAAGCGCCGCGCAGAGAATCGCCGCCGCGATCACAATCGATCCATCGCAGCCGTGCAGCGCTCGACGTTCATCGTCGGTTTCGCGCCGCGAGGCATAAGATGAGAAAAGCGAGGCCGATCAGGCCCGATGTGGCCGATCCCCATCGAGTTTGCCAAGTCGGAGCGAGCGCCCGAGGCAACGGGCTGTCGAGCACGGCCTCGGCTCCCAGGGGCGCCTCGACCACGATTCGCCCCAGGCCGTCGATGACGGCGGATATGCCGGTGTTGGCCGCGCGCACCAGCGGCAGGCCGAGTTCGATCGCCCGCAGACGCGCTTGGGCGAAATGTTGATAAGGCCCGGGCGTCAAGCCGAACCACGCGTCGTCCGTCACGTTGAGCAGCCAGCGCGGCGGGTCCGTCTCGACCTCGAACGCCGTGCCCAGCTCATCGGGAAAAATCGCCTCGTAGCAGATCAAGGCGCGAGCGCTCGGCAGGCCGGGAATTTGGATCGAATTCGATCCGACGCCGGCGTCGAACCCCCCGGGAAAACGAATGAATTGCGTGATCCCGATGCGCGCGAGCGTCCGCGAAAACGGCATGTACTCGCCGAACGGCACGAGGTGATGCTTATCGTAGCGCTCCGGCAAGAGGCCGCGCCGGTCGAGGACTTCGATCGAATTGAAGAAATGGAAACGATCCTCGGCGCGATTCTCCTCTTCCATGCGCGCGGCGCCGGTGACCAGGATCGCGCCGCCGTGCAAGAACGCCGTGATCTCCGACAACGCTTGCGCGTCGCGCGAGAGAATGAAGGGAAACGCGGATTCCGGCCATATCAGATGCGTGACGTCCGCCACGCCCGACGTCGTGGGCGAGGTCGCGCGATCCGACAAGGCGAGATAACGGCGCACGATCGCGAGCCCGTTGTCGGCGACGAAATCCTCCCCTTGCGCGATGGCGGGCTGCATGATGCGCAATTTGACGCCGGGAATCGTGGCGCTCGGCGCCGCGTCGAGCCGAAATTCGCCGAAGCCGAAGATGGCGGCGAACGCGACCGCGGCAAGAACGGTCGGAACCCAGCGGCGCCGCGCCTCGCTCTCGGCCCACAGCGTCGCCGGAGCGGCGAAGATCGCGATCGCCGCCAACGTCAGCCCGTGCAGGCCGACGATCGAGGCGATCTGCGCGAGCGCGAGGTTCTGCCCCAACGCCATGCCGAGTTCGTTCCATGGGAAACCGGTGAATGCGACGCAGCGCAACCACTCGCTCGCCCCGAGGCCGACCGCGAGCGCCAAGACGCGCGAGGCGCCGGGGCGCCACAACAACCTGGCCAGCGCGAAGCCGAGCGCCGGAAAAAACGCCAGCGCGGCCGGCAATCCCAGCACGCCCAGCGGCAAGGCCCACGCGAATTTGTCCGCCTCGACCAGAAAGGCCGAGCCGAGCCACCATAAGCCCGCCGCGAAATAGCCGAAGCCCCACCACCAGCCCGCGCCGAACGCCGCTCTGAGCGAAGCCCAGTGCGTCGCCTCGCCGCGGCCGCGATCGACCGACCCGTCGACGAGCCACACGGCGAGCGTCATCGGCGCGATGAGCGCCGGCGCAAACGAAATCGGCGGCATGGCGAGCGCGCCCGTCGCGCCGCCGAGAAAGGCGATCGCGCGCCGCGGCCAGCCCCAGGCGAGGATGACGTTTTGCGCGAGCAGACGCCATGCGCCGGAGCGGGGCGGGAGCGTCGATTCCTGCTCGGACACTGTCGGTTTTCCAGTCAAAGTGATGGGGATCTCTATGCGCCGCGCGCGGATGCGGCCAAACTCGAATTCATTGCCGGTGTGTTCATCGGTCCGCAGGCGGAGCCTCGTCGGACGCGGCCGCCTCGTCGTCCTTCCTGACGCGCGGGGGGACGACGGCGCCGCGCCGCCGGGGCGCGGCGCGCGGAAGGATCCTGAGCCGCTTGACGCGTCGGGGGTCCGCGTCGAGCACTTCGAATTCGAAATCGCCCAGGCCCGCGACGATCTCGCCGCGCCCCGGCACGCGCCCGGCCGCGGCGGTCAGCAGGCCGCCGATCGTGTCGACGTCCTCGGCGTCAGCGAGTGCGGAAAAATCGAACCCGACGGCTTTGGACACTTCTTCCAGGCTCGCGCGCGCCGCGACGATAAAAGCGCCCTTGCCGTTGGCGACGATTTCGGGCCGTTCCGCTTCGTCATGTTCGTCCTCGATGTCGCCGACGATCGCTTCGACGACGTCCTCGATCGAGACGAGGCCGTCGGTTCCCCCATATTCGTCGATCACCAGCGCCATATGCGTGTGCGATGCCTGCATTTTCACCAGCAGATCGAGGGCGGGCATCGACGGTGGCGCAAACAACACCGGACGTAGGATCCGCGCGTCGGCAAGCGGCATGTTCATGCCGAGTTCCGCGATCGTCTTCTGCTCGGGCGCCGGGTTCTCGGAGGGCGGCTGGTCGACGAGGCCGAAACGCGGGTCGGAGGCGAGAAAATCGACGAAGTCGCGGATGTGGACCATGCCGCGGGGATCGTCCAGCGTCTCGCCGTAGACCGGCAGGCGCGAATGGCCCGCGGTTCGGAAGAGCGCCAGCAGTTCGCTCAAAGTCGTGTCGACGCCAGTCGCGACGATGTCGGCGCGCGGCACCATGACGTCGGCGACCCGCACGTCGTGCAAGCCGAGAACGTTCTTGAGAATGGCGCGTTCTTGCGGCGTGAAGTCGGCGTCGGTGTCGGCGCCCTCGAGCGCGTCTTCGATATCGTCGCGCACCGACGGCGAACCCATTCCGAACAGCGCGCGCAGCCGCTCGAACAGACGTGGCGGGGTCTCTCGCGTCGAAGGAGGGGACGCCCCGTCGTCCGCAGCGCGTTCGGCGTTGTCCGAATCGCTCACGGCGCGGCGTCCACGAGTTCGCTCGCCTGGTTGGGATCGGCGACGCCGAGACGCGCCAAAATCCGCGTCTCCATCGCCTCCATGCGCTGCGCGTCGAAAACCGTTTCGTGGTCGAAGCCGACCAAATGCAGGAAGCCGTGAACGACGAGGTGACGATAGTGATCGGCCAACGGCTTGCTCTCCGCGTCGGCCTCCCGCGCGATCGTTTCAAAGCCGAGGACGATGTCCCCGAGAAGGCGAGCCTCGCCGACATGGGCTGGTTCGATCGTGGGAAAGGACAAGACGTTGGTCGCTTCGTCGAGGCCGCGCCAGCGCGCGTTGAGGTCGCGGACGCGCGCGTCGTCGGTGAGATGCACGCACAGTTCGGCGCCCGGCCGCAGCGCGACGCCGCATTCGGCGAGGCTCGCCGCGATCGCCTGGCGGGCCAGCGTTCTGGCCGCCAGAGCGGCGCGCCAGAACGGCGAAGTGGCGACGAACTCGACGTGAAGCGTCATGGCGAGGCGTCCGGCCGCGCGGGTTTGGCGCTTTCGTAGGCTTCGACGATTCGACGGACCAAGTCGTGGCGCACGACGTCGCCGTGGCGAAAGCGGACGCAGCCGACGCCCTCCAGCCGGCCGAGCAGCCTGATGGCGTCGCTGAGCCCCGATTTCTGGCCCGGGGGCAAATCGGTCTGCGAGGGATCGCCGTTGACGATCATGCGCGATCCTTCGCCGAAGCGCGTCAGGAACATCTTCATCTGCATGGCGGTGGAGTTCTGCGCTTCGTCGAGCAGGACCGCCGCTTTCGACAACGTCCGCCCGCGCATGAAGGCGAGCGGCGCGATTTCGATCATGCCGGTCTCGATGCCGCGTTCGACCATCCGCCCGTCCATGAATTCGTAAAGAGCGTCGTAGATCGGACGCAGATAGGGATCGACCTTGTCGCGCATGTCGCCCGGCAAGAAGCCGAGCCGCTCGCCGGCCTCGATCGCGGGACGCGAGAGAACCAGGCGTTCGACGGTTCCCTGCTCGAGCAGCGACACCGCGTGGCCGACGGCGAGCCAGGTCTTGCCGGTTCCCGCCGGTCCTTCGGCGAAGACGAGTTCGTGCTTGCGCAGCGCGGCGAGATAGCGATCCTGCGCGGCGTTGCGGGCGCGCACGACGCCGCGGCGGCGGGTCTTGATCTGGCCGAAACCGTCGCCGGCGCCCTCGAATTCGCTGGGGAACAACGTGCCCTGATAGGAGGTCTCCTCGATCACGCCTTCGACGTCGCCTTCGCCGGCGGGTTGACCGAGCTTGGCGCGTTCATAGAGCAGTTCGAAAACGCGACGCGCCTGTTCGCTGGCTTCGCTGGGCCCGCGAATGACGATCTGGTTGCCGTTGGCGTTGGCGGTGACGCCGAGACGGCGCTCGATGCGCGCGATGTTTTGATCGTAGTGGCCAAAGACGATCGAAGCCAGGCCGTTGTCGTCGAAAGCGAGCGCGATTTCCGTCGACGGGGGCTCGCGCACGGCCGGCGCGGCGTCGGAGGCGGCAACCGGCGTTCTCGGCAACGTCTGGTCTTGAGCTTTCAAATTGGCGGTCTCCCTGCGAATTCAGCGATCAGACCCGTTTCACGTGACGGTTGCGCGACCAGCCGGCCGATCAGCGAGTTCGGACCGACCCCGACGATTTCGACCCTCGCCATGGCGCCGATCAGCGATACATCGCCCTCGGCGTAGACCGCCTGCATGTAGGGCGAACGACCGATGATCTGACCCGCGCGACGACCCGGCTTGTCGAATACGACGTCGAACCGGCGTCCGACCAGGCGGCGGTTGAAGGCCAATCGCTGTTCTTCGAGCAGGCCGAACAGCGCGGCGAGGCGTTCCGCCTTGGTCGCCTCGTCGATCTGAGGCTCCATCTCCGCCGCCGGCGTGCCCGGTCGAGCCGAGTATTTGAACGCGTAGGAGGAGGCGAACTCCACTTCGCGCGCCAACGCGAGGGTCGCCCGGAAGTCGGCCTCGCTCTCGCCGGGGAACCCGACGATGAAGTCCGAGGACAGCGCGATGTCCGGGCGCGCGCGGCGCACGCGCGCGACGAGGTCGAGATAGTCGCGCACATTATGGCGCCGGTTCATCGCCGCCAGAATGCGGTCCGAGCCGGACTGGATCGGCAAGTGCAGGTAGGGGGCCAGCGCGCCGATGTCGCGATGGGCGTAAATGAGATCGTCGCGCATGTCGCTCGGGTGCGAGGTCGCATAGCGAAGCCGCAACACGCCGGAAATTTCAGCGGCTGCGGCGATCAGATCGGCGAGGCTGGCGCTCCGCCCGTCATCGGCGCGCCCGTGGTAGGCGTTGACGTTCTGGCCGAGCAGGGTGATTTCGCCGACCCCGGCTCGCGCCAGGCGCTCGATCTCGGCCAACACCTTGGCGACGGGGCGTGAGACCTCCCCGCCCCTGGTATAGGGCACGACGCAGAACGAGCAGAATTTGTCGCAGCCTTCCTGCACCGCGACGAAGGCGCTGACGCCGCGCGCACGGATCGCCTCGGGCGTGCTGGCGGGAAGGTGGTCGAACTTGTCCTCGAGCGGAAATTCGGTGTCGACCGCCCCGACGCCGCGGCGCTTGGCGCGCAGCAGTTGCGGCAGACGATGATAGTTCTGCGGCCCGACGACGATGTCGACGGCCGGCTGCCGGCGCAGGATTTCCGCGCCTTCGGCCTGCGCGACGCAGCCGGCCACCACCAGCGTCGTCTCACGTCCTTCGCTGGCGCGATCGTCTTTCAGTTCGCGAATCTTGCCGAGTTCGGAGTAGATCTTCTCGGCGGCGCGCTCGCGGATATGGCAGGTGTTGAGGACGATGAGATCGGCATCCTCGATGGCGGCCGTCTCCTCGTAGCCCTCCCGGCCCGCCACGTCGGCCATGCGCTGCGAATCGTAGACGTTCATCTGGCAGCCGAACGACTTGATGAACACACGTCGGGGTGGCGTGGCGTCGTTTGTCGGGCGGTCGATCTTCTTTTCCTTTAACGAAGTCAATATGGGCAATCCGGGGTCTCCGACCACGTTTTCCCCTTTCTACGACGATCCGAGCGCGGCGAGAATAGCCGACTTCGCCCCGCGGGCGCGGCCCGCGAGCTCGCGCACCCGCCTTTCGGTCGCTGATGAAGCGGCTCCCGCTCACGCCAGGTCCCTTCTCATCACCATAGCCTCGCCCGCGACAGGTGTTCGCGCAAAAGATCGCGCCCGACGCCGCGGCCGCGCCAAGCGCGCTCGACCGCGATCGTCAAGATTTCGGCCTCGTCGGCGGCGAACCGCGAAATGACGAAACCCCGCATGCGGCTCGTCGCCGGATCGACCGCGGCCGAGCCGAGGGTCGAGGCGTCCGCGAGCAACGTCGCGAAGTCTCTGGTCGACCAGGGATGCGCGAAGGCGTCGGCGTGAATGGCGGCGCATTCCTCCGCTCGATCGCCGCGCAAGGGCCGGATCGCGGATGGCGCAGCGCGGCGAAGTTGGAAGATCATGGCGCGGCGTCCGATCATCCGTCCACGCGCGCGACCGCATCGACGGTCTTCGGCCGCGCATCGGGGGGCTTGACGTAGAGCGGGCGCGGCGGCCGCTCGTCGGGATTCGAGGCCAGAGCGACCCTCGCAATCGCGACAATGTCGGGATAGGCGGCGGCGGCGGAACTGTCGCAGGGGAGCCCCGCGCGCCGGGCTTCCAGCGCGAACGCCGCGGCGCCGTCGCCGGTCAGCCGCGCCGGCCCCGCGCCGATCGACCTGACCGCCTCGCGCAGACTCGTCACGCGCGGCGCGAACAGCGGGCGGCCCGAGGACTCGAACGCCTGGAAATAGACGCCGCCGTGCTTGGCGTCGATGACCGCTACGATGACGCCCGAACGCGGCTGTTCGAGCAGGGGCGCCGCAAAGGCGACCAGAGTCGAGACGCCGATGATCGGAACCTCCAGGGTGAGCGCGATCGCCCGCGCCATCGACAGGCCGATGCGAATACCGGTGAAGGAACCGGGTCCGACGCCGACCGCGATCGCGCCGATCGAGGCGAACCCGCCGTCGGTCTCGCGCGTCACGCGTTCGACGATCGGGCCGAGCGCCTCGGCATGGCCATGCGCCATCGGTTCGCTCAGCCGCGTCAGCGGCTGGCGCGTCAGGCTGTCGACGACGGCGGCGGAGGCCGCGCCGCAGGACGTGTCGATCGCCAAGATCCGCATTGAAATCGCCATTCTGCCAAATGCGCGGCGCCACGATCGGCTCAGCGGGTGATCAGGGTTCCCGCGCCATAGTCGGTCAACAACTCGATCAGCACGGCGTGCGGAATCTTGCCGTCGAGAATGACCACGCCCTCGACGCCCCGCTCGAGCGCGTAAATGCAAGTCTCGACTTTCGGGATCATGCCGCCGGTGATCACGCCGTCGGCGATCAGGCCGCGGATGTCGTCGAGCTTGAGATGCTTGATCAGGTTCTTGTCCTTGTCGAGCACCCCGGGCACGTCGGTGAGGAACAGCAGGCGCTTGGCGTGCAAGGCGCCGGCGATGGCGCCGGCGAAGGCGTCGGCGTTGACGTTGTAGGTTTCGCCGTCCACGCCTTGCGCGACCGGCGCCAGCACGGGGATCAGCTCGCGGCCGAGAACCTGCTCCAACACGGTGATGTCGACCTTGTCGGGCTCGCCGACGAAGCCGAGATCGACGACGTCCTCGACGTCGCCGCCGGCGCCGGCGCGCGAGACCTTGCGCGCGATCACCATGTTGCCGTCCTTGCCGCAAAGGCCGATTGCGCGGCCGCCCTGCGCGTTGATCGTTCCGACGATCTGCTTGTTGATCGAGCCCGCGAGCACCATCTCGACGATCTCCACCGTCGCTTTGTCGGTGATGCGCAGGCCGGCGGAAAAGCGCGACTTGATGCCGAGCTTCTCGAGCATCGACCCGATCTGCGGCCCGCCGCCGTGAACCACGACGGGATTGACGCCGGATTGCTCGAGCAACACCATGTCGCGCGCGAAGCTGCGCCCCTTCTCCTCGTCGCCCATCGCGTGCCCGCCGTACTTGACGACGATGACGGCGTCGTCATAGCGCAGCATGTGCGGCAAGGCCTGCATCAGAATTTCGGCCTGTTCCTGCGGATTGGCTTTGGGCGCGTCGGTCATGGTCTCTCCGGCGGTCGGGCGCCGCCGTTCTAGCGGCTCGCGACGCCAATCTCAAACGGTTTGGCGCGCCGCGCCGGTCCCGCGCCCGACCGAGGGATTTGCGTCTCGGACCGTCCGGCGCCAAATGACCGTTCCCGAAACTCCGTTTTCAAGCCGCATCCATGCCCGTCATCGTCAACAGCCAAGAGATCCACCCTTTTCTGCCGTCCCTCAGCAGCCCGCTGGCGATCGAGCGAGCGCGCGCCGAGCGCCAGGACATTCGCCCCCTCGAGATCGCCATCATCAACCTGATGGCGGACAAGATCGCCACCGAACGCCAGCTCGCTCTCTGGCTCGGCGCCACCATGCTGCAGGTCAACTTGAGCTTCGTGGCGACCGACAGCTACGTACGCGGCGTCGCCGCTGGGCGCCGGCCGCGGAACACGCCCGCCGAACACATCAAGAAATTCTACAGCGCGTTCAGCGAGGTCAACGCCCGCAAGTTCGACGGGCTCATCATCAGCGGCGTCAACGCGCTGAAGCCGCGGATCGAAGAGGAGACGATCTGGCCCGAGGTCGCCGAAATTCTGCAATGGTCGGCGACCAACGCGTTCTCTTCGATGTTTCTGTGTTGGGGCGCCAAGGCGGCGCTGAAATTCTTTCACGACATCGATAGCCACAAGGCGGAGCGGAAACTGTTCGGCCTCTTCGAGCACCGCCTGCTCTCCGACAAGACGGGGCTGTTCTTCGGCTTTCCCGATCGCTTCCCGGCGCCGGTCTCGCGGTGGAAGAGTCCGCGTCGCGAGGATATTGCGCGCGTCGCGACGATCGAGATCGTCGCGGACTCCGAGGAAGCCGGGCCGAACATGCTGGTCGAGGCGGCGAACGGAGGAGCGGCGGCGCCCTATCCGCGGCGGGTCTACGTGCTCAACCACCCGGAGTACGAGACCGAAACGCTCGCCGCCGAGTATTTTCGCGACAGCGTCGGCGATCCCGACTATCCGCTGCCGCGGCACTATTTCCCCGACGACGACCCTTCGCGGCGCCCGCCCAATCTGTGGCGCCACACCGCCCACCTCTACACCAACTGGGTCAAGGCGGTGTACGAGGCGACGCCCTACGACCTCGTCGACATCCCTAACGCGGTGCGATAGGGGCCGCGCTCGCCCCCCCGGCCGCCGCCGCGGCGGCGCCCGAGACGATCAGATGCGCTCGGGGCCGCGCGTGATCGCGGCGACGCCGGTGCGCGAGACCTCGACAAGGCCGATCGGACGCATCAGATCGACGAAGTCGTCGATCTTGCGCGGCGCGCCGGTGATCTCGCAGATGAAGCTCTCCGTCGTCGCATCGATCACCTTGGCGCGAAACGCCTCGGCGAGTTGCAGCGCCTCGACCCGGTTGTCTCCTTTGCCCCGCACCTTGACCATCGCCAGTTCGCGCTCGATGGCGCGCACCGCCAGCGTGAGGTCGGTGACCGAATGGACCGGCACCAGCCGCTCGAGCTGATGGCGGATCTGCTCGATGTATTCGGGCGTGCCGGAGGTGACGATGGTGATGCGCGAGAGATGGGTCTCGTGCGCGACCTCGGCGACGGTGAGGCTCTCGATGTTGAAGCCCCGGCCCGCGAACAGGCCGACGACCCGCGCGAGCACGCCCGATTCGTTGTCGACCAGCACCGAAAGCGTGTGGCTCTCGACTTTAGACTTGCCGACCGGGGAAGTGTAGGGCGACGGCGGATAGATAGGGGCGGTCTTGTTCATGGGATCAGTCCTTCATCGCGATGCGCCGGCGCCGGCGCGAGATTGTTGGGCGTTGGTTCGATAAGCGCAGCCGGCGGCGGCGATCTCCGCGCCGCCGCCGAGAACGATGCGGGAGGCGTCGCGCCGGTCCGCGCGTGGCGGCCAGGCGAAGACCGGCGCCGGGCGCAGCGCCTCCTTTGCGGTTTCGCGCGCGTCGAGCCGCTCGTCGAAGCTGAACATCGCCGCCGTTCCCCCGCCTCGCGTCACACCAGCATCTTGCCCTTCTCGTCGATGACGGCGCCGATGTCGACGCCCGCGTCGTCGCCGAGCTCGGCGAGCAGCATTTCGTTGTGCGCCTTGCCCGACGGGATCATCGGGAAGCAGTTCTCCTTCTGGTCGACGAGGCAATCGAAGATCACCGCTTTCGGCGACTCGATCATCTCCATGATGGCGTCGTCGAGCTTGGCGGGATCGGAGCAACGGATGCCGTGCCCGCCGTAAGCTTCGGCGAGCTTGACGAAATCGGGCAGCGATTCGGTGTAGCTCTGCGAATACCGGCCGCCGTGCAGCAGCTCCTGCCATTGCCGCACCATGCCCATATATTGATTGTTGAGGATGAAGATCTTCACCGGCAGGCGATGTTGGACCGCCGTCGCCATTTCCTGGATGGTCATCTGAATCGACGCTTCGCCGGCGATGTCGACGACGAGCGATTGGGGATGGGCGAGTTGCACGCCGATCGCCGCCGGCAGCCCGTAGCCCATCGTCCCCAGGCCGCCCGAAGTCATCCATCGGTTCGGCTCGTCGAAATGGAAGTGCTGGGCCGCCCACATCTGGTGCTGCCCGACTTCGGTGGTGATGTAGACGTCGCGGCCCTTGGTGAGTTCGTAGAGCCGCTGGATCGCGTGCTGCGGCTTGATGATCGACGTCGAATTGCGGAAGCCGAACGACTTGCGCGCGCGCCAGTGGTCGATCGTCTGCCACCATTTGGCGAGCGCCGCCGCGTCGGGCTGCGGCGCGCTGGCGCGCCACAGCCGCACCATGTCCTCGAGCACGTTAGCGCAATCGCCGATGATGGCGAGATCGACGATGACGTTCTTGTTGATCGAGGAGGGGTCGATGTCGATTTGGATTTTCTTGCTGTGCGGCGAGAAGGCGTCGAGGCGTCCGGTGATGCGGTCGTCGAAGCGCACGCCGACGCAGATCATCACGTCGCAATCGTGCATCGCGTTGTTGGCTTCGAAGGAACCGTGCATGCCGAGCATGCCGAGCCACTGCTTGTCGGACGCGGGATAGGCGCCCAGGCCCATCAGCGTCGAGGTGATGGGAAAGCCGGTTAGGCGCACCAGTTCGCGCAGCAGCGTCGACGCGTTCGGACCGGAATTGACGACGCCGCCGCCGGTGTAGAAGATCGGCTTCTTCGCCTTGGCGATCAGGTCGACCGCGTGCTTGATGCGTTCGATGTCGCCCTTGACCTGCGGCCGGTAGGTCTTGTGCTCGGCGTTGCGCGGGAACGCGTAGGTTCCCAAGGCGAATTGCACGTCCTTCGGGACGTCGATGACGACCGGGCCGGGCCGCCCGTGCGAAGCGACATAGAAGGCCTCGTGCAGAATGCGCGGCAGATCCTCGACGCGGCGCACCAGGTAATTGTGCTTGGTGCAACTGCGCGTGATTCCGGTCGTGTCGCATTCCTGGAACGCGTCCGAGCCGATCAGATGCGTCGGCACCTGGCCGGTGATGCAGACGAGCGGGATCGAGTCGAGCAGCGCGTCGGTGAGGCCGGTGATCGCGTTGGTCGCGCCCGGCCCCGAGGTGACCAGCAGCACGCCGACCTTGCCGGTCGAGCGCGCGTAGCCCTCGGCGGCGTGCGCGGCGCCTTGCTCGTGCCGCACGAGAATGTGGCGAAAGTCGTTGCGGCCGAAAATCGCGTCGTAGATCGGCAGGACCGAGCCGCCGGGATAGCCGAACACGAATTCGACGCCCTGGTCCTTCAGCGCCTCGACGATCATCTCCGCGCCGGTCATCTGCTTCGACATTGCGATCCTCCGAATTTCTTTACGTTTCCGGGTCGTTTCCGGGCCGCGCCTCAGCCGGCGGGGCGGCGAACCGGAATCAAGGCAACAAAAAAGGCCCGCGAGGGGCCTTGGGCATGCGCCAGTCAGCGGAAGCGGGTTCTAAGCCCGCCCACTCTCCGGCGCACCAAATACGATAAGCTTCCGAGCCACGAGGGGCCGCTCCATTCGAGACAGTCCGGCCAACGTAATCAAGCGCAGAGCGCCCGTCAAGGGTCGCGGCGACGCGGCAATTCGACGCGACCGCCCCCAGGGCCCGGCGTCGCGCCGGGCGGGCGCTCGCGTCACGGCAATTTGTCCCTCACGACGATGTTGGCGCCGATCTCCTCCTGCTCGGCGAAAATCGGCGTGTTGTGGGCCAGCGAAAGCAGCACGCGGATCGCGGCCGGGATCCTGCTCGATCACCGCGTCCATCACGCCGCGCAACAGACGCCGGAGGGCGAAACTCGTCAGATCATAGGCGGCGAAGACGAGCCGCTCGTCCCCGCCTGCGTCGATGATCGCCTTGGCCACGCCGGGGGGCGCCCGCGGCGACGTTGGTTCGGCGGACGAGAAGAGCGGCGCCGAACAGGCGTCGCGCCCGTCCGGCGAAGGAGAAGCGATCCATCGCGCAATCGCCGCGTCGATGGCCGCGCGCCGCCGCGCGGCGGCCACATCTTCGACGCGATCCCCCGTTACCCTTTCGACCTGGGACGAGGAACCTGAGGAGGAGCGCGTGACCGCCTTGCGAGAAATTGTTCGCACCTGTTCGAACCCTCACGTCGCGCGCGCCGCGCTGGTTTCGATCGGCGGGGAGTTCGCTCGGCGATTCGCCGCCGACGCTTCGCGCTGCGATCTGCCGAGCGGCGTATTGGCGGCCCGATTCGTTCGCGCCTTCGCCGAGAACGCCGACGACGAAGACTGGCGTCGCGTCGCCGCGGCGACGCGCGGCGCCGACCAGCCCATCTTGTCGGGGCTGCGCTACATCCTCGATCGCGGTCTGAGCGCCGGGACGGACGCGGCGGGCCGCTTGCCCAGGAATACCCCGCCGGCCTGGGCGATCTGCGCTTCCCGCGAAGACGTCCGCCGCGAATAGGGGGGGCGCGCGTTCGATTCGCGGTTCTCAACGATGCGGTTCGAGGCGTTCGTCGGGCTGAAGGCCGGGGTCGCGGCGGGCGCCGGGTTCGCCGCGCCGAGGAGGCGAGAGCGGCGGCGCGGTCACAGCGCCGCGACGCCGCTGACGGCGGCGGGCGGCCCAGCATCGACGTCCGCGAGACCGGCCGTCTTCAGCGTATGCTCGGCGATCATCCGTTCCTCGTCGGTGCGCAGCACGAACACCGCAGCCGGAGAACCGGCGGCGCTGATGACTTCGGCGTGGTCGCGGTTCGCTTGCCGATCGAGACGGACGCCGATCCATTCCATGCCCGACATCGCCGCTTCGCGAACGCGCGAGGAGTGTTCGCCGATGCCGCCGGTGAAGACGATCGCGTCGACGCCGTCGAGCGTCGCGGCGAGGGCGCCGATCTCGCAGCGAATGCGCGCGACGAAATAGTCGATCGCGTCCCGCGCGGCGGGGCTGTCGGAAGCCTCCAGTATGCGCATGTCGTGCGAGAGGCCGGACATGCCCTTGAGTCCGGATTCTTTTTGCAGAAGATCCGAGACGGCGCTCACGCTCAAGCCCTTCTCGGCTATCAAATAGAAGATGACGCCGGGATCGATCTGACCGCAGCGGGTGCCCATCGGCAAGCCGTCGATCGGGGTGAAGGTCATGGTCGAGGCGACGGAGCGGCCGGCGCGCATCGCGCACATCGAAGCGCCGTTGCCGAGATGGGCGACGATCACCCGCCCTGCGGCGGCCGCCGGCGCGACCGTGCGCAGCCGCCGCGCGATGAATTCGTAGGAGAGGCCGTGAAAGCCGTAACGCCGCACCCCCTGTTCGTAATAAGAGCGCGGCAGCGCGAAGGTGTCGGCGACGAAGGGGTGGCTGCGGTGAAACGCCGTGTCGAAGCAGGCGACCTGCGCCGCCTTCGGGAACACTTCCAGCGCCGCCTCGACGCCGGCGAGGTTGTGCGGCTGATGCAGCGGCGCAAGCGGGATGAATTGGCGCAGCTTCTTGAGGACGGCGTCGTCGATCCGGATGGGTTCGGAGAATTCGGGACCGCCATGGACGATGCGGTGGCCGACGGCGGCGACGCCGTGATCCAGGCGGGTCTCCGTCGCCCACTTCACGATCGCTTGCAGCGCGACGCGATGATCCACTCGGCCGTGGCTCTCGTCGAACGTGTATTGGCTCTTCTCTCCCGTCGCCGTCTCGGCTTGGAAGGTCGCCACGGCGTTGAGGCCCTCGATCTGGCCCGAGGCCAGCGCCTTCAGTCCCGCCGCTTCGCGGGCGAAGGCGGCGAATTTCACCGACGAAGTGCCGGCGTTGAGCGTAAGGATAAGTTGATTCATGCGAATGTTCCGCCGCCAGCGCGGCGCCCCCAGCCGCCCCGAGGATCCTTCCCTCGAAGCGCCGATATTCTACGAGCTGCGCCGACGACCAACCCGGCCGCATCGGCCCGCGCGACGAAAGTCCGTTCCTTGGCGAGCATGTTTCCTGATTCGATTTTCGGCGCGAGCGGGACATTAGCATGGCCCGCGACGGGTTGAGCAATTCGTTTGCCGCATGCGGCCTCGTCGCCCATCGCATCGTCCGTCGCCGCCGGGCCGCCCTTCGGCGTCTCGGCCTCGGCGCTCGTTCCGCGCCCGCAAGCCTCGCGGCCGAGATCTAAGCGCGCGGGCGCGACAGATCAGGCGGCGTCCCCGATCGCGCGCCGAAAATCGCGCTGCCGACGCGCACTAGCGTCGCGCCGAGCTGGATCGCCAGCGGCCAGTCGGCGCTCATCCCCATCGACAGTTGCTCCAGGCCGTTGCGCGCGGCGATGACGCTGAGCAGCGCGAAATGCGGCGAGGCCTGCTCGTCGAGCGGCGGGACGCACATCAGGCCGTCGATGGCCAGGCCGAATTTCTCCCGACAGAGCGCGAGGAAGGCGTCCGCGTCGTCGGGCGCGACCCCGGCCTTCTGCGCCTCGCCGCCGGTGTTGACCTCGACGAACAGGCGCGGCGTCTTGCCGGTCTTGGCCATCGCGTTCGCCAGCGCGTCGGCGATTTTCTCGCGGTCGACGGTCTGGATGACGTCGAAGAACTCGACCGCCTCACGCGCCTTGTTGCTTTGCAACGGGCCGATGAGGTGCAGTTCGACGCTTCGGCCAGCGGCGGCGGCGCGCGCGCGCAAGTCGAGCCATTTCGGCTTGGCCTCCTGGACGCGATTCTCGCCGAACGCGACCTGGCCGCCCAGCGCGATCGTCGGCCATACTTCGTCGGCCGAGAAGGTCTTCGAAACGGCGACCAGCCGCACCGA
Source organism: Roseiarcus sp. (assembly GCA_050015575.1). Lineage (GTDB taxonomy): Bacteria > Pseudomonadota > Alphaproteobacteria > Rhizobiales > Beijerinckiaceae > Roseiarcus. The sequence continues at coordinate 30,609 of JBEKBD010000024.1, read as the reverse complement.
ATGGGGATCGCGCCCGCAGTCGCGCGCGCGCTTCGCGATTTGCTCGCGCAGCGCGTCGAGACGCGGAACCGCGCCTAGAGGATCGATAGGGACGCGGTCATTCATCGGCTTCCGTCTCCGTCGCGCGCTTGACGCCAGGGGACCCGTCCCCTATAGACCGCCGACCCGAGACGCCACGGCTCGATTGGCGGCGCTGGCGCTCTCTCAACGGGGCGATCGGCGCGCCCGCGGGATCGCTTGGGGTTGTGGTTAATCCGATTTGGCCCGAGGGAAGTTGCGCTATGTCACGCCGTTGCGAGCTGACGGGAATCGCCGTCCAGACCGGCAATACGGTCAGCCATTCCAATCGCAAGATGCGCACGCGTTTCTTGCCCAACCTCTGTCAGGTGACGCTGATCTCCGACGCGCTCGGCCGCGCGGTGCGCTTGCGCATCGCCGCCGCGGCGCTGCGTTCGGTCGAGCATCGCGGCGGGCTCGACAATTTCTTGGTCAAGGCGCGCGACGCCGATCTCTCGGACGGCGCCGCCGCGCTGAAGCGCGAAATCCTCAAGAAACGCGCCGAAGCCGAAGCGGCCGAAGCCAAGGCCGCCTGAGCGTCCTCCGCTTCGCGGCGGCAACGCCAATTCCGCAAACATCCGCCGCCGCCAGCGCCGCCGCCTCGCGCGCAAGCGTCTCGACGGCGGCGTAATCGCCATCGGCGAGCGCTTGGCGCGGCAGCATCCAGGAGCCGCCGACGCAGGCGACATTGGGCAGCGCGAGATAGGCGGGCGCCTTCGCGAGGTCGATGCCGCCGGTCGGGCAGAATTTGAGGTCCGGCAACGGCCCGGCGAACGAGCCGAGCAACTTGACGCCGCCGATCGCCTCGGCGGGAAACAATTTCAGCGCGCGAAAGCCCAGCTCCATCAGCGTCATCGCCTCCGAGGCGGTGGCGACGGCGGGCAGGAAGGGCGCGGGCGCCGCGGCGGCGGCCTTGGCGAGCCGCGGCGAGGCGCCCGGGCTGACGAGAAAGCGCGCGCCCGCAGCGACGGCCGCGTCAATCTGCGCGGGATCGACGATCGTGCCGGCGCCGACGACGGCGCCGGCGACGCGGCTGGCGATCGCCGTGATCGCCGCAAGCGCGGCGGGGGTGCGCAACGTCACCTCGATCGCGCGGAGCCCGCCGGCGACCAGCGCCTTGGCCTGGGCGACGCCGTCCTCGGCGTCGCGCACCGTCAATACTGGGATCACCGGCGCCAGCGCCATGATCGAGAGGATGTCGTCGTGCGGCGATCGAGCGGGCATGAGCGGGCTCCCTTGCAACGCGCTCGCCTTTAGCACGCTTGCGATCGCCGCCGCGACAGCGAATTGCGGGCGGCGAAGAAGGGCTCGCGCGGCGGCGCGAATCGATTAAGCTCGCGCGGGAGCAACCCGAATGCGTCGGGCGGGGGCCCGAACCATGAACGCGCCGTTCGATCTCGCCATCTACAAAGAAGCGCTGCTCTTTCTGGCGACGGCCGGCGTCGTCGCGCCGCTGTTCTTCCGCATTCGCGTCAGCCCGGTGCTCGGCTATCTCCTGGCGGGCGTCGCGCTGGGGCCGTTCGGCCTCGGCCGACTCGCCCGCCGCGCGCCCTGGCTCGACGCCCTGGCGCTGACCAACGTCGAATCGATCGACCGGCTCGCCGCATTCGGCGTCGTCGTTCTTCTTTTCACCGTGGGCCTGGGGCTTCCGTTCGAGCGCCTCAAACGCATGCGGCGTCTGGTGTTCGCGTTCGGCCCGGCGCAGGTCGTCGTCTCCACGCTGGCGCTGGGCGCCGCCGCTTATGCGTTGGGACAGAGCCCGGCGGCGGCGGTGATGATCGGCGCGGCCCTGTCGCTTTCGTCGACCGCGATCGTCCTACCCGTGCTGGCCGAAGAAAAACGGCTGAGCGCTTCGGTGGGGCGAATCAGTTTCGCCGTGCTGTTGTTTCAGGATCTCGCGGTCGCCCCGCTACTGGTGCTGGCGGCGATGCTGGCCGGCGGCCGTGTCGAGAGCCTCGGCGCCAGTCTCGTCCTGACGCTCGCGCCCGCCGTCCTGGCGCTCGCCGCCGCAATCGTCGTCGGCCGCCTTGCGCTGCGGCCGTTGTTTCGTTCCGTCGCGATGACGCGCAGCCCCGAATTCTTCATGGCGGCCTGCCTGCTGGTGGTGCTCGGCGCGGCCTTGACCGCCGCCGCCAGCGGTCTGTCGATGGCGCTCGGCGCCTTCGTCGCCGGCCTGCTGCTCGCCGAAACCGAGTATCGGCGCGAAATCGAAGTGACGATCGAGCCGTTCAAGGGCCTGCTGCTCGGCCTGTTCTTCGTCTCCGTCGGCGCCGGGCTCGATCTTTCCGTGCTGAACGCGCATCCGGCCGAAGTTCTCGCGGTGACGGCGGGCTTCGTCGTCGTCAAAGCGGCGGCGCTGTTCGCTCTGGCGCGGCTGTTCCGTGTGCCGGGCGGCGTCGCCGCCGAGGTCGCGCTGTTGCTCGGGCCCGGCGGCGAATTCGCCTTCGTGATGATCGCCGCCGCCGTCGCCGGCCGGGTCGTCGCCGGCGCGGACGGCCAGATTCTCCTCGTCGCGGTGGCGCTGTCGATGGCGGCGATTCCCCTGCTCGGCAGGCTCGGCGCGACGCTGGCGCGGCCGCCGCCGCGCGCCCTGGCGCCGGTGGCGCTGGTCGCGCCGCCGGATGACGAAACCCGGCGCGTCATCATCGTCGGCTACGGCCGGGTCGGCGCGCTGATCGGCGAAATGCTCGACGCGCACCATATCCCGTTCATCGCCGTGGACGTCGACCCGGCCCTGATCGCGCGCGAGCGGCGCGCCGGCAAACCCGTCTATTTCGGCGACGCCTCGCGCCAGGAGTACTTGCGCCGCTGCGGGATCGAGACCGCCCGCGCCGTCGTGGTCACGATGGACGCGCCGCTCGCCAACGAAGCGGTGGTCGCCGCCGCGCGCCGATTGCGTCCCGACGTCACGTTGGTGGCGCGCGCCCGCGACGCCGCCCATGCGCGCACGCTCTACCGGCTCGGCGTGACCGACGCGGTGCCGGAAACGATCGAGGCGAGCCTGCAGCTCTCCGAGGCGACGCTGGTCGACATCGGGGTTCCCATGGGCCTGGTGATCGCCTCGATCCACGAGAAGCGCGACGAATTTCGCAAGCTGCTGATCGCCGCGGGCGCGAGCCGCGAGACGCGCGGCGCGCGACGGCCGCGCCGGAGCTGAATCACGCGCCGGGCGGCCAAGCAGCGCGACCGGCCGCTTTCGGCCCTGCCCGCCGAGAAGGCGCGCGAACGGCGAAACGGAGCGGCGAGTCGACGATCCCGTCAAGATCGCCCGCGTTCGCCTCGGCTTAACCCTCGCCGGGCGAGACGACTGGCGGCGGCCGCGAAGGCGTCCTATATGTCGCCTTCATGTCAAACAGGCGTCGGTCGCCGGCCGTTCGCTTCCTTCTCCAGCCGATCGGGCGTCGATGAAGCGTCTTTCCTCCGAGCTCTCTCTCGAGCCCGCCGCCGCGCCCGCCGCGGCTTATTCCGCGTCCGGTTCGGGCGTCGTCGATTTTCGCCTCGACAACGGCCTCGAGCTCGTCGTCATCCCCGATCGCCGGGCGCCGGTCGTCACCCATATGGTGTGGTATCGCAACGGCTCGGCCGACGATCCGCAGGGCAAGTCGGGCATCGCGCATTTCCTCGAACATCTGATGTTCAAGGGCACCAAGACCCACCCGCAGGGTGAGTTCTCGCGGCGCATCGCCGAAATCGGCGGTCAGGAGAACGCCTTCACCGGCGCCGATTACACCGCCTATTTCCAGCGCGTCGCCAAGGAGCGCCTCGACGAGGTGATGGAGTTCGAGGCCGATCGCATGACCGGGCTGGCGCTGACGAACGAAGTCGTCGCCCCGGAGCGCGACGTGGTGCTGGAGGAGCGGCGCATGCATTGCGACGCCGATCCGAGCGCGCAGCTCTCCGAGGCGGTGCAGGCGGCGCTGTTCACCCACCACCCCTACGGCGCGCCGATCATCGGTTGGGGCCACGAGATCGAGCGCCTCACCCGCGAGGACGCGCTGGCCTATTACGCGCGCTTCTACACCCCGGAAAACGCCATCGTGATCGTCGCCGGCGACGCCGAACCGGCGGAAGTGCGGCGGCTGGCCGAGCTGCATTACGGCAAGATCGCCCCGCGCGGCGCCGCGCCGGAGCGCCGCCGTCCGCAAGAGCCGGAACCGGTCGCGCGCCGGTTGGTCGTCGTCAACGACGAAAAGGTCGAACAGCCGAGCTGGCAGCGCTGCTATCTCGCCCCTTCGTATCGCACCGCGGCGCCCGGCGAGGCGGAGTCGCTCGACCTGCTCGCCCATCTCCTCGGCGGCGGACAGACCAGCCTGCTTTACCGCAAGCTGGTTCTCGAGGAGAAACGAGCGGTCGCCGTGGGGGCCTATTACATGGGCGCGGCCCTCGACGAGACGCGGTTCTACCTCTATGCGGTGCCGGCGCCCGGCGTCTCGCTCCCCGACCTCGACGCCGCGATCGATCGGGCTCTTGGCGCTTTGATCGCCGAGGGCGTCGAGGCGAAGGCGCTGGAGCGCGCCAAGACGCGGCTCGTCGCCGACGCGATCTACGCCCAGGACAGCCAGGCGACCCTGGCGCGCTGGTACGGGGCGGCCCTCGCCACCGGCCAAACCGTCCGCGACGTCCAGGAATGGCCCGAGCGCATCGAGGCGGTCGGCGCCGAAAGCGTGCTCGCCGCAGCGCGCAAGCAGCTGGAGCGGCGGCGCGGGGTCACCGGATTTCTGCTGCCGGCGGACGAAACGGCGGCTTGAGACGACAGGCCGCCAACGAACCCTTCGTCGCGGCGCCGGTCGTCGAGGCGAACGCCAAGTCGAGGAAACGCCGATGAATGCGTCTCTCGCCAATCCCGTCGCCCCGAGCGCGGTCAACGTGCGCGAACTCCCGAGCGCGCGCGGCGTTCGCTTCTGGCTGGTCGAGGATTACGCGGTTCCGCTTGTCTCGCTCGAATTCGCGTTCGGCGGCGGCGCGGCGCAGGACCCGGCGGGCAAGCCGGGCGCGGCGACGCTGCTCGCGGGCCTGCTCGACGAAGGCGCAGGCGATCTCGACAGCCAGACCTTCCAGCAGGCGCTCGACGAGAAGGCGATCGAACTCTCGTTCCACGCCGAACGCGACCATATCGGCGGGCGGATGCGCACCCTCAAGCGCCATCTCGACCGCGCCGGCGAATTGCTGCGCCTCGCCCTCAACGCGCCGCGCCTCGACGAGGCGCCGTTCGAGCGCGTGCGCGAGCAGATGAACGCGCAGCTCCGCCGCGAGGCCAACGATCCCGCGGCGATGGCGGGGCGCGCGTGGCGCGCGCGCGTCTTCGCCGGCCACCCCTACGGTCTGCCGACGCAAGGCTCGCTCGAGAGCCTGGCGGCGATCGAGCGCGACGATCTGACCGGGCTCGCCCGCCGGCTCATCGCCCGCGGCGCTCTCCATATCGCCGTCGTCGGCGCGATCGACGAAAAGCGCGCGGCCGCTCTCGTCGACCAGGCGTTCGCCGATCTGCCGGCGAGCGGCGATCTTAAAGCCGTCGGCGAAGCTCCGTTCGCCGGATTGGGGGGCGTCGAGGTCGTCGACCTCGACGTGCCGCAGTCGACCATCCGTTTCGGCCGCCCCGCCGCGCCGCGCCAGGACCCCGATCACATCGCCGGCATCGTGCTGGCGCACGTGCTCGGCGGCGGAACCGGCCTCTCGTCGCGGCTGTTCCGCGAGGTCAGGGAGAAGCGCGGCCTCGCCTATTCGGTTTCGGCCTCGATCTCGACGCTCGATCACGCCAGCTATCTCTACGGCGGCACCACCACCAAGAACGAACGCGCCCACGAATCGCTCGCGGTCATCGGCGGCCAAATCCTCGACATGGCGCACGACGGCCTTAGCGAAGACGAATTAGAGAAGGGCAAGAATTACCTCGTCGGCTCCTATCCCTTGCGTTTCGACACGTCGGCCAAGATCGCCGGCCAGCTCGTCGAGATTCAGCTCGAAGGCCACGCGCCGACTTGGCTCGTCGAGCGCAACGTCAGGATCGCGGCGGTGACGATGGCCGACGCGCGGCGCGTAGCCGAGCGCCTGTTCGGCGACGGCGCGCTCAGCGTCGTACTGGTGGGACGGCCGGAAAAGGTGTGAAACGAGCCGCCAGCGGATTGGCCGACGCGGCGGCTCGACGCCGCGACAACGCTTACTTATAGTTCAGCGGGTCTGCCTTGCATTTGTCCATTTCGGCCTGCCAAGCGTGCCCTTTGAGCCCCTTGGCGTTGACGTGGGTCCTGCAGTCCCATTTGGCGTTGCGCGAAGCCACCATCGCACCCCAAGACGGCGTCGACGCGATGAGCGCAAGACCGACGGCCAAAAGAATCAACGATTTCCCCTTCATCACAATGTCCCCTTTCGATTGCGCGCTTTTGGTTGAACATCCAACGTCCTCACCCTATTTGAGCTGTTGACCCCCAACAAGCCGAGACGAGTTCGGCGCCCTGCGTGTTTTCGCCGCGGCGCTGGCGTTTTGCCGCGCGAGTCCTCATCTGTCATGCTGGCCGCGACGCTCTCGCCCTTGAGCCGACGCGAAGCCCCCCGATCCGCCGAGCCAACGAAGTCCGCCCATGTCCATCCGCCGCCTCGAGCCGCTGCTGATCGACCGCATCGCCGCCGGCGAAGTCGTCGAGCGGCCGGCGGCGGCGGTCAAGGAGCTCGTCGAGAACGCGCTCGACGCCGGCGCGACGCGGATCGACGTCGCCATCGAGGCGGGCGGGCGAGCCTTGATCCGCGTCAGCGACGACGGCGTCGGCATGGACGCCGACGACCTCGCGCTGTCGGTCGAGCGCCACGCCACCTCGAAACTTCCCGACGGCGATTTGACGCGAATCGCGACGCTCGGCTTTCGCGGCGAGGCGCTGCCGTCGATCGCCGCCGTGTCGCGGCTCGAAATCCGCTCGCGCGCGCGCGGCGCGGCGCAAGCCTTCGAGATGCGCGTCGAGGACGGCGTCAAAAGCGCGCTGCGCCCCTCGGCGCACCCGGTCGGCGCCCGCGTCGAGGCGCGCGATCTCTTCGCCGCCACGCCGGCGCGGCTGAAGTTCCTGAAAAGCGACCGCAGTGAGGCGCAGGCCTGCGCCGACGCGGTGCGCCGTCTCGCGCTCGCCCATCCGCAGACGCGCTTTGCTTTCTCGACCGAAATCGGCGCCTCGTTCGATTGGCCGGCCTGCGGCCAAGGCGAGGCGGGCGAGCGCGAGCGCATGCGCCAGGCGCTGGGCGAAGATTTCGCCGCCAATGCGCTGCGCATCGACGCGCTGCGCGAGGGCGTGCGGCTGACCGGCTGGGTCGGCCTGCCGACCCTCAACAAGCCCAACGCGCTGTCGCAATATTTCTTCGTCAACGGCCGCGCCGTGCGCGACAAGCTCGTCGCCGGGGCGCTGCGCGCGGCCTATCTCGACTACCTCCCGCAAGGCCGCCACGCCGTCGCGGCGCTATTCGTCGTCTGCGATCCGCGCGAGATCGACGTCAACGTCCATCCCGCCAAGGCCGAGGTGCGCTTTCGCGACGGCGGCCTCGCGCGCGGCCTCGTCGTCGGCGCGGTCAAGCAGGCGCTCGAAGCGGCGCGGCACCGCGCGACGACGACCGGCGGCGCCGATACGCTCGCCGCGATGCGCGCGCCGCCGTGGCGGGGCGCGGCGCCGGCGCCGCAGAACTGGGACTGGCGCGCTTCGCCCGCCGCGCCGGAACGGACGAGCGGCGACCGCTTCGCCGAAGGCGCGCAGGCCTCGTTCGGCGATTTCGCCCCCGCCGCCGACGCCTCAGCCGGCGCCGCGCCGGCGCAAAGCGCCGACCTCGCCGCGCCGCTCGGCGCCGCGCGCGCGCAAGTTCACGACGCCTATATCGTCGCCCAGACGCGCGAGGGAATCGTGATCGTCGACCAGCACGCCGCGCACGAGCGCATCGTCTACGAGAAGCTGAAGCGCCAGCGCGAGCAGAGCGGCGTCGTCCGGCAGATCCTGCTCACGCCCCTGGTGGTCGATCTCGAACCGCGCGCCGCGGCGGCGCTGGTCGAGCGCGGGGAGGAGCTGGAGAAGCTCGGGCTGGTCGTCGAAGGCTTCGGCCCCGGCGCGGCGCTGCTGCGCGAAGCCCCGGCGGCGCTCGACGGCGCCGACATGGCCGCGCTTCTGCGCGATCTCGCCGAGGATTTGGCCGCCGAGGACGGCGCGCTCTCGCTCGAGCGCCGGCTCGACCACCGCCTGGCGACCATCGCCTGTCACCACTCCGTCCGCTCGGGCCGCAAGCTCCGCCCCGAGGAGATGAACGCGCTGTTGCGCGAAATGGAGGCGACCCCGGGCGCCGGCCAATGCAACCACGGCCGCCCGACCTACGTCGAACTGAAGCTCGTCGACATCGAGCGGCTGTTCGGGCGCAGGTAGGGGGGCGGCTCGGCTCAAAGAGTTGGGACGCGAATCTCCACCGCGGCGGCGTCTCGTTCGCCTCCGAACGTCCCTGCCGCGCGCTCGTCCATGCCGACGGCCGCCCGGCCCCATGCCGGATCGGGGCGGAACTCGCGCACCCAGCGCGGGATGTCGTCCGGCGGCATCGGCCGCGCCAACGCAAAGCCCTGCATCACGTCGCAACCGAGCGCCAGCAAGCGCACGATGTGCGCCGGGGTTTCCACCCCTTCGGCGACGAGCGAGCGGCCGAAAGCGCGCCCCAGCCGGATCACCACTTCGACGATCGCCAGGTCTTCCGAGCGCGCCAGCATTTGACGCACGAAGGACTGGTCGATCTTGATCTCCGCCACCGGCAGATGGCGGACGTGGGCGAGGGTCGAATAGCCGGTGCCGAAATCGTCGAGGGAGAACGAGACGCCGAGTTTGCGGCAGTCCTCGATCATTTGCCGCGCGACATCGAGGTCCTTCAACGCCGCCGTCTCGACGATCTCGATCTGCAGACGGTCCCGTCCCGCCTCGGGGCAACGCTCCATGGCGACGGCGAGCGCGCCGGGGAAGTTCGGCTGTTGCAATTGGCGGGCGAAGGCGTTGACGCTGACGGTCAGATCGACGCCTTCGCGCCGCCATCGCACGATCTGCGACAACGCCTCGCGAATCACCCACTCGCCGACCTCGAGCGCCAGATCGGCGCTCTCGATCAGCGGCAGGAACTCGGCCGGGGGCAGCAGGCCGAGCGTGGGATGCTGCCAGCGGATCAACGCCTCGGCGCCGACGCAGCGGCCGGTTCGGCAGTCCACCTGGGGTTGGTAGTGGAGGCGGAACTGCCCGGATTCCAGCGCCTTGGCGAGCCGCCGACGGGTTTGGCGGCGCGCCTCGATGCGCTGCTCGATCTCGGCGTCAAACATATGGCAGCGGTTGTTGCCCGCCTGCTTGGCGGCCAACATGGCTTCGCGGGCGTGACGAATCAGGGTGTCAGGGTCGGCCGGATCGTTGGGATACAGGGTCACGCCGACGCTTGCGGAGAGGCCCTTCCGCATGCGGTCGCCGAACGCATAGGGGGCCGAAAGCGCGACAAGCAGGCGGTCGAGCGCCGATCGCCACTCGTCGTCGCTGATCAGCCCCGAGAGCGCGATGGCGAATTCGTCGCCGCCGAGCCGGGCCACCGTATCGCCGCTGCGCACGCCGGCCATCAGACGCTTCGCCGCCTCGATCAGCATCTGGTCCCCGGCCTGGCGGCCGAGCAGGTCATTGACTTCCCCGAAGCCGTCGAGGTCGAGCGCGCAGACCGCCATGCGAGCGCCGGCGCGATCGTTGTGGCTGATCGCCTGGCGCAGGCGGTCGTCGAGCAGCCGGCGGTTGGGCAGGCCGGTCAGCGGATCGTAATGGGCGACTGGCTCCTCGCGCTCGGCGAACCTGTCGCGCTCGTCGACGTCGCGCACGACCGTCAGCGCGCAAGGCTCGCCGTCGACCTCGACCCGCTTGGCCGACAGCAGCGCCTTGAGAAGCGCGCCATCCTTGCGCCGCATCGGCGCCTCGAAGTCGTGGACCTCGCCGTCGCGCTCGATCGCCTCCCGCCATTGGCGCCGGCGGCCGGCGTCGACCCACAAGCCGAGCTCGCCGGGAAGCGTCGATCGTCCGACGACTTCGCTCGCGCCGTAGCCGAAATATTGACAAAAGCCGCCGCTGACGTTCAACACCCGTTCATCGTCGAGTCGGATCAGCGCCATCCGCTCGGAGAGCAGGGCGAACAGCGCGGCGAACTTCGCCTTTGACTTGCGCAGGGCCTTTTCGGCCGCCAGACGCCCCTGGGCGCCGCGGCCGATGGCGATGAAGCGTCGGCCCGCCCGATTTCGATCCTTAAGCGAAGCTGGGCGACCCCCGTCATCTCCCGCAAGGCCCGGCGAGAAAGACCTCGCGGACGGAGACGGCTCGGCGACGCCGCTCTGTTCGGGCGCCGTCGATCGCGGCTTGGCCGCGTGGCGACAATGGGTTCGCAACCGGCACGATGCGGAATTGAGCCACCCGCTCCGGCAGCGCCGGAATCCGCATGGCAATGACCGACTCGGCATTGTGCGCCTTCTATCGCCGCAGTGCAGACGTAAAATGCGCGTGATGCGCTTCGGGCCGCGCGTCATGCGCGGCGAGGCGGTTTCCGCCCACGAAGTCTCGGCCGCGGCGTGATTGGCCGGGCGCCGAGGCGCGAGCCGCGAAACGCTGTCGGCCCGCGGCGAATCAGGGCGCCGCGGCTCCCCTCGCGGCGGATTCCGACGAAGCCCAGCGCGTCGTCGGCGGAAAATGCGTCGTGGCGATTGGCTAAGAGCCGACCCGAGGTCGCTTCCCGCGTCAGCCGAGCCCTTCCCCGACGGCAACTTGGCACAGTTTCTCAGCGAGACCGTTAACGCTCGAACCCCGTCTCCGCGGCAAAACGTCTCAGTGCGAGCGGTCGCGGCGCGGCCGCAATGGGATTGGTCCGAACACTCACGGAGCTTGCGAAGCGGACGTCGCGACCTGAGCATCGTCGCGGGTCCGAGCGCAGGGATCGACGACTTCCAAAGGTTCGCCGTTGCGCCGCCACAGAATCGCTCGCGCCTTGACTTTCAAACCGTCCAGCGTCGTGGCGACGGTCGCCTCGATCTTGGCCGCGATCCGCGCCGTCGCCGCCCGCGCCGATCTGGCGAGGGCCTCCGCCTCCGGCGTCTTCGCCCGCTTCATTTCGATCAAGGCCGCGAGTTCGCGCGCCCACGCCGCCTCGAACGCCCCGCCAAGGGCGAGAAGCTCGGCGTCCCGGCGCCGCGCCAGCGACGCCACCGCGCTGGTTCGTCCGCCGCCCCGCCTCGCCTCGATCCGCTCCAGTCGCCGAAATAACGCGTCCAGATCGAAACCCCGACCGTCATAGGTCCGCAATTTCGTCCAGGCGCGTTGGTCAGAGTCCCTCGAAATCGAGAATTTCGTCACGACGACGCTCCTCTCATTGACGCTGGCGGCCGAGTCTGGACGCAACGTAATTGCCTGTCAACGCTGTCATCTTCCAGGAATGAAGTAATCTAAACGACGGCCGGAAGGATTATGTGGCTTTTTCGCTACAAATAGAAGTCGATAAATTGCGTGGCATTTGGTGATAATTGCCTGAGCGGACGCCCGACAGGGCGACGAGACATGGGAATGTCGCTCGGAGGGGAACGCCGATGGTTCGCTCACCGTCGGCTATCGGGTGACCATCTTTCCAAGCGCGTCATGGCGCGCGGGCGAGGCCGGGCGGGCTCGTCGACTAACCGTCGACAGGCGCCGTCTCCTTCACGCTGAGCAGGGCGAGAAAGCTGATCGCGGCGGCCGCAACGATGTAGTAGCCGACCCAGGCGAGGCCGCCGCGCTCCAGCAGCAGCTGGGCGAGAGTGGGCGCGAGCGACGCGCCGAGAATGCCGCCCAGGTTATAGGCGCTCGAAGCGCCGGTGTAGCCGACGCGAGCCGGGAAGAGCTCGGGCAGCAGGGCGCCCAGAGGAGCGAAGGTGAGACCCATGACGCCGAGCGCGAGGCAAAGAAACGTCAGCGCGCCCAAGACGCCCGCGCCGAGCAGGCTCGGCAGCGCCAAGCCCACCAGCGCCGCCAGGGCGCTCGCGCCGAGCAACACCGGACGCCGCCCGCACCGATCGGCGAGCGCCGCCGAAAGCGGCGTCGCCAGCGCCATGCACGCCGCGGCCAGGCACAGCATGGCGAGAAATTCGCTGCGCGCGATATGCAGCGCGTTCACGCCATAGCCGAGCGCGAAGACGGAGGAGACGTAGAACAACGCATAGCACACGACGATCGCCAACGAGCCCTGAATCAGCGGACGCCAATGGCTGCGCAGCACGTCGATCAGCGGAACGTCGAGGCGTTCGCGCCGGGCGAGCACCGCGCGGAAGACCGGAGTTTCGACGAGCGCGACGCGGACGTAGAGCCCGATCGCCACCAGCGCCGCGCTCGCCAGGAACGGAATGCGCCAGGCCCAGGCGACGAAGTTCGTCTCGCCCCAGCCGATGACGAGCAGCAGGAACAGGCCATTGGCGAGGATGAAGCCGAGCGGCGGCCCGAGCTGCGGGAACATGCCGAACCAGGCGCGCCGCCCATGCGGCGCGTTCTCGGTGGCGAGCAGCGCCGCGCCGCCCCATTCGCCGCCGAGCCCGACGCCCTGGCCGAAACGCAGCAGGCACAGCAGCCAAGGGGCGAGGACGCCCGCCTCCGCGTAGCCCGGCAGCACGCCGATCAGCGTCGTCGACGCGCCCATCGTCAGCATCGTCGCCACCAGCGTCGCCTTGCGTCCGACGCGGTCGCCGAAGTGGCCAAAAAGAACCGATCCGAGCGGTCGCGCCACAAAGGCGACGCCGAAGGTCAGAAAGGCGTAGAGCGCCTGCGCGTCGGGCGCCGATCGGGGAAAGAAGGCCTGCCCGATCACCAGCGCGGCGGCGGTGCCGTAGATGTAGAAATCGTAGAACTCGATCGCCGTGCCGACGAGGCATCGCCACGACGATGCGGCCGACGCCGATTTCCTTCTCCGCGCCGCCGATCGACGCCGCGTCGGCGCCCGATTCTGCGGCCATTTTCGCTCCCCCAAGCTTTGTCGACCCGACCCGTGCGACTCTAGCGCGGTTCCGTCCAATGCGGACAATTTTGGCTCAACGGCACGACCAGCTCGAACGTGCGGAGGGGATAGTAATAGCGGCAACTGCGATTCCACTGGTCGCTGGCCGTCGAGGTCCAAACGAGCGGCGCCTCGCCCCACAGCAACAGGCCTACGTTGGCCACCACGAGCAGGGCGAGCGCCGTCAGAATCTTCATGCCGCGCGCCCACCCTGGCGAGAATTGCGACGTCGACCGAATGTCGCGGGAATCAGCAAGCTCGACTTGCAATATTCGCGCAACTCGCCCCTCATGGCAATGGCGCGACGCGTCGGCCGCGTCACGGCGCCGCGGCGTCGGGCGCGGACGACGAACCTTGATAGTCGGCGTCGGGCGTCGCGATTTGTAAAGCGCGGAAGCCGTTCGCCAAATCGACGCGATTTGCCCCGACTGATAAGTATCGCGGCGAATTTTGACTCGTTAGCTCTTGCGGGTCGAACAAAAAGAGGTTATATTGCTTTTGATCGGGCTTCGGCCGAACGACTTGGCCTCGGCGCGGTTCGCGTCAGACTGACGACCTTCTCCCAAAACTCGAATCATCGTCGGTCGCGCTCGCGCGCGATTTATCTTCGCTTCTAACGCAAGGAAACGGTCTATGGCGCAAGGAACCGTGAAGTGGTTCAATGGGCAAAAGGGTTTCGGCTTCATTCAGCCGGACGACGGCGGCAAGGACGTGTTCGTCCACATCAGCGCGGTTGAGCGCGCGGGTCTTTCCGGCCTCAACGAGGGCCAGAAGATCTCGTTCGACGTGGTCGCCGATCGCAAGACCGGCAAGTCCTCGGCGGACAATCTCAAAGCGGTCTGATCCCCGCGCAACGTCTTTCTCCTTGACCGCGGATGAACCGGCAAGGGGATGCAATTACGGCTCGCGCCCGGATTCCCCGGGAGCGGGTCGTTTTTGTTTGCAGCGCGTCCGGCCGGCGTTATTCAGGCGCCTGCGAGCCGTTCGCCCGTGCGCCGCTTACCGCGCCTGCGCCTGTCCCGCTTCCCACCCGATGATCGCCTGCTTGCGCGCCAGCCCCCAGTGGTAGCCGGTCAGCGCGCCCGAGCGACCCAGAACGCGATGACAGGGAACGACGAAGGAGATCGGATTGCGCCCGACCGCCGCGCCGACCGCGCGCGCCGCCTTGGGCTTGCCGAGACGGCGCGCGATGTCGGCATAGGTGGTGGCCCGGCCGAACGGCACCGCCAGCAGCGTCTCCCACACCCGCACCTCGAAATCCGTGCCGATCATGACGATGCGCAGCGGCGCGTCCGGGTGCCACAACTGGGGATCGAACGCGCGCGCAGCGAGCGGCGCGGTGGCGGCGGCGTCCTCGATGAAGACGGCGCGCGGCCAACGACGCCGCATGTCGGCCAGCGCGGCGGCGCGGTTCTCCTCGTCGACGAAACCGAGGCCCGCCAGGCCCCGCGGCGCGGCGACGACGATCGCTTCGCCGAACGGGGAGGGGTGGAAGCCGTAGGCGAGGCGCAACCCGTCGCGGCGGTAGTCGCCCGGCGTCAGCGCCTCGTGGGCGACGAAGAGGTCGTGCAGGCGGCTCGGGCCGGAAAGGCCGACGTCGTAGGCGGCGTCGAGCACGCTGGCCGAATCGCGCAACCGTTCGCGCGCGCGCTCGATGGTGATCGCCTGCAGAAACGCCTTGGGCGTCAGCCCCGCCCAGCGCTTGAAGACGTGCTGAAAGTGCGAGGCGGACAGGCCGACGCGGTCGGCGACAGTCTCGATCGAGGGCTGGTCGCGCCAATGCGTCGAAATGAATTCGATCGCCTTTCTCACCGTGGGATAGTCGGCGCCCGGATTGACGGGGGCGTTGGGCATGTCGAGCATGACGCGGGTCCGATTTGATTTCGCCCATTGTGCGCTTTCGCGCGTCCCGCGCCACCCGAAAACGACGGCCCGCGCCTTCACCTCGCGTCGACGACGGCGCTCCAGCCCCATTCGAGCAGCGGCATGGCGTCCCTCGCGAAAGCCTGGAGATCGTCGACGAGGCCCGGCGCCGAGAGGCGCGCATCGAGAATCGGCCGCGAGCAGATGAACGACTGATTGCGCAGCGCCGCGGCGATTACGGGATCGGCGACGTCCTCGAAGCCGCGCGGCGCGCGCCTCATCGCGTATTCGTCGGACAGCGCGAGGTCCGCCTTGGCGAGCTTGGCGGTCATCGCGCTCCAGGCCTTGGGCGCGCGCGCGATCGCGCCGCGCAGCCGCGCCAGCTCGGCGGGCTCGGGCTGGTAGAACCCGGCGGCGCAAAAGCAGCCGTCCGCGGCGACGTGGATGTAGAGGAGGCCGGGTTCGTTCTTTGCGCCCGTGCGCGTCAACACCGCGCCGGCGTTGGTTTTGTAAGGGCTCTTGTCCTTGGCGAAGCGCACGTCGCGGTGGATGCGGAACAGCGAGGCCTTGCGGTCGCCCTTCAGCGGCGTCCTCGACTTGGCAAAGCGCGAAGCGAGTTCCTCGACGAGATCGCCGAGCGGGCCCTTGAGCTGGGATTCGTAAGTCGCGCGGTTGTCCTCGAACCACTCCTTGCTCTGGTGAAAGGCGAGCGCCTTGAGAAAGGGCAGCGCTTGCGGGCCGAAGCCTTGGAAAGCCATGTTGTGCGGCTCCGTTGGGATGGACGCCGCGGTTTCATGGGGCGCAGCGCGTTGGGGGGCTGTCTATAGCACGCCGCCCGCGACGGCTGCGACGGCCGCCGTCGCAAGCCTTGAAGCGATGCGCCACGAGTGCTATCATTGTGCCCATTGAGAGCAAAGGATGTCCCTGTGGCGGGCAATCTTCACGTTCGCAACATCGAGGACGACATCATCGACCGTCTGAAGCGCCGAGCGTTCCGCCACGGCCGGTCGGCGGAGGCCGAGCATCGTGAAATCCTGCGGCAGGTTCTCGGCGAAGAACCCGAGGCCTCGTTCGACGACCTCGCCGCTGAGCTTCGCGCGATGACCGTGCGCCGCCGTCAGACGCCATCGGAACTGCTGTTGAGAGAAGGCCGCGAGGAGCGGTGAAAACATTCATCGTCGACGCGAGCATCGCGGTTAAATGGGTCGTCGACGAGCAGGAAACGCAACAGGCGCTGGCGTTGCGCCGCAACGCTCGGCTCATGGCGCCGGACTTGCTCGTCGCCGAATGCGCCAACATTCTATGGAAGAAGGCGCAGCGCGGCGAACTCTCCCACGAAGAAGCCGATCTTGCGGCGCGGTTGTTGGAACGCTGCGATATCGAACTCGTGCCGATGCGCGGGCTGCTGCGCGCGGCGACGCGGATCGCCATCGCGCTTTCTCATCCCGCTTATGACTGCGTCTATCTGGCGCTCGCGCTGGCCAAGGGAGCGCGCTACGCGACGGCCGACGATTCTCTGCTGCGCAAGCTCGCGCAGCAGTCCGACGCGAGTCTTTCGGCGGCGGTTGTTTCCCTTGCCGATGCGGCGCTGGAAAAGTGATTGTTCAGGTTACGGTGATGCGATGGACCGCGCCCCCCGACGAGACACCCTAATTGAGCGGCGACGCTCCGTGCGGGTTTCGCGTTGGCGCGACCGGCCGGACTTGCCGCGCGGCCGAAGATTTGTCGCGCCGTCATCGTTTCGCCGAGCGTCGCCCAGGCGAACAGCGCCGAGAACGGTGGCTGGGCGAGGATCGCCAGCGCGATGAGCGAGACGACGCCGACTGGCGGCGAGCACGGGCGTCGCGATCGCCACGTGCGACGCGGCCCCGGCGAGCGGCCCGACGTCGAGCAGCCGCGCCGGCGCGCCCGATCAGGCGATGATCGCCGCCCGCCGATCAGCGCGATTGCATGGTGCGTCAGTTTTCCACATTGACGATGCGTAAAGCGCGCCGGCAACCTTGCCGCGGTCAAGCCGATCCGCGGCCAGAAACGGGGATGGGCGGGCGAGACTCGGAAAGGGAGGAGGTCGAAAATGAAGAAGAGCGCGCTCGTGGCGGCCATGGTCGCCATGCTGACGGCGGGCCTCGGCGCGGCCGACGCGCAGGGGAGGCTGTTGCAATTCACGTTCATCAACCACACCGGCATGCAATTGCATTTTTACGTCGACGACGCCTACGAGTGCACGGCCAACGCCGGAATGGTCTGCTTTTCCCGGATCGGCCTCGGCTTTCATCGGTTCAAGGCGGCGATGGGGACCAGCGTCGTCCAGGAGACTGCCGGCACGCTTTACGAAAACGCCCAAAGTCCGGCCTGGACCGTCTGCCAAGGCCCGGGCGGCGTGTGCCCGTAAGATCGACGAGAGCGGGAGAGCAAGCGGGCGCTGTCGCCGCAGCGCCGCTGTTCGCCGGCGCGTCGGCGGCGGGGAGCTCCAAGACGGAGCAAATTGGGTCGGCGCCGGCGCCGTCTGGAGAAAGTCGGCGGGAAGCGCTAGGAAGCGGCGCAGTTTGAGGCGCGTCGCTTCGTGGGCCCCGGCGTTTTCACGCATGAGAGCAACCCCCTTTGATTCGGTCTCGGGCGCAGACGTGGGCGGTGTGGGCCCTTGCCGCAACAACAGCCTTGCTGCTGATCGCTCCCGTATGGCGCGCCACGCTACGCTTCGGAACCAATTACAACGAAGGCTGGAACGCCGTTCTCGCGGCTCGATGGATTTCCGGCGAGCCTCTTTATCCCGCCTTTGACTCGCTGTCCGCGAACAACTACCCGCCTCTCTCGTTCTACGCGGCGGGCTGGCTCGGGCGCTGGCTCGGAGACACGCTGTTCGCCGGCCGGCTGCTGGCGTTCATAGGCCTCTTCGCCTCGGCCGTCGCCGTCGCCGCCGTGGTGAGGCGGCTCTCGGGCGACGCCCGCGCGGGGCTGGTCTCCGGGCTCTTGCTGCTCGGCTACAACGCCGCGCTGTACCCCGGGTACGTCGGAATCGACGATCCTCAGTGGCTTGGCCACGGGATCATGCTGTTCGGCCTGCTCGCGTTTTTCGCCAGCGAGCAGCGCGGATGGCTGTTCCTGCTCGCGGCGGGCCTGATGCTCGCGGCGGGATTCGTGAAGCACCTGCTCCTGCCGATTCCCCTGGCTGCGACCCTTTGGCTGGCGGTGAATCGCCGCGAGGCGCTGGCGCTCTGGCTCGTCGCTTGCGCGGCGCTGCTGGCCTCGGCCTTGGCGCTTTGCTTCGCCGCCTACGGTTGGGGCTTTTTTGACGGGGTGTTCCGCGATCCGCGCGCCTGGAGCCTAGGCCGGGCCTATTCCCACAGCGGCGAATGGTTCGCGACGGCGCTGCCGTTGCTTGTGCTCGGGGCGTTGGCCCTGCCTTCGGCGTGGCGGCGCACGGAAGGCCGCCTTGTCGTCTACTACGCCGCTGTCTCCGCGGCCCTGGCGATCTTCGTGTTGGGCGGCGTCGGCGCCGGCATGACCGCGATCTTCGACCTGGAAATCGCTCTGTGCCTCATGATCGGGCTCGCGATCGGGCGGCTCGACGAAGAGGGCCCTTCGGCCACGGTTGGAGCAGGCTTCCTTGTGGGCCCCGGCCCCGGCAACGCCGCGTGGTGGATCCTGCTCCTGACGCTCGGCTTGAGCGTGCTGGCGCCGCTCCGCCTGTTGGAGGCCCGTGAACTGTGGCGGGGGAGCGAGCGCGCGCGTGAAGCGGGCGAGGTGATCGCGTTGCTGGCGAAGCAGCCGGGACCGGTGGCCTGCGAGGACCTCAGCCTTTGTTACTGGGCCGGCAAAGGGTTCGAGATCGACTTCTTTCTCGCCGGGCAGAAGCTCGAGCAAGGACTCATCGACCCCCGCGTGGTCACGGAGCGGCTGAGGACCGGCTATTACGCCGCGATCCAGACCATGGCGAAGGATGGGAGCAGCAATCGGTTGCCCCCGGCCATCGATCGAGAGATCGCGGACGATTACAAAGTGGTGCGGACGGGATCCGAGGGCGCGGTGCTCGCGCCTCGCAGGCCATAAATGACCGTTCCGGCGCGACGCCGCGTCGAGGAGGTCGGCGCCTGTGTCGGCGAGACCCGCCAACGAGAAACGCCGCCGTGGGACCCTCTCGCCTCAGGGTTTCCGCGCTCTCGCCGAGTACTGGCCTCCGAGCGGCGCCCAGCCGAGGCGTCTTTCGAGCGGACGGAGCCCGGCGAGGGCGTGAGGAAAAAAGATGTGATAACGCGCCGCGGGCGCCGCCCATCCCGCGTCCTCGAGCGAGCGGAGCAGGGCCGCGGCTCGAACGAGTCTGGCGTTCTCGTCGAATGGACATGTGTTCACGGCCCGCGCCGTCAGGGGGTTGAGCGGGTTGTGCTCGAAGATCGCCAGCAATCCGCCCGGCCGAGTGACCCGAAGCAGCTCCCTCAGCCAGCGGCCGTGCTCCTCGTGCGGGATGTGATGGAAGACGCAGGCCGAGAACGTCACGTCGAAGGCGTCGCTGTCGAGCGGAAGCTCGCGTCCCTCCACGAGCGCGTAGCGCTCCGGCCCCGGGAAGCGTTGGCGGCTCAGCGCCATGCTGCGCGACGACGCGTCGGCGCAGGTCAGGGCGGCTGAGGGAAAACGCTCGCGGAAGAACGGGATCGAGTTTCCGATGCCGGACCCGAAATCCAGAATCCGCTCGGGCGCGGCCGGCAGCTCGGCGGCGAAGCGCGCAAGCTCGGCGATCTTGTACGCCGCGAAAAATTCGGGGCTTTCGCCGGTGATGGCGATATTGGCCCGGTGCTGCGCCTCGTATTCGTCGGCGAACCGGTCGAATTCCGCGCTGTCCATTCCCGCGCTCTAGCAAATCTCCGCAGGCGGCGCGAGACCGCCGGCCTGGGCGCGGCGTTGCGGCGACGTCGGCGGGCGCCCCCCGGGCAAGCAAGAACGCCCCTTCGCGCCGCGCTACACCAGCACCGGCTGCGCCGTCATGCCGGCCACGCCGAAGATGCGGCGGTAACGCGCGATCTCTTCGGGCGGCCCGAGCTCTTTGTTGGGATTGTCGGAGAGCTTGACGGCAGGGCGCCCGTCCGCCTCGACCACCTTGCACACGATCGAAATCGCCCGCAGTTCGCCGTCGACCCCAGCCGGCGCGCAGCCTTTGAAATCGTTGGTCAGATTGGTGCCCCAGCCGATGGAGAGGTTGGTCTTGCCGCGCAACGCGCGCGCCGAAGATTCGATCGTGTCGATGTCCATGGCGTCGGAGAGCACGATCAGTTTCTCCCGGGGGTCGCGGCCGCGCCGCTTCCACCACGCGATCAATTCCTCGGCGCCGGCGATCGGCTCCTTGGAGTCGGGCCGCGCGCCCTTCCAGTCGGCGACCCAGTCGGGGGCGCGTTCGAGGAACGAAGTGGTGCCGAAGCAATCGGGCAGGACGACGAGCAGATTGCCGTCGTACATCCGCGCCCAGTCGCGCAGCACGTCATAGGGGGCTTCGCGCATCGCCGCTTCGTCGTTCGCCAGGGCGGCGTAGACCATCGGCAGTTCGTGGGCGTTGGTGCCGACCGCCTCGAGGCCGGTGTCCATCGCGTGCTTGACGTTCGACGTGCCGATGAAATTGTCGCCGAGCCCCTCCTGCAGCGCTTCGACGCACCAGCGCTGCCACAGGAAGCCGTGGCGGCGGCGCGTGCCGAAGTCCGAAATTTTCAGCGGCCCTTCGGCGGCCAACGCGCGCAAGCGCTCCACCTTGCGCCACAGCTTGGCCTTGGCGCGGGCGTAGAGCACGTCGAGATCGAAACGACTCATCGACCGCGTCGCGGCGCGCGCGCGCAATTCGTTGATGATCGCCAGCGCCGGGATCTCCCACATCGTCGTATCGGTCCACGGCCCGGCGAAGCGCAATTCGTACTGGCCATCGCGCCGGGTCAGCTCGTATTCCGGCAAGCGGAATTCGCCGAGCCATTCCATGAAGTCGGGGGCGAAGATCTGCTTGGCGCCGTAAAACGTGTTGCCGGCGAGCCAGATCAGCTCGTTCTTGGCCAGGCGCAGCGTGCGCGCGTGGTCGAGCTGGTCGACGAGTTCGCGTTCGTCGACGATGTCGGCCAGCCGCACCTCGCTGGTGCGGTTGGCGAGCTGAAAAGCGACCCGGCGCCCGCGGTGCAGTTTCCAGATCATTTGCAGCATCAACAGCTTGTAAAAGTCGGTATCGAGCAGCGTGCGCACGATCGGGTCGATGCGGAAGGCGTGGTTGTAGACGCGGGCGGCGATGTCCGGGATCATGGCGCGAGCTTAGGGTCGGGCGCAGCGGGCGACAAGGGCCGCGGCGTGGCCGCTCCGTTCGCGCCGCGCCGAGCGGCAAGCCGAAGCCTAACGCCAAAACCGTCGGTCCACGGCTGCGCGCGCGCGCTCAATCTCGTGACCCGCCCATCGCGCTCGGTCGACGTCGAGCAGACTTCGCTCTTGGGCGCTTCCGGCCCGCGGCGGTTGCGAATCGTCGTCGTCGGCCCTTCTCTCGGGGCGGGCGCCGCAAAGTCGCCGCCGTGGCGATTTAGTAACCATCTCGTGCTTGATAGTCGCTCGGGCGGGCGGTTCGGCGTTGGGCCTTCAAAGATGAAGCTTTCGGTTGCGACAGTGGGAGTGCTTTTGGGCCTGGCTCTCGCCTGCGCCGCCGCCGGGCAGGAAGCGCCCGCGCCCGCGAGCCCCCTCATGGCGGCGCCGAGCGTTTTGAGGACCGCCGCTCCGGCGCCGGAGGTCGACGCTGCGCCGGCGCTCCCCTCCGCCGCGCCCATTCCCGTCGATCTCGACGCGGGCGCGCCGCTCAAGCCGAAGAAGAAAGTCGCGCCGCCCGCCCCGCCGCTGGAAACCGCGCTGTCGGACGACCCGACGCCGACGCTGCGGCCCGACACCGTCTCCGCCACCGCCAAGGCCGCCGAGCGCTACGCGGGAATCGTCGCCGCCGGCGGCTGGCCGACCGATGTCGCGCCGTTGCGGCCGGGCGCCAAGGGGCCGGCCGTCGCTGCGCTGCGCCGGCGGCTCGCCGTCGAAGGCGACCTCGACGCGGAAAAGGCGGGCGAGCGGCCGGCCGGCCGCGCCTGGGACGCGGATTTGACGGCCGCGGTGAAGCGTTTTCAGGCGCGCATGGGATTGCGCCAGACCGGCGTCGTCGCCGGCGCGACCCTTGAGGCGATCAACGTTCCCGCCGGCGTGCGCGCGGCGCAGCTCGCCGCCAGCGCGCAGCGGCTCGCCGGCGTCGAGTTTCCCTTCGGCGAGCGCTATGTCGTCGTCAATCTGCCCTCGGCTTCAGTCGAGGCGGTCGAGGACGGGCGCGTCGTTCGCCGCTTCGTCGCGATCGTCGGCGACGTCGAGCATCCCTCGCCCGAGATCGCGGCCCGTATTTCGGTCGTCAACCTCAACCCGACCTGGACCGTGCCGACCTCGATCATCAAGAACGAAATCATCCCCAAGATGCAGAAGGATCCGGGCTACCTCGCGCGCGAGAAGATCCGCATCCTCGACGCGTCTGGCGCCGAGGTCGACCCGAAGACGATCAATTGGGCGAGCGAGCGGGCGGCCAATTACATCCTGCGCCAGGACTCGGGCGCCGGCAATTCGCTCGGCGCGATCCGCATCGGCATGCCCAACAAGCTCGCGGTCTATATGCACGACACGCCGGCGAAGCGCCTGTTCGGCGCCGACTATCGCTTTCTCAGCCACGGCTGCGTCCGCGTTCAGGGCGTCTACGATTTCGCCGAATGGCTGTTGCAGGGCGTGAGCGGCGGCCCGCTGGGCGTCTGGGACAAGGCGGCGCTGCAGGCCGAGGTCAAGGCCGGCGCGCGCGAGGACGTCAAGCTCACGCGGCCGGCGCCGGTGATCTGGGTCTATCTCACCGGCTGGTCGAATCGAGACGGCGCGGCGAATTTCCGCGACGACGTCTATGGAATCGACCCCGGCGGCGAGGCGATCGCGAGCGCGCGGAACGCCGCGCCGGCGGCGGCGATGAATCTTCTCTCCTTGCCGAATCCCGTCGCCTCGCCATGAGCGCCCGCCCGCTGCAAAAGCGCGTCGACCTCTACGGCGCGATTTTCGCGACACCCGCGTGCGGCGCCGGGCGCCGGCGCGTCGCCATGAGACGGGGACAAGCGCGATGAGGCTCAAGGTCGCCCTCGCGCCGTTCGCAGCGCTGGCTCTCGCCGGCTGCGGCGAAGAGGCGCTGCAGAACGGCCCCGTCGACCCGCAGGTCCTACGCGCGGTCGCCGCCATCCGTCTCGACCCGGCCGCCGCCGCCGCGGCGCTGAACGCCTATCGCGCTAGCCGCAGCCTCGGCGCGGTGCGGCTCGATCCGGCGCTGACGGCGATGGCGCAGCGCCAGGCCGACGCTATGGTCGCCGCCGACGCGCTGTCCCACGACGTCGCTGGGAGCTTTCGTTCGCGCCTCGCCGGCGCCGGCGTCGATACGACGGAAGCGGGCGAGAACCTCGGCGGCGGCTACTATTCCGCCGAGGAGGCGCTGGCCGGCTGGCGCGGCTCCCCCGAGCATGACGCCAATCTTCTCATTCCCCACGCGACGCGCTTCGGCATCGCCGTCGCGAAAGACGCCCGCACTCAGCTCCGGGTCTATTGGGCGATCGAATTGGCGTCCGAACCCCAGCGGCCGGCGGACGGGCCGGGACTGTCGACGCTTCTCACGGGCCAGCCGGCCGCGACCCCCGAGTGACCCGAGCAGGGCCGCGACGCCGCGATATGCGGCGCCCGGTCCGCCGTCAGGCGCTGCGCGCGAGCGGCTGGCGCTCCGGCGCGCCGGTTTTGGCGCCGATCTTCGATAGCGTCGCCTCGAACGCCGGCGGAAAGTGGATTTGGTTGCGGCCAGCGGCCTTCGCCGCGTAGAGCGCGCGATCGGCTTCTGAATAGAGTTCCTCGAAGCTGCCGCCCTGCTCGTGCAGCGCGACCCCGGCCGAGATCGTCACCCTGACCGACAGGCCGTTGGCGAGGACGGACGTCGATCGCACCCGGTCGCAAAAGGCGATCAGATGGGTCGCCAGCGCTGCGGGCGAGATGCCCGCGGACAGCAGCGCGAATTCTTCGCCGCCGACCCGCGCCACGCAGCCGAACGGGCCGAGTTCGGCCGCCATCATCTGACCGAGCGAGCGCAGGACGGCGTCGCCCGCCATGTGGCCATAGGCGTCGTTGACCCCTTTGAACCGATCGATGTCGAAGATCACCAGCGCCAACAAATCGGGCGCCGCGACGGCGGCCGCTTCCATCAAGGCACGCCGATTGGGAAGGCCGGTGAGCGGATCGGTGAGGCTCAACGCGTCGGCGCGCAGCTTGGCGCGGTAGAGTTCGAGGTGCGCCTTGCCGATCGCGCGCGCGATCGGCGCCGCGAGCGCGAGCGAGAGGAACGCCGTAATGGCCCACGAGCGCAGGCAGGCCGTCCAGTCGACGAAGAACGCCAACTGGTTGGTCACGTCGACGGCCAGCGCCAACGCGACGCAGAGGGCCGTGACCGTGGCGATGTAGCCGGCGAGTTCGCGTTCGCTGTGAATGGAGGCGCGGAACACGCGCGCGACGAAATTGAACGGCATTGCTCCCTCGCCGGCGAGAGCCGAGATGGGGAAAGAATCCATAGCCGTGAACAAGCTAACGTTAGCTTAAGAGGTTAACGGACCGGACGTCGCTCCGCCGCCCTCACTGCGCGGCTTTGACGCCGGGAAACGCGACTTCGACCAGCGTTCCCTGCTGCTTGCGGCTCTTGATGGAAAAGTCGGCGTGGTTGGCTTCGGCGAGCGCTTTGGTCAGGGGAAGACCGAGACCGGCGCCGCCGGCGCGACGGGCGCCGCCCACCTGACGGAACGGCTCGAGCGCGGCGGTGATCTCGCTCTCGTTCATGCCGACGCCGGTGTCGCGCACGCGGATGACGGCGTGGCCGGCTTCGTCGATCGCCGTCGAGACGATGACTTGTCCGCCCGGCTCGTTGAACTTGACGGCGTTCGACATCAGGTTGAGCAGGATCTGGCGCAGCGACCGTTCGTCCGCCATCACGTTGGGCAGTTTGTCGTACAGCGACAGGCGCATGATGATGCGTTGCTGCGCGGCCTGCGGCTGCATCAGCGACACGCATTCGCGAATGATGCGATTGGCGTCGACCGGTGCGAACTCCAGCTCCATCTTGCCTGACTCGACCTTGGAGAGATCGAGCAGATCGTTGGCCAGACTCATCACGTGCCTAGCGGAGGCGTGAATGTCCTTGACGTAGTCCTTGTAACGCTCGGAGCCGATCGGTCCGAAACGCTCCTCCATCATCACCTCGGCGAAGCCGAGAATAGCGTGCAGCGGCGTTCTGATTTCGTGGCTGATGCGGGCGAGAAAATCGGTCTTGCGGGCGCTCGCCTCCTCGGCCTGGCGGCGCGCCGTCTCCGTCGCCCGCTCGTTCGCCTTCGAACGCGTCAAGTCCCGCGCCAGCGCGCAATAGCGCGGCTCCGATGGCGACGCGACGAGGCGCGCCAACGTGAGCAGCACCGGGATCGACGAACCGCGCCGGTCGCGGCCGACGAGTTCCTTTTCGGCGTCGGCGTGGGTGATTTCTTCACCCAGCTTTACCCGTTCGAGGCGCGAAGCCGCTTCGTCTTGGCTTTGCGGCGCGAACAAGGTGAGGAAGCTTTGGCCCGCCGCTTCCTTTTGCTCGTAGCCGAATAGCGCTTCGGCCGTGCGGCTCATGGAGACGATGCGGCCCGCGGCGTCGAGCGTAATCATACCGTCCGCGGTCGCCTCCAGGGCCGACGTCAGATCGCGCGTCATCGCCTCGCAGGCGCGCAGCCGAGCCTGAAATTCGGCGTCGCGCGAGCGACGCAGCGCGATCAGCGTCGCCGGAGCGTCGTCCCATTGAATGGATTGGGCCAGTCCGTCCACCGCGATCAATTCGTCGCCGGCGGCGACGAGCGGCATCGCGCCGCCTTCGCTGGCCTCGGCGAGCGTTTGCGCGTCGCGGCCCCTGAACATGTGCGCGAGCCCGTCCGCGGCGCGAAACGCCGCGAGGTCGGGGTAGCCGGCCAGATCGAGCATCGTTTGATTGAGATAGAGCGGCTCGCCGCCGCGCAAGACCATCGCGCCGATCGGCAGGCGGTCGAGCAGCGCACACGCGTTGCGGCGCGTGATTTCGCTGGTTCGCTCGACCGGCGCCTCGCGCCCGGCGGCGGCGCGCGCCGGGTCCGGCGGGGCCGGAGCGGGGGGCGCGGCGAGATCGATCAAATCGCGCGCGGCCGACGGGGGGTCGAGGGGCGTCGCGTTCGCCGCGCCGGCGCCCTCGTCCTCGTGGTCCTCAGGCAGTCTTGCGCCGAGCGCCCGAGCGATCTCGCGAAAGGCGTCGCGTTCGTTGGTGGTCAGGTTCACGCTTTCGCGGTCCTCGCCGAAGCGGCGCGAGTCCTCGGGCGGCGGGGAAAGGGCGCTCAACGCGCCGGGCCGGATCGGCACGACGTTGGGGCCGCCGGCCTGTCCAGCGCCGAGGTGTCGAAGAACGACGATCTCGGCCCCATGATCAGGCGGGGGCGAAGCGAACTTGGCGGGTTCGGCGCTTCGCTCGCCCTGCGAGTCCTGGCTCGCTGCGCGTTCGGGCGGCGCGGCCGGCCTCTCGAGACCGCGCTCGGCCGCATCGACGGGCGGGCGAGCTTCGCGCTGCGTCGGCGCGGCCGGCTCGCAGAAAATCGTTTCGCCGGTGAACAGTCCAAACCCGCGAAATCCGACGAAGCGCCGTTCCGCGTCGAAGACCGGCGCTCCGGAGATCAGCGCCATTCGCGCGTGGGCCCGGTTGGGTTCGGGCCAGCCGAGCCGCAGCGCCGAAAAAGTCCGACGCGCCGCGATCGCCCCGGCGAGGTCGCCCATCGGGTCCATGCCGACGCGGGCGCTGAGCGCGCTCAGCGTCTCGCCGGCCCGCGGCGCATGGGCGCCGACCGTTTCCTCGAGCGCGCGATCGGCCGGGCCGAAGCGATTTTCCGCGTCGAGGCTCCAGAGAAAGCGACGCGGCGAGGCGACGTCGCCGCGCAGCGGCTCGTCGGCGACGGGTTCGGCGCCCGCGGAAGCCGGGAGTTCGGCCTCGCCCGGATCGCGCGGCGTCGCCACGACGAGGAAATCCCTTCCCTGCGGCGAGGCGATCCTCCCGCACATCAGCCCGACCGGAAAAGGCAGGCGACCGGCGTAAAATCGCAGCGATTCCACGCGCGGGGTCGCCTCGTCGGCGAGCGTCTCGACGAGAAGGCGCAATCGCCGGGCGCCGGGGCTCGGCCCTGAAAGGGCGAGGGCGTCGAGCGCGCCGAGCGTCTCGACGCCGAACAACGCCAACGCCGCCGGCGTGGCGAATTCCACGCGCGTCGGACTTCCCGCCGCGACCATAAGCGGCGCGCCGCGGTCGAGCCGCTCGGCGAACGGCGACCCGGCCACCAGCGTGGCGACATCCTCGAGGTTCATTACAGCTCGGTCGGCGGCGTCCATGGGCGGCGAAGCGATCTCGTTGAGCCAAACCGGCCCGTCGAAGGGACAAAGGGGGCGAGCGGCTTTCCGCCCCGATGCTTATCAAAACCTTAACGCTTTCGCTCGCATTCTTCCATGCCGCGGAGCGGTCGCGTTGTCCCAGGGTTAAAATTTGTGTTGCGGCGCAAACTCGTGTCGCACCGCAACAGCGACTCTCCTATATAGGCGAAAGACAAAGCAGCGCTGTTTCCGAGCGCGCCAGGCGAGGATCGTCATGAGCAACGCCCCTCTCGACATTCCCAACGAGTTACGCGATTTCGCCGAACGCAGCGTCGATCAGGCGCGCAAAGCTTTCGAAGGCTTCGTTGCGGTCGCCCAGAAGGCCGCCGGAACCGCAGACGGCGCCGCCGAGGCCGCGCAGGACGGGGTGAAATCGGTCGCCTCCAAGGTTTTCGGCTTCGCCGAGCAGAATGTGAACGCCGCGTTCGATCTCGCGCGCAAGCTGGCGCAGGCCAAGGACCCGCAGGAGGCCATTGCGCTGCAGAGTGAATTCCTCGCGACGCAGTTGACCGCTCTCCAAGCCCAAGCCAAGGAAATCGGCGCATGGATCCAGAAGGCGACGCCCGGCGCGAAGTGATCGCCCGATCGGCGCGCGGAGTCCCCTGTGCCGGCTTGGAGCGAAGGAAATCCGATCGTAGCCGCGCCGCCCCGCAGAGGGCCGTCGCTGTCGGCTGCGCCTCGCCGCCCATGAACGAGACCGCTTAAAACGCGTTGCTCTAATCCGAGGCCGATGGCGCGCTCGCGGGCGTCCTTCCCCGTCGCGCCTTCTCCCTCGCGGCGCATGCCTTGTTCCGCGCCGCCGCCTTGTCTATACCCGGGGCGGGCGCCAGGCGCGAAGCCGCTTCCGGCGGATCGCCGCCTGGCGACGGACAGGAGAAACCATGATGCGCGAACCGGCAAACGCGACTTTGGCCTCGACGCTGTGGCCGTCGCGCGCCCCTTTGCGCCTCGTCCGCGCCGCGATGCTGGCGATCGGGGGAACGCTGCTGCTGGCGGCGTCGGCGAAGGCCCAGGTTCCCTTCTATCCCGTGCCGATGACCCTGCAAACCCTCGCCGTGCTGGCGATCGGCGCCGCTTACGGCGCTCGGCTGGCGGGCGCGACCCTGCTGCTCTATCTCGGCGAGGGCCTCGCGGGCCTGCCGGTGTTCGCGGGCGTCGGCGCCGGGCCAGGCTACATGGCGGGCCCGACCGGCGGTTTTCTCGTCGGCTTCTTGGTCGCCGCTGCGCTGGTCGGCTGGCTAGCCGAGCGCGGCTGGGGCCGCTCGGCGCCGCGCCTGGTCGGCGCGATGCTGCTCGGTCAGATCGCGCTCTATGCTCTTGGGGCGGCGTGGCTGGCCTCGTTCATCGGGCTCGACAAAGCGTGGCGATTCGGCGTGCTCCCGTTCCTGTTGGCGGACGCGGTCAAGACGCTGCTCGCCGCGGCGCTCATCGGCGCGGCCGCGCGCGCCCTCGCGCGCGCGCCGAGCGGCGAAGCCTGAGCGCCGCCGCGCGCCGTCGGCCGACGGCGAGCCTGGCGAGCCGCTGAGCTTTGCGTCGGCGGCCCGCGCAAGCGCGGCTAATCGACACGCGGGTTTGTCAGGCCGGTTTCGCTCAGACATAATTCGCGTAGGCGGGGGTTCGGCGTCGCGCGCAATGAAACGCCGGCGCGCTCGCCGCGAGGGGACGATGTCGAAAAAAATCCTTCCGGTCATCATGTGCGGCGGCGCAGGAACGCGCGTCTGGCCGGAATCGCGCGAGACCATGCCCAAGCAATTCATTCCCCTGATCGGAAAGTCCTCGACCTTTCAGGAGACGGTGCGGCGCGTCAGCGACGCGATTTTCGATGCGCCGATCGTCGTCACCAACCGCGACTATCGTTTTCTGGTCAGAGAGCAGCTCGAGGAAATCGGTGCCCAGGCGACGATCGTCGTCGAGCCGTCGCGCCGCGATTCCGGGCCCGCCGTCGCGGTCGCCGCGGAACTGGCGGCCAATCGCGACCCCGCGACGGTGGCGGCGGTCTTCGCGGCCGATCACGTGATCCTCGACCGGAGCGCGTTTCTGGTGGCGTGCGCGGCCGCCGCCGACGCCGCCGCCGACGGCTATATCGTGACGCTCGGCGTCACGCCCGACGAACCGTCCGTCGGCTACGGCTATATCCGGCCGGGCGGGCCGATCGGCGCGGGCAAGGCGCGGCGCGTGGAGGCGTTCGTCGAGAAGCCCAATCTCGCCGACGCCGAGCGTTACGTCGCCGAGGGATATCTATGGAATTCCGGCAATTTCTTCTTTCGCGCCGAGGTGATGCTGGACGAATTGCGCGCGTTCGAACCGGAGATGGCCGAGGCGACGGCGCGCGCGCTCGCTCACGCCGTCGACGACCTCGGATTCCTCGCGCTCGAAGCGCAGGCGTTCGCCGAGGCGCCGAAGAAGTCGATCGATTACGCCGTGATGGAACGCACCAAGCGCGCGGCGGTGGTACCCGCCAGCATCGGCTGGTCGGACGTCGGCGACTGGGGCGCGGTGTGGAAGCTGAGCAAGCGCGACGCGAACGGCGTCTCCATCCACGGCGAAGGCTTCGCGCTCGACGCCAAGAACGTGCACATCCGCTCCGCCGGCATGCTGACGGCGGTCGTCGGCGTCAACGACGTCGTCGTCGTCTCGACGCAGGACGCCGTGCTGGTGCTGGCGCGCGAGCAAGGCGCCAAAATCAAGCAGCTCGTCGAGGCGCTGAAGAAGGAAGGGCGGCCCGAAGCGACCGAGCACAAGCGCATCTATCGTCCCTGGGGATATTATCAGTCGATCGACCGCGGCCCGCGCTATCAGGTCAAGCGCATCGTCGTCCTGCCCGGACGCCGGCTTTCCCTGCAAAAGCACCACCATCGCGCCGAACACTGGGTCGTCGTCACGGGCACGGCCGAGGTGACGCGCGATTCGCAGGTGACGATGGTCCACGAAAACGAGTCCGTCTTCTTGCCGATCGGCGCGGTTCACCGGCTCGCCAATCCCGGCAAGATCAATCTGGAGCTGATCGAAGTGCAGACGGGCTCGTACCTCGGCGAAGACGACATCGTGCGCATCGAGGACGCCTACAACCGGCCGCCGAGTTGACCGCGCGCTAACTCGCGCTCGCCGACCCGCCCGCGGGATCGTCGAGCAAGCGGTAGAGAGCGCGCGCTTCGCTTG
>JBEKBD010000023.1:0-31268 GCA_050015575.1 Roseiarcus sp. | reverse complement strand
CCTGCTGACGCTGCGCGATCTGACGGAGTCGCGGCGCGTCGAGCGCATGCGCGCCGATTTCATCGCCTACGCCAGCCACGAATTGCGCACGCCGTTGGCCTCGATGCTCGGCTTCGTCGAGACGCTGCAAGGCTCGGCGCGCGACGATCCGGAGGCGCGCGACAAGTTTCTCGCCATCATGCGCGAACAGGGCCGCCGCATGGCGCGCCTGATCGACGATCTGCTGTCGCTTTCGCGCATCGAAGAGAAGCAACACGTCCGCCCGGAGGCGGCGGTCGATCTGACCCAGACGGCGCGCCATGTCGCCGACACGCTGGCGCCGCTCGCGCGCGAAATGGGGGTGGAAATCAAGCTCTACGCCGAACGGCCCGTCGTCGTCACCGGCGACCGCGACGAACTTCTGCGCGTCGCCGAAAATCTGATCGAGAACGCCATCAAGTACGGCGCCCGGCAGGACGGAACGGGAGACGACCGCGTCGAGGTCACGGTCAGCAGGACCGCCGCCGAAGGCTCGCTGACCGTGCGCGACTTCGGACACGGCATCGCCGCCGAACATCTGCCGCGGCTGACGGAGCGGTTCTATCGCGTCGACGCCGGGCAGAGCCGCGCCAAGAACGGAACCGGCCTCGGCTTGGCGATCGTCAAGCACATCCTGGCGCGCCACCGCGGACGGCTGACGATCGCCAGCCGCCTCGAACAGGGCTCGACATTCGCCGCGATCGTGCCGCTGCACGATCGGCAATGACGTAAAATCTTATTCATCAATGACTTATGATGTCGCACAGCTGTCTTGCGGCCGTCATATAACGCCGTTGGAGAAAGCCTATAAGGACGCGCCTCGGACCGGCGCGCCAAGCATCGGCGGCCGGTCGCGAGCCCCAAGAACCCATTTCGAGAGGCGTCAATGTTCATTCGATCCTTCATGGCCGCCGCGATTGTCGCGGCAAGCGTGAGTTGCGCCTGGGCCGGCGATATCTCCGGCGCGGGCGCGACGTTTCCCTTCCCGATCTACGCCAAGTGGGCGGACGCCTATAAGACGGAGACGGGCAACGGCCTCAACTATCAATCGATCGGCTCGGGCGCCGGGATCAAGCAGATCAAGGCCAAGACCGTGACGTTCGGCGCCACCGACGCGCCGCTCAAGGCCGACGATCTCCAAGCCTCGGGTCTCGAGCAATGGCCGATGGTGATGGGCGGCATCGTGCCGGTCGTCAATCTCACGGGCATCAAGTCCGGCGATCTCGTGATCGACGGCCCGACGCTCGCCAAGATCTATCTCGGCGACATCGCCAAGTGGAACGATCCGGCGATCAAGGCGCTCAATCCGAAGGTCGCCCTTCCCGATCTCGCCATCGCCGTCATTCACCGCGCCGACGGCTCGGGCACGACGTTCAACTTCACCAACTATCTCGACAAGGTATCGCCGGAGTGGCAGTCCAAAGTCGGCGAATCGACTTCCGTCGAATGGCCAGTCGGCATCGGCGCGAAGGGCAACGACGGCGTCGCCAACAACGTCGCGGGCACCAACGGCGCAATCGGCTATGTCGAATACGCCTACGCCAAGCAGAACAAGCTGACCTACGCCGACATGGTCAACGCGGCGGGCAAGACCGTCGCGCCGACGATCGAAGCCTTCCAGGCCGCCGCCGCCAACGCCGACTGGTCCAAGGCTCCCGGCTTCTACCTGATCCTGTCGAACCAGCCGGGCGAGCAATCGTGGCCGATGACCGCCGCGACATTCATCCTGATGTACAAGCAGCCGGTCAACGTCACGGAATCGAACGAGGCGCTGAAGTTCTTTGCGTATTGCTACGACAAAGGCGCCGACCAGGCTAAGGCGCTCGATTATATCCCGATGCCCGACAACGTGATCGCCATGGTCAAGAAGGCCTGGGCGGCGGACATCGTCCAGAAATAACGCGTTCCGCGAGACCGGCGGGCGATCCGCCGGCCTCGCGTCGCTCGCGGGGAGCGGCGCTTGCACATTGGCGTTGACGATCGAGAAGGTTTGGCGATGACAGCCACGGCGATTGAGGGCATCGAGCGTTCAGCGAGCCAGCCGGCGAGCCGCTCGCAGGCGCTCGGACGTTTGAAATTCGCCGACAGCGGTTTTCGCGCGCTGACGCAACTTTCGGCCGCGCTGGTCCTCGCGTTGCTGCTGGGCGTCGCGCTTTCGCTGTTTCTTGGTTCGTGGCCGGCATTCAGCCACTTCGGCTTCGGTTTTTTCGTCAGCGACGCCTGGAGTCCGCCCAAGGAGCATTTCGGCGCCGCGGCGGCGATTTACGGCACGCTGGTCACCTCCGTCATCGCGATGCTGATCGGCGTGCCGGTCGGCCTCGGCATCGCGGTGTTTCTCACCGAACTTTGCCACCCGGCGCTGCGCCGCCCGATCGGCGTCGCCATCGAACTGCTGGCGGGTATCCCCTCCATCATCTACGGCATCTGGGGCGTCTATTATTTCAAGCCGGTGATGCAGGGCTATGTCGAGCCGTTCCTGATCGGCGTCTTCGGGCCGCTGCCCGGAATCGGCGCGCTGTTCGGCGGACCGCCGCTCGGCTACGGGGTGCTCACCGCCGGTCTGGTGCTGGCGGTGATGATCCTGCCCTTCGTCACGGCGGTTTCGCGCGACGTGTTCGAGACGGTGCCCACGGTGCTCAAGGAGGCCGCCTATGGCGTCGGCGCGACGACGTTCGAGGTTGTCGGCGGCATCGTCTTTCCCTACACGCGGGTCGGCGTCATCGGCGGCATTATGCTGGCGCTCGGGCGCGCGCTCGGCGAGACGATGGCGGTGACCTTCGTCATCGGCAACGCGACGAAGATTTCGAGTTCGATCCTTGCGCAGGGCACCACCATTTCGGCGATGATCGCCAACCAGTTCGCCGACGCGGACCCGGGATTGTTCACTTCCTCGCTGCTCGCGCTCGGTTTCATTCTGTTCATCATCACCTTCGTCGTGCTGGCGCTGGCGCGCTGGATGCTCGCGGCCCTCGAAGTGAAGGCGGGACGCTGATGGCCGACCTCTATTCCGGGCGGCGACGCCGCAACGTCATGTGGACCGTGCTTTCGTACGCGGCCACCTTCTTCGGTCTGAGTTGGCTGGTGCTGATTCTGGCCGCCTTGCTGGGGAACGGCGTCGGCGGCCTTTCGCTCGACGTCTTCACCAAGATGACCGCGCCGCCCGGCGTCGTCGGCGGCCTGTTGAATTCGATCGTCGGCAGCTTGATCGTGACGGCGATCGGCCTGGCGGTCGCCGCGCCGCTGGGCATATTGGCCGGCACGTATCTGGCCGAATACGGCCATCACGCGCGTCTGGCGGTGATCATTCGCTTCGTCAACGACATTCTCCTCAGCGCGCCCTCGATCGTCGTCGGCTTGTTCGTCTATCAATTGTGCGTCGTGCCGTTCGGGCATTTTTCCGGCATCGCCGGCTCCATCGCGCTGGCCATCATCGCTACGCCGATCGTCGTGCGCACGACCGAAGACATGCTCAATCTCGTGCCCAATACGCTGCGCGAAGCGGCGTCCGCGCTGGGCATGCCGCGCTCGCTCGTCATTCGGCAAGTTGCCTACCGGGCAGTGCGCACCGGCCTCGTCACCGGCGTCTTGTTGGCGGTGGCGCGCATGACCGGCGAGACCGCGCCGCTCATTTTCACGGCGCTCGGCAATTCGCTATTCACCGCCGATCCGCGCGGGCCGATGTCGAGCCTGCCGCTGATCATCTACGAATTCGCCCGCAGTCCCTATCCCGAACAACAGAAACTTGCATGGACCGGGGCCTTGCTGGTCACGCTCGCCGTCCTGGGCCTCAGCATCGTCGCGCGTGTGCTCTCCGCAACGAGCAGCGCGGACAAACAGAGCTAATCGGTCGACGAAAGAACCAAGCGCATGAACAACGTCACGCTTCCAGCCCCGAGCGCCGAGACTTCGGCCGATGCGATGAAGGAGAAGGTCGTCGTGCGCGACCTGAATTTCTACTATGGCGAATCGCGCGCGCTCAAAGCGGTGACTCTCTCCCTTCGCGAACGCCATGTCACCTCTTTCATCGGCCCCTCGGGCTGCGGCAAGTCGACGTTGCTGCGCGTGCTGAATCGCATGTACGACCTCTATCCGGGCCAACGGGCGGAGGGCGAGGTTCTGCTCGACGGCGAAAACATCCTCGCGCCGGACCTCGATCTCAATCTGCTGCGCGCGCGGGTCGGGATGGTGTTCCAGAAGCCGACGCCGTTCCCGATGTCGATTTACGACAATATCGCCTTCGGCATTCGTCTCTATGAGAAGTTGCCCAAATCCGAGATGGACGGACGCGTCGAATCGGCCTTGCGCCGCTCGGTTCTGTGGACCGAAGTCAAGGACAAGCTGAAAGACAGCGGGCTCAGTCTGTCCGGTGGTCAGCAACAGCGTCTCTGCATCGCCCGAACGGTCGCCATCAGCCCGGAGGTGATCCTGTTCGACGAACCGTGCTCGGCGCTCGATCCGATCGCGACCGCCAAGATCGAGGAACTGTTCGACGAATTGTCGGACGACTACACCATCGCCATCGTCACGCACAGCATGCAGCAGGCGGCGCGCGTGTCGCAGTTCACCGCGTTCATGTATCTCGGCGAAATGGTCGAATTCGACGAGACGAGCAAGGTCTTTACTTCGCCGCGCGACAAGCGCACCCAGGATTACATCACCGGCCGGTTTGGCTGAGGGAGCAAGCGCCGTGGTCGAACACACCGTCAGGTCCTACGACAAAGATCTCGACATGCTCGAGCGGCGCATCGCCGAAATGGGCGGCATCGCCGAGAAAATGGTGATCGACGCGATGGACGCGCTGAGCCAAGCCGATATGACGCTCGCCCATCAGGTCGTGACCACCGATCCCCGCCTCGACGCGCTGCAACGCGAGATCGAGGAGCAGGCGATCCTCACCATCGCGCGCCGCCAACCGATGGCGGTGGACTTGCGCGAAATCATCGGCGCGATCCGCGTCGCCGGCGACCTCGAACGCGTCGGCGACCTCGCCAAGAACATCGCCAAGCGCTCGCTGAAGATCGGCCTCGAGGCTCGCGTGCCGCGCGCGATCGTCGGCCTCAAGCACATGAACGAAGTGGCGACGGAACAGATGAAGGACGTTCTCGACGCCTACGCCCAACGCGATGTCGAGCGCGCGCGCGCCGTCTGGGAGCAGGACGCCGAATTGGACGCGCTGGAAGACTCGGTGTTTCGCGACCTACTGACCCATATGATGGAAGATCCACGCAACATTTCGTTCTGCGCGCACCTGCTGTTTTGCGCGAAGAACATCGAGCGGATCGGCGATCACGCCACCAATATCGCCGAGACGGTGTTCTATCTGGTCACCGGCTCTACCCTGCCGGCGGAGCGGCCGAAGGGCCGCCATGGATACGACGCCGACGCGACCGGGACCGACGCCCCATGAACGAAGCGCGCCGAGAGCCGCCCCGGCCCAGCGTGGCCGCCGCGCCGCGCATCCTCGTCGTCGAAGACGAGGCGGACCTGGCGTTGCTGCTCAATTACAATCTCGAAGCCGAAGGGTATTTCGCCGAAAGCGTCGAGCGCGGCGACGAGGCGGAGTTGCGGCTGGCCGAATCTCCGCCCGATCTCGTCATCCTCGACTGGATGCTGCCGGGCGTCTCGGGCCTGGAAATCTGTCGCCGGCTTCGCGCCCGCGAAGCGACAAAGACTTTGCCGGTCATCATGCTGACGGCGCGCGGCGAGGAGGTCGAGCGGGTTCGCGGCCTCTCCGTCGGCGCGGACGACTATGTCGTCAAGCCGTTCTCGGTGCCGGAGTTGATGGCGCGCGTGCGCGCGCTGCTGCGGCGCAGCCGGCCCGAGCGCATCGCCGACAAACTCACCGCCGGCGACGTCGATCTCGACCGCGAAACGCGGCGCGTGCGGCGCGGCGCGCGCGACGTCCATCTCGGGCCGACCGAGTTTCGCCTGCTCGAATATCTCTTGGAGAAGCCCGGTCGGGTCTTCTCGCGGGCGCAGCTTCTCGACGGCGTTTGGGGACAATCGGTCGAAATCGACGAGCGCACGGTGGACGTCCATGTCGGGCGCTTGCGCAAAGCCCTGTCGCGCGGCCGGGAGCGCGATCCGATCCGCACCGTGCGGGGAACCGGCTATTCCTTCGACGAGACCTTCGGCAAGGCGTAGGCGGCGCGACTCGGTCGCCGCTTATCGGGCGAGGGCGCGTCTTTCGCGCTCGCGCTCGCGGCGACGGTCCTGAACCGGCTGGTACGCGAGCTTGCTGTGATGCGCGCAATAGGGGCCGGCGCCCGACGACGGCGATCCGCAATAGCGAAATTCCGACGACGCGGGGTCGCCCAGCGGCCATCGGCACATCGCTTCCTTGAGTTCGACGATCGTCACCCTGAGCGACATCGGCACGACGACGTCCTCGTGAAACACCGGCAGCGACTCGAGCATCGGTTCGGGCGACAGCATGAGCGCCGTGTTGCCGCGAACGGCGGCGCGCCCGCCGCCGCCGGAACTCGATCGCGACGCGACGCGTGGCGTCGGCGCCGGGCGCGGCGGCGAAGCGGCGGAAGAAGGAGATTTGGCGCGTCCGGCGAGGCCGAGCCGATGAACTTTGCCGATCACGGCGTTGCGGGTCAGGCCGTGGCCGAGCTGCGCGGAAATTTGGCTCGCGCTCCTGCCGTCCAACCACAGTTGGCGCAAGAGTTCCACTCTTTCATCGGTCCAAGACATCGTTCGCCTCGTTGGTTGGCCTCCGTGGGCCCCGGCGAAAGGGATCCCGCGTCCGCCGGTCGATCGCATCACGGGCAGAATCCAAGCGCCCCGCCCGGCCAGCCGCACTGGCGAGCGTCACGCGCCGAAACGCTCTCGTGAACGGCGCCCTACGACATATCGTGGCGCCTGACAAAGAAACTACACTAGTCGTTGAATCGCGCGCAAGAGTCGCAACGGTCCCGCCGACCGGCTTTTCCCCAGCTCATGCGAGAGCGGAGCGCCGCGTCGCCGGGCGCGACGCCCGATTGCGCGAGTCCGATCAACATTTTAGCGCGACTTCGCGAAGGATCGGCGGAGGCGCCGGCGCGGCGCAGTTTTTTTGCTTCGTCACGCGCGAATTGACCAAAACGGCCAGCCTCCTTATGATCGCCGTCATCAGAGGCCGTCCCAGCGGGGCGGCGTTTTTGTTTTTGCGCGGTGTTGCGGCGTCGCGCCCGCAGCCTTCGAGGGAGCAAGCCGATGCCATCCGCAATCTTGCCGGTCTATGCGAGGGCCGACATCGCCTTCGAGCGCGGCGACGGCTGCTGGCTGACCGCGACGACGGGCGAGCGCTACCTCGATTTTGGCGCCGGCATCGCCGTGGCCTCGCTCGGCTATTCCCATCCGCATCTGGTCGAGGCGCTGACGACCCAGGCCGGCAAGCTGTGGCACACTTCCAACCTGTTTCAGGCGCCGGAAGGCGAGCGTCTGGCGCGCCGGCTGACCGAAGCGACGTTCGCCGATCTGGTCTTTTTCACCAACTCGGGCGTCGAGGCCAACGAGGCGGCGGTCAAGATGGCGCGCAAGCGCCAGTCGATCGGCGGCCATCCGGAAAAATATCATGTCCTGACCTTCGAAGGCGCCTTTCACGGACGCACGCTGGCGATGATCGCCGCCGGCGGACAGGCCAAATACATCGACGGTTTTGGGCCGAAGGTCGACGGCTTCGACCAGATCCCGGCGGGCGACCTCGACGCCGTGGAGGCCGCGATCGGCCCCAACACCGGCGCGGTGATGATCGAGCCAATCCAAGGCGAAAGCGGCGTGCGCGTGATCGCGCCGCCGTTTCTCAGGGGCCTGCGCGCGCTGTGCGACCAGCACGGCCTGCTGCTGATCTTCGACGAGATCCAGACCGGCGTCGGGCGCACCGGCCGGCTGTTCGCTTACGAGCATTCCGGCGCGGTTCCCGACATCATGACCATCGCCAAAGGCATCGGCGGCGGCTTCCCGATGGGCGCCTGCCTGGCGACGGCGGACGCCGCCAAAGGAATGACGGCGGGAACGCACGGCACCACCTTCGGCGGCAACCCGCTGGCGATGGCGGTGGGCAATGCGGCGCTCGACGTCGTTCTGGCGCCCGGGTTCGTCGAGCGGGTGGCGCGGCTCGGCCTCGCCGCGCGCCAGCGCCTGGCCGAACTGAAGGACCGGCGCCCCGATATCGTCGCGGAGGTTCGCGGCGAGGGGCTGATGATCGGCCTCAAGCTCAAGATTCCGCCGCAGGAGTTCGCCGCCGCCGCGCGCGCCCACAAGCTGCTGACCATTCCCGCCGGCGACAACGTCGTTCGCCTGGTGCCGCCGCTCGTCATCAGCGAAGAGGAGATCGCCGAGGGCGTGCGGCGGTTGGACGCCGCTTGCGCCGACCTCGAAGACGCGATCGTGACGTTGAAGAAGGGCGCCGCCGCATGAGGCCGTCTTGCAGCTCCGCGCCGACGCGCGACTTCCTCGATCTGTTGGACCAGCCGGCCGGCGAGCTGCGCGCCATTCTCGACGCGGCCAAGGCGATGAAGGCGGCGCGGGTCAAGGGCGAACGCCCGGCGTCGCGGCCGCTGGCGGGCAAGACGCTGGCGATGATCTTCGACGCCCCGTCGACGCGCACCCGCGTCTCCTTCGA
Organism: Roseiarcus sp.; assembly: GCA_050015575.1. GTDB lineage: Bacteria > Pseudomonadota > Alphaproteobacteria > Rhizobiales > Beijerinckiaceae > Roseiarcus. The sequence goes on along the minus strand of JBEKBD010000023.1, from coordinate 22,639 downwards.
TATGGCGATGCGCGAGCTCGGCGGCGAAACGATCATGCTGACCGGCGACGAAATGCAGCTCGGGCGCGGCGAAACGATCGGCGACACCGCGCGCGTTCTGTCGCGCTACGTCGACGCCATCATGATCCGCATTCTCAGCCACGCCGACATGGCGGAACTGGCGCGCCACGCCGCCGTGCCGGTCATCAACGGGCTGACCAAGCAGTCCCATCCCTGTCAGGTTATGGCCGACGTCTTCACCTTCGAAGAGCATCGCGGCCCGATCCGCGGTTGCAAGATCGCCTGGAGCGGCGACTACAACAACGTGTTGTCGTCATGGATCGACGCTTCGCAGCGGTTCGACTTCTTGCTCGATATCGCCTGTCCCAAGCCGTTGCAGCCGCCGCCGCAACGCATCGACGCGGCGCGGGCCGGCGGCGCCAATGTGATCCTGCGCGAGGATCCGCACGCCGCCGTCGCCGGCGCCGCGGCGGTCCTTTCGGATTGCTGGGTTTCGATGGGCGACGAGAGTGAGGCGATTCGCCGCCACAACCTGCTCGCGCCCTATCAAGTCAACGCCGAGCTGATGCGCGCCGCCGCCGCCGACGCGATCTTCATGCATTGCCTGCCGGCCCATCGCGGCGAAGAAGTCACCGACGAAGTGATGGACGGACCGCAGTCCGTCGTGTTCGACGAAGCCGAGAACCGGCTTCATGCGCAAAAGGCGGTGCTGGCTTGGTGCCTGGGAGCGCTGGGCCGATGACCCCTGCGACGCGCGAAGTCTCCGACGTCGGACGCGACGACATCGTCCTGCCCTACGCCGTCGAGAGCCTGAGCACGCGCGGCCGGCTGGTGCGGTTGGGGGCCGCCATCGACGCCATCCTCAAGCGCCACGCCTATCCCGAACCGATAGCCCGCGTGGTCGGGGAGGCGGCGGCGCTCGCGGTGCTGCTCGGCTCGACGCTCAAGCTCGAAGGCCGCTTTCAATTGCAGACCAAGACCGAGGGTCCGCTGCGCATGCTGGTGGTCGATTTCGACGCGCCGTCGAACCTGCGCGCGTTGGCGCGCTTCGACGAAGCGGCGCTCGCCAGGCGCGCGGCTTCGGGCGACGAGGGCGATCTGCTCGGCGAGGGGACCCTCGCCTTCACCATCGATCCCGGCGGCGATCTGTCGCGCTATCAAGGCGTCGTCGCCCTCGACGGTCGCGGCCTCGAGCACGCGGCGCACGCCTATTTCGAACGCTCGGAGCAAATCCCGACCCTGGTTCGCCTCGCCGTCGGCCAGAGCGTCACCCCGCGCGGCGTCGAATGGCGCGCCGGCGGGCTGCTGGCGCAATTCCTGCCCGCTTCGCCAGAGCGCCGGCGGCGCGTCGATTTCGATCCCGGCGACGCGCCCGAGGGCGCCGCTCCGGCGCCTCCGCCCGAAGACGACGAGTGGGTGGAAGCCAAGGCGCGCGCCGCCACCGTCGAGGACCACGAGCTCATCGACCCGATGCTTTCGAGCGAGCGCCTGTTGTTCCGCCTGTTCAACGAGCGCGGCGTGCGCGTGTTCAAGTCGACGCCGCTCAGCGACTCCTGCCGCTGCTCGGCCGAGCGCATCGACGCGATGTTGCAGAGCTTCTCGCCCGAGGAGCGCAGCGCGATGGTCGGCGAGGACGGCATGATCGGCGTCACCTGCGAATTCTGTTCGACAAAACGCCTGTTCAATCCCGCCGACTACGCCGACTGAGCGCGAGCTGGCGGGGCGCCTATGGACGTCCGCGCTTTCGCCGACCGGACGGCGCAAGTTCGCGGCGAGACTTGGGGCGGCGAGACTTGGGGCGGCGAGACTTGGGGCGGCGATTGCGCCCGCGTTCAGCCGGCGCAATCGCCGGGCCGGCCCGGCGGCGGCGGTCCGCGGCGCTGGAATAGCGGCGCGGCCAGGATGGCCTCGACAATCTCGCCGGGCGAACCGCCGATGTCGACGGCGATCACGGGTTCGTCTGCGCCGGGTTCCTCCAGCGCCTCGAACTGACTGGCGAGGAGGCCCGCCGGCATGTAGTGGCCCGTTCGCCGGCTGAGGCGCGCGGAAATCAGCTCGCGCGCGCCGCGAAGATAGATGAACGCGACATCCCGCCGCCCGGCCCGGATGCGCTCGCGATAAGCGCGCTTCAAGGCCGAGCAGGCGATGAATCCCGAGGCGCCCTCGGCGCGCCAGCGGTCGACGAGGGCGGCGATGGAATCGAGCCACGGCAGGCGATCGGCGTCGTTCAACGGAACGCCGTGGCGCATTTTGTCGACGTTGGCCGGCGAATGGAGCGCGTCGCCCTCCTGGAACTTCCAGCCGAGCCGACCGGCCAGCAAAGCCGCCACGGTGGTTTTGCCGGAGCCGGACACGCCCATCACGATCAGGACGATCGGGGACGCCGCCGCCCCCGTTCCCTCGTTCATGGGCGACTGGCGCCGCCGTCGGCGCCCCCTCCCCCGCCCATCTCCTCCGCCGCCCGCTTGAGCTTGCGCAGGTCCGCCCACGCCTGCCGCTTGGCGGCGGGTTGGCGCAGCAAATACGCGGGGTGGAACATCGGCAGCGTCGGGATCGCCGCGCCGTCGTCGCTCCGGTACTCGCGCCAGACGCCGCGGGTGCGGGTGATGCCCTCCTTGACGCCGAGCAGCGTCTGCGTCGCCGAGCCGCCGAGGCAGACGAGCAGTCGGGGTGCGACGAGCGCGATCTGGCGGCGCACGAAGGGCAGGCAGACCGCGGTCTCCTGCGGCGTCGGCGTGCGGTTGCCGGGCGGGCGCCAGGGAACGACGTTGGCGATGTAGACTTTCGTCCGGTCGAGCTCGATCGCCGCGAGCATGCGGTCGAGCAGGTGGCCGGCGCGGCCGACGAACGGGCGGCCGATGCGGTCTTCATCGCCGCCCGGCGCTTCGCCCACCAGCATGATCCGCGCTTCCGGCGCGCCGTCGGCGAACACCAATTGCGTCGCCGTCGCCTTGAGGCCGCAGCCTTCGAAATGTTCGAGCGCCGCGCGCAGCTCTTCGAGGTCGCGCGCCGCCGCGGCGGCTTCGCGCGCCGAGCGCTGGGCCTCGTCCGGCGGCGCGGTCAGCGCCGGGGCGGGATTGGTCGGGGCAGGGGCGGGCTCGGCCGCGCGGGCTGCCGATGCGGCGATCGGCGCGCGCCGCGCCGCGGGCGCCGCGCTTTCGGCGAAACGGTCGTGCGGCGTCTCGTCGAGCGCGAGATCGACCCCGGCGTCGCGCCACCAACGCAGCGCCTCGACCGCCTCGTGCGCGGTCAGACGCCCGGAATTTGCAGGCTTGCTCATGGCGGAAAATCCGAGTTCCCGTTTTTCCCTTCTAGCACGGCGGCGCGACGCCGATAGGATCCCGAATTCGGATGAGCGCGAGCGCTCCCGCTATGCGACGGCGCGCTGTGTCGACGGTTCGGCGAGCTTGCTTACCCGAGCTCGCGGCCCAGGGCGTCGCCGCTCGGATCGACATTCCCGCGCGACCTGTGCAATGTGCGCTTGAGTTTTTCGCCGCGCGGGTCCTCTCGCCCGCGACGTCCGCCGCCCGAGAACGACCATGGCCAAAGCAAGCGAAGCGGCCGCCCGCGAGGCGATGGACTACGACGTCGTCGTCGTCGGCGCCGGGCCGGCGGGGCTCGCCGCGGCGATTCGGCTGAAGCAGCTCGACGCCGATCGTTCGGTCGTCGTGGTCGAAAAGGGCTCGGCCGTCGGCGCGCATATTCTCTCCGGCGCGATCGTCGACCCGATCGGCCTCGATCGGCTGCTGCCCGATTGGCGCGAGGCCCCCGATCGGCCGCTGAAGACCGAAGTCGCCGCCGATCGCTTTCTGCTGCTTGGCCCCTCCGGCGGGATCACGCTGCCCAACTGGCCGATGCCGCGGCTGATGGGCAATCGCGGCCATTTCATCGGTTCGCTGGGCGCGCTGGCGCGCTGGCTCGGCGCGCGGGCCGAGGCGCTCGGCGTCGAGGTCTATCCCGGCTTCGCCGCGACCGAATTGCTTTACGGCGACCGGGACGAAGTCGTCGGCGTGGCGACCGGCGACATGGGGATCGGCTGCGACGGCAAGCGGAAAGCGAACTTCGCCCGCGGCATGGAGTTGCGCGGCAAGTACGTGCTTCTCGCCGAGGGCGCGCGCGGCTCGCTGACCAAGCAGGCCGTCGCGCGCTTCCATCTCGACGAAGGCCGCGATCCGCAGAAATACGGCATCGGCCTGAAGGAGATCTGGCGGGTCGCGCCCGCCGAGTTCAAGCCGGGACTGGCGCAGCACAGCTTCGGCTGGCCGCTGGGGCGGGGATCGAGCGGCGGCTCGTTCCTCTATCACTACGGCGAGAACTTGGTCTCGGTCGGCTTCGTCGCCCACCTTAATTACCGCAACCCGACCCTGTCGCCCTTCGACGAATTCCAGCGCTTCAAGACCCATCCGCTGATCCGCGGGACGTTCGACGGCGGCGAGCGCCTCGGCTACGGCGCCCGGGCGATCTCGTCGGGCGGCTGGCAATCCGTGCCCAAGCTGGTCTTTCCCGGCGGCGCGCTGATCGGCTGCGCCGCCGGCATGCTCAATTTCGCCCGCATCAAGGGCTCGCACAACGCGATCCTCTCCGGCATGCTGGCGGCCGAAAAGGCGCACGAGGCGCTCGCCGCCGGGCGGCGCAACGACGAGCTCGCGGCCTACGAAGAGGCGTGGCGCGGCTCGGCCATCGGCCGCGACCTCTACGCCGTGCGCAACGTCAAGCCGCTGTGGTCCAAGCTCGGCCTCGCGCTCGGCGTCGCCTGCGGCGGCTTCGACATGTGGACCAACGAACTCCTCGGCGTCTCGATCTTCGGCACGCTGAAGCATGGCGAGCCGGATTGCGCGACCCTGGCGCCGCTCGCCGACGTCAAGCCGATCGCTTATCCCAAGCCGGACGGGAAAATCTCGTTCGATCGGTCGTCGTCGGTCTACCTCGCCAACATCAGCTACCAAGAGGACCAGCCGGTCCATCTGCGCCTGCGCGATCCCGCCGCGCCGATCCGCGACAACCTGCCCCGCTACGGCGAACCGGCGCAGCTCTATTGCCCCGCCGGCGTCTACGAAGTCGTCTACGGCGATGAAGCCGGGCGCGCCGCCCCGCGCTTCGTCGTCAACCCCCAGAATTGCGTTCATTGCAAGGCCTGCGACATCAAAGACCCCGCTGAGAACATCGACTGGACGCCGCCGGAGGGCGGCGACGGCCCGAATTACGCCGATATGTAGCAGGGGGAGGCGTCGGTCCTCGCCTTCGCGGCGACGGCCCGAAAGCGCCACTTTTGCCTGAGATCGTTTTTCCTGTAAGGACGGTTGTTCGTCGCGTCCCCGTCGGCGCCTGGCCGACCTCGAGAAGAAAGATGTCGATCGTGCCAGTCGAGCATTCGCCGACCCGCTGCAGGGGAAGACTTCTCAACGCGCTCGTGGCCGCGAGCGCGCTCGTCGCGATCGGGGCGACCCAAGCCGCGGCGTCCGCCTCGCCCGCGGAGTCGGCCGCCTTGCCGATCGGCGACAGCCAGACCGGCAATTACCTGGCGGCGCTGGTCGCCGCCGCCGATCGCGACACCGGCGCGGCCTCGGTCTATTTCCGCGAGGCCCTGCGCGCCGACCCGAGAAATCCCGGTCTCGTCGAGCGCGCCTTCGCCGCCGCGCTGGCCGACGGCGACGTCGCCGACGGCTTTTCGCTGGCCGATCGCTTGATCGTGCGAGACCCCGGCAACAGCCTGGCGCGTTTGACTCTGGCTGCGCGCGCGTTCGCCGACGGGCAATTCGCCGCCGCGCGCGCTGAACTCGGCGCCGGCGAGGCGGGCAAGACGCACGACGTGACGACGACGCTGCTGACGGCCTGGAGCTACGCCGGCGGCTTCGATGAGCGCCATGCGCTCGAGACGCTCGACCGCTTGCGCGAACCCAGCGTCGTCGTTTTTCGCGACTATCACGCCGGCCTGATCGCCGACTTGCTCGGCGACGCGACCGAGGCGCAGCGCCGTTTTCAGACGGCCTACGGCGCCGACAAGAACACGTTGCGGCTCGCGGAAGCCTATGCGCGGTTCCTCGCGCGCCACAACGACGTCGACGGCGCGAAGAAGATCTACGCCGACTTCGATCGCCTCGTTCCGCGTCATCCCTTGATCCTGAGCGCGATGGCGGACCTCGCGGCGGGTCGGCCGCTCGCGCCGTTGATCCGCAGCGCCAAAGACGGCGTCGCCGAGGCGCTCTACGGCTTGGGCGGAGCGGGCAATCGGCAAGGCGACGAACTGGCCGCCTTGATCTATCTGCGCCTCGCCTTGTTCTTGCGCCCCGATCACGATCTGGCGGCGGTGAGCGTCGCCAACCTGTTCGAGGAGATCAAGCGCACCGACGCGGCGATTCGCGCTTATCAGCTCGTGCCGGCCGCGTCGCCGATGCGCGAAAGCGCCGAAATTCAGGCCGGATTGGAATTGGAGTCGATCGGCCGCGCCGACGACGCGATGAAGCGCCTGACGGAAATCGTGGCCGCCAAGCCCAAGGACGTGGACGCGTGGAGCGCGTTGGGAAGCTTGCAGCGCACCGCCAAGAAATACGACGACGCCGCGGCGTCCTACGACAAAGCGATCGAACTGGTGGGGAAGCCGGACAAGAGCAACTGGACGTTGTTCTATTTCCGCGGCATCTGCTACGAACGCGCCAAGCAATGGCCGAAGGCGGAAGCCGACTTCAAGGAGGCGCTCGAGCTATACCCCGATCAGCCGCTGGTGCTAAACTACCTCGGCTATTCCTGGGTCGATCAAGGCGTCAATCTCGAGGAAGCCTTCGCGATGTTGCGCCGCGCCGTCGATTTGCGGCCGAGCGACGGCTATATCGTCGACAGCCTGGGCTGGGCGCATTTCAAGCTCGGCCATTACGCGGAAGCGACCGAAGAACTGGAAAAGGCGATCGACCTCAAGCCGGCCGATCCCGTCGTCAACGATCATCTCGGCGACGCCTTTTGGCGGGTGAACCGGAAGATCGAGGCGCGCTTCCAGTGGAACCACGCGCGCGACATGAATCCCGATCCGGAAGACCTCCCCGGCATTCTCAAGAAGATCGAATTCGGCCTGCCCGACGAGCCGATCAAGGACGCGCCCGCCGCTCCCGACCCGAAGAACGGCGGCTAGGGTTGCCCGCGCCGCCGTCTTCGCCGCGGCTCTGGCGGGCCCCCGCCAAAGTCAATCTGACCCTGCACGTCCTCGGGCGGCGCGCGGACGGGAGGCACGAACTCGACAGTGTCGTGGCGTTCGCCGGCTGCTGCGACTGGCTCGGCTTCGAGCCCGGCGCGGCGCTGTCGCTCGTCGTCGACGGGCCGACCGGGCTGGCGGCCGGGCCGCTCGACGACAATCTGGTGTTGCGCGCGGCGCGGGCGCTCGCCGAACGCGCGCCCGGCCTGCGGATGGGCCGCTTCCGCCTGCGCAAAGTCCTGCCGGTCGCCGCGGGACTCGGTGGCGGCTCGGCGGACGCGGCGGCGGCGCTGCGCGCGCTCGCCCATGAAAACGGCCTCGCCGACGACGACGAGTCGCTGTGGGCGGCGGCGCGAGCGGTCGGCGCGGACGCGCCGGTGTGCTTGCGCCCCCGCGCGCGCATCATGGCGGGGCAGGGCGAGCGGCTCGGCCCGCCGCTCGATCCGCCGCCGCTGTTCGCAGTCCTGGCCAATCCCGGCATCCCCGTCGCCACGTCGGAGGTCTTCGCCGGGCTCGGCCTCGAGCGGGGCGCGGCGACCGGCTGGGGTCGCTCGCCTCCGATTGGCGCGCCCGTCGACGCGCCGCGGTTCATCGCCGCGCTGCGCAGCGGCCGCAACGATTTGCAGGCGAGCGCGCTGCGGATCGCGCCGGGGATCGCCGACGTGCTGGAGGCGTTGTCCGGCGCGGGCGCCTATGTGACGCGAATGTCGGGCTCGGGCGCGACCTGCTTCGCGCTCTACGAGGATCGCCGCCTCGCGGCGCGCGCGGCCGGCGTCGTTCGGCGCGCGCATCCCGCGTGGTGGGTGCGGTCGACCGTCCTGCGATGAGTCGGGCGCCGGAAAAGTCAGGCCCCGGTCGCTTGCCGTCCGCTTTGCGGCGCGTCGGCGCGGCCCTATAAGACGGCCTCGCCGCCCTCGAGAGCCGCAAGCATGCATCTGGTCTCCACCCCCGACAATCCGATCCCGACGGGGGCGATCGTCGCGTCGGCCTACGCCGTCGACGGAGCGAAGCTGCGCACCGCGCGTTGGACTCCCTCTTGGGCCGCGCGCGGCACGATCGTGATCTTGGGCGGGCGGGCGGATTTCATCGAGAAATATTTCGAGACGATCCAGCAAGCGCTCGATCGCGGCTTCGCCGTCGCTGCCATGGATTGGCGCGGGCAGGGCGGTTCGGCGCGGCAATTGAAGAACCCGCGCAAGGGCCATATCGACGATTTCTCGCTTTTCGAGCGCGATCTGGAGGCGCTCGTCAGCAAGGTGCTCGAACCGTCCTGCCCGCGGCCGTGGTACGGCCTGTGCCATTCCATGGGCGCGGCGATCCTGCTCGCGGTCGCGCGGGCCGGGCGCTGTCCCTTCGAACGGCTGGTTCTGACTTCGCCGATGATTGCGCTGGCGGGACCGAAGCGGCCGCGCCTCGCGCGTCTCGTCATCGAGGTTCTCGACGCGGTCGGTTTCGGCGGCGCCTTCGTGCCGGGCGGCGGCCCGAGGGTCGTCGTCGCCGGACCGTTCGCTGGCAATCCCCTCACCTCCGACTCGGCGCGTTTCGCCCGCACGTCGGGCGTCGTCGCGGCCGAACCCGAACTCGGTCTCGGCTGGCCGACGATCGGCTGGCTTCACGCCGCCTTTCGCCTCATGCGTGAGTTCGAGGAGCCGGATTTTCCCCGCCGCACGCTGACGCCGATCCTGGTGGTCGCGGCGGGCGCGGACCGGATCGCCGACACGCGCGCAACCGAGCGTTTCGCTATGCGCTTGCGCGCCGGGCGGCTCATCGTGATCGACGGGGCGCAGCACGAAATCCTGATGGAGCGCAACGTATTCCGCGACCGATTCTGGGCGGCGTTCGATTCGTTCATTCCCGGCGTCGAAGCCGAAAAGACTCGGGCGGCGCCGTGACGAAGGCCGCCGATCGCGCGCTCGCGCTCGATGCGGCCGCTCGCGCGGCGCTTGCTCTGGTCGGTTCTTCGCCTTTCCGCTCGACGCCGCTTGGCTCGACGGGCCCGAGGCCGCGGGTTGCGACCTCAGACGCTGGGCGACGAACGCGAAGGCGAGGCTGTTGTTGGCCGTCTCGACGGACACGAGGGGGTTAACGCATGCGGGTCGGGTCAACGGCGGAGGCCAAGGCCGTGGAATTGGAGCGTTAGGGCGCCTCGGCGGACGACGGGACCTGTTGGGAGGCGTCGCCACGTCGCGACGCGCCGTACGGCATTGGATACGGCCGATAGTAGTCATGCGCCCTATAGACGTGCAGGGTCAGCGCCGTCTGGCCGCCAAGCGGGATGTCGACATCCGCCAACGGCTCGATCGATCGAAAATAGGCGCCATAGATCGCGTCGGGATTGATCGCCCAATGGCTTGGAATTACGATCAGCGCATCCCACCCCAAGAAAGCGCGATCGTTCCATCCGAAAGCGATGTTGCGTGCGTCGTCGCACAGGCACACGACCGGCAGCCGGTCGCCGACCGCGACGTCCGCCTTGCCCGCCAGAAACCAGTTGGTCGTCATGACGAAGAGGCGGGTCTCGCTCAATAGGCCGCGCTGGTCGACGGCGCCGCGCAATTCGCGCCACTCGAGAAATTCGCGGGTCGGATTGTTCTCATAATAGGGCCGCGGATCGGTCCGCGAGACGATCAGGCTATGCACCCAGCCCGTCGCCGTTTGGGTGGCCAGAAGGCCGAGCAATAAGACGAGAAAGCCGGCGCAGGCAATGAGCCAATATTGCATCGCCCGACTTCCGCGCTCCAACCGCTCGGCGGTGTACTTGCCGAGTAGCGGGAAGAGAAAGAGGTAACCCGGCGCCTGCCAATGGAAGTGGTAGCCGAGCGGCGCCCACAGCGCGGCCGCAGTGAAAAGGATGATCGGCACGAGCGCCAAGCAACAGAGGAACCAGCTCTTGGGATCGCGCGGCCCCGTCCGCAGTCCTTTGACGAAAACCACCATCAACAAAGGCCAGAGCAGGATGCCGATCAGAGCGGCCTGACCGAGGATGCTGAGCGCGAGCCAGTCGAACTGCAATCCGACGAAGTCCGCGATGCGTTCGCCTTGAAAGTCGAAGGACGTCCAATGGTTCTCGTAGTTCCAAATCACCACCGGCGAGAAGAGGATCAGGACGATCAGCCCGGCGAGCAGGAGGCCCGGCTTGAAGAACCACCGGCGATAATTCGGAGTCGTGGCGACAAAGACGAGCAATCCCGCGAGGATCAGGGCGGCGTGATACTTGGACAGCAACGCCAGTCCAAAGCACGCGCCGGCGATCGCCCACCGAAAAAGGGGACGTTTGGGTTCGCCGAAGCAGAGATCGACGATCGCCAGTGCGGACGCTGTCAAGAAGAAGAACAGCGTCGCGTCCGGCTGCACCCAGGCGCCGACGCTGATGGTGAAAAGAACGGAGAGATTGAGCAGAACCGCGGACCACGCGCCGGCGGCCTCGCCGAACAGGCGCGCGCCGAGCCGATACATCAGCCAGGTCGTGCCGGCGAAGATCGCGATGAACGGCAGGCGCGGCAGCAGGGTCGAGCCCGTTCCGACGAGGTCGATCGTGAAGTGAGCGAGCCACAGGGAAAGCGGCGGCTGGTCGAAATAGCTGAGCGCGAGATGCCGCGCGGTCGCGAGATAGTAGCCCTCGCCGTTTCCGAAACCAAGGGCCAGGCCCATGATCAAGCGGCAGAGCGCGCTGATTGCGATCGTCCACGCCACCAGAGCGGTCGGGCTCAATCGAATGGAAATCGGCGCGCCCGCGGTGGGCCGAACGCCCGCAGCCGATGAATCGGTCACCCAGCCCTCACTCCATTGAAGTCTGCGCTTTCGCGCTCCGGCGCGGGTATTAGGGGGCAGGCGAAGTCCCTGTCAATTCGCGCGAAAAGTCTTCGTCGCCGCCTCGAGAGTCGGCCTCGAGAACCCGTGCGGTCGGTTGCGTGGCTCCTCCGCCCGGCGGCGGCGAGGGTCGCCGTGAGCCAGGAGAGATCACGGTCTTAGGAGCGCGACGGAGCCGCACGCGGTCCTTTTGGGCCAAGACGGCCTGGGTGGCAGCGAAAAGCGACGATGCGCCGGGCGCCGCGCATGGCTTGACGCGCCCCTTTCCCCTGCCGTATCCGCACGGACGTCGCCGCGCGCGAATGGCCGCGCGCGCCTTTTTTTCGAGCGCGAAATGAATTCTGATCCGGCGACGCCCGAGGCGCGCCCCACCCTTTCGGTGGTCGTGCCGACCTATCGTGAAGCGGCCAACGTGCCCGTGCTGTTCGAGCGGCTGAAGACGGCGCTCGCCGGCCTGCCGTGGGAAATGATCGTCGTCGACGACGATTCCTCCGACGGCACCGCCGACGTCGCCTATGCCTTGGCGGCGCGCGATCCGCGGCTGCGCTGCATCCGGCGGATCGATCGGGTCGGCCTGGCGGGCGCGGTGATCGAGGGCTGGCTGTCGTCGAGCGCCGATCTGGTGGCGGTGATCGACGGCGACCTGCAGCACGACGAATCGATTCTGCCGCAGATGTACGAAGCGCTCGCGGCGGGCCGCGGCAACCTCGCCATCGGCACGCGCGTCGCCGATGAAGCGGCGCCGGGCGGCCTGTCGCCGGCGCGCCAGATGCTGAGCGACCTCGGCGCGTGGTTCTTTCGGCTCGTCGCCGGCGCGGCGGCCTCCGATCCGATGAGCGGCTTCTTCATGATCCGCCGCGAGATCGTTTCGCGCCTCGCCCCGCGCCTGTCGCCGGACGGCTTCAAGATTCTCGTCGACGTCATCTTGTCCTCGCACGGCGATCTCAGGATCGTCGAGACGCCTTACGTCTTCCGCAAGCGGCAGGCCGGCGAATCCAAACTTTCGCCGCTGGTCGGCCTGGACTTTCTCGGCCTCGTCGCGCATCACGCCTCCGGGGGCGCGCTGCCGATCCGTTTCGTGTTGTTCGCGTTGATCGGCGGCGTCGGCCTCGTCGTCCACCTTGTCGCGTTGACGGCGCTGATCGAAGGCTTCGGCCCGACGAATTTCGTCGCGTTCCAGATCGCCGCGACGCTGATCGCGATGGCGGGCAACTTTCTGCTCAACAACGAGATCACTTACCGCGCCTACCGCTATCGCGGGGTCGCGTTGGCGGGCGGCTTCGCGCTGTTCGCGCTGCTGTGCAGCGTCGGCGCGATCGCCAACGTCGACATCGCGTGGCGGCTGTTTCACGGCCAGCAGGATTGGTGGCTCGCCGGCCTCGCGGGCGCGCTGGTCAGCGTGGTGTGGAATTACGCGGCGAGCTCCGCCATCGTTTGGCGCAGGCGGCGCACGGCCTGAGGGCGGCGCGCGACGACGGGCACCGGCATGTTTCAGGACGCCTTCGACTCGTTCAGCGATGTCTTCTCGCGCCCCTTTCGGCGCGTGATGGCGAAGTCCCTAGCGCTGACCGCGGCGGCGCTGGCGCTCGCCTGGATCGGCCTCGATCGGCTGGCGCTCTCCCTCGTCCATGTCGGGCCGCCCTGGCTGGCGACGGCGATTTCGCTGCTGGTCGGGCTCGGCCTTCTCTTCGGGCTGATGCTTCTGGCGGCGCCCGTCTCGTTGCTGGTCGCCGGCTTCTTTTTCGACGAAATCGCCGCCTGCGTCGAGCGCGAGGTCGATCCTGAGGGTCCGCAGGGACGCCCGGCCCCGGCGCTCGAAGCCGCGCTGTTCGCGCTGCGTTACGCCGGGCTTTCCGCGCTCGTCGGCGTGATCGCGCTGGTCCTGTTGTTCGTTCCCGGCCTCGGCCTCGTCGCCTGGATCGGCGCCAACGGCTACCTGCTCGGGCGCGAATATTTCGAACTGGCGGCGATGCGCTTTCGCTCCGCCTCGGAAGCGCGCGCCATGCGCCGGCGTTACGCGCTTCTCGTGTTCGCCCACGGCCTGCTGATCGCCGGCTTCGTCGCCGTGCCGCTGCTCAATCTGCTGACGCCGCTGTTCGCGACGACGCTGATGGCGCGGCTGCATAAGCGGCTGGCGTAAGGCGGATCGCACGAATACGGCGCGGGCCTGCTGCTCGACCGGCTCGGCGCGTCATTGCGGGGCTGATGTGGGCGCGCCTTTCCCCGTAAGGGGATAAGGGGCGCGCTAATTCGTCGCCAACCCGGCGCGCGCTTGGGCGATCAGCGCGGCCGCCTTCTCGGCCGCGTAGCGGCGCGCGGAGCCGTGGCCCCAGACCGGCCCCGGCCAGGCGGGGTCGCCGACGGCGCGGCCGATGACGTGGACGTGCAATTGAGCGACGAGGTTGCCGAGCGCGCCGACGTTGATCTTGTCGACGCCCGGCAGACTTTGCATGAAACGCGACGCGGCGGCGATTTCCTCGATCAGCGTCGCGCGCGCTTGCGCGTCGAGGTCGACGATCTCGCGCAACGCCTCGCGGCGCGGAACGAGGACGAGCCAGGGATAGCGGCGGTCGTTCATCAGCAGCAGGCGCGACAGCGCGAGATCGCCGACGGCGAGCGTGTCGGCGGCGAGGCGCGGATCGAGCGCGAAAGTCATGCGAGCCAGCTCTTTCCCCGCGGCGTGGCGGCAAGGCCGAGCCGGCGCGCGACCGTCGCGCCGATGTCGGCGAACGTCGCGCGCGCGCCGATCGGCCCGGGCCGCGCGCCGCCGCCGAAGGCGAGGATCGGAACGTGCTCGCGGGTGTGGTCGGTGCCGCGCCAAGTCGGATCGTTGCCGTGATCGGCGGTCAGCACGCAAAAATCGTCAGCGCGCATCGAAGCGGCGATCTGGGGCAGGCGGGCGTCGAACGCTTCGAGGCACGCGGCATAGCCGGCGACGTCGCGGCGGTGGCCGTATTCGCTGTCGAAGTCGACCAGATTGACGAAGACGAGGCCGCCGTCGGCGGTTTCGCGCAGCGCAGCGAGCGTCAGCTCGATGTTTTCCGCATTGCTGCCGCCCTTGACCTCGCGGCCGGTGAAGCGATGGGCGAAGATGTCGCCGATCTTGCCGATCGAGACGACCTCGCGGCCGGCGCTGGTCGCGCGCTCGATGAGGTTGCCAAGCGGCGGCGGCATGGAGAAGTCCTTGCGATGCGCGGTGCGGACGAAATTGGCGTTCCGGCGCCCGACGAAGGGGCGGGCGATGACGCGCCCGATCGCCAGCGGGTCGCAGAGGCGGCGCGCGATCCGGCAAACGCGATAGAGCGGCTCCAGCCCGAACGCCTCCTCGTGGGCGGCGATCTGGAACACCGAGTCGACCGAGGTGTAGCAGATCGGCTTCAGCGTCCTCACATGCTCTTCGCCCAGCTCGGCGATGATCGCCGTGCCGGAGGCGTGGCGATCCCCGAGGATTCCCGGCAGGCCGGCTTCGGCGATCAGCGCCGCGGTCAGCGCCTCGGGGAAGGCGGGGATGGTGTCGGGAAAATAGCCCCAGGCGAAGTCGACCGGCGCGCCGGCGATCTCCCAATGGCCGGACGACGTGTCCTTGCCCTTCGAGGTTTCGACGCCGTAGCCCCATTGGCCTTTCGCCGGCGCGCAGGCGAATCCGGGCGGGCTCGTTCCCGTCGAGGCTCGCATCGCGAGGCCGAGCCCGAGCGCGTCGAGCGCCGGCAGCCGCAACGGCCCGGCCCTGAGGCCGGCGCGATCGCCTTTGCCCTCGGCGCAGCGCCGAGCGATATGGCCGAGCGTGTCGGCGCCTTCATCGCCGTAGGCGGTCGCGTCGGCCGCGCCGCCGCAGCCGACCGAATCGAGCACGATGATCAGCGCCCGGCCCATGGCGTTCCTATTGACTGACGACGCCGGTCGCGTCCGCTTCGATGGCGAAGGCGGCGGCGAACAGCGCCTTGGTGTAGTCGTTGCGCGGCGCGGCGAAAATCCGGCGCGCCGGGCCGGCCTCGACGACCTCGCCGCGCCGCATGACGACGATCTCGCTCGCCAGCGCCCGCACCACCTTCAAGTCGTGCGAAATGAAGAGATAGGCGAGCGAGCGCCGCTTCTGCAAATCGCGCAGCAGATCGACGATCTGCGCCTGCACCGACATGTCGAGCGCGGAGGTCGGCTCGTCGAGCACGATGAACTTGGGGTCGAGCGCGATCGCCCGCGCGATGGCGATGCGCTGGCGCTGGCCGCCGGAGAATTCGTGGGGGTAGCGGTCCAAGGTCGCCGGATCGAGCCCGGTGTCGGCAAGCGCGCGCGCCACCGCCTCGCGGCGCTCCGCCGAGCCGAGTCGGGTCTTTTGCGCGATCAGCCCTTCCTCGACGATCTCGGCGACCGAAAGGCGCGGCGACAGCGAGCCGAACGGGTCCTGAAACACGATCTGCATGTGGCGGCGCAGAGGGCGCATCTGCGCGACCGAAAGCCCGTCGATGCCGCGCCCGCAATAGAAAATTGCTCCCTTGGAGCGGATGAGGCGCAGGATCGCCAGGCCGAGCGTCGTCTTTCCCGAGCCGGATTCGCCGACGACGCCGACCGTCTCGCCCTCGCGCACGGTCAGCGAAACGCCGTCGACCGCCTTCACGTGGCCGACGGTGCGGCGCAGCAAGCCGCGCTTGATCGGGAACCAGACCTTGACGTCGTCGGCGGCGACGATCGGCCTCGCCGAGCGGTCGACCTCCGGCGGGGCGCCCTTGGGCTCGGCGGCGAGCAGCATCTTGGTGTACTCGTGCTGTGGGTTGGCGAACACCTCCGCGGTCTTGCCGGCTTCGACGATGCGGCCCTTCTGCATCACCGCGACGTCGCTGGCGACGCGGCGCACGATGCCGAGGTCGTGGGTGATGAACAGCAGCGCCATGCCGAGCTTGGCCTGCAGGTCCTTGAGCAGCGCCAAGATCTGCGCCTGGACGGTGACGTCGAGCGCGGTGGTGGGTTCGTCGGCGATGAACAGGTCGGGGCGGTTGGCGAGGGCCATTGCGATCATCACCCGCTGGCGCTGGCCGCCGGAGAGCTGGTGCGGATAGGCGCCGAGCCGCGAGGCCGGATCGGCGATGCCGACTTCCTCGAGCAGCGCGATGACGCGCTCGCGCGTCGAAGCGGCGCGCCCGCCGTGCAGCGCGATGATCTCGCCGATCTGCCGCTCGATGGAATGGAGCGGGTTGAGCGAAGTCATCGGCTCTTGGAACACCATGGTCACGCCGGCGCCGCGCATTTCGCGCAAGTCCGCCTCGCTCATCTTCAACACGTCGCGGCCCTTGAAGAAGATCTCTCCCGTTGGGTGGCTCGCGGCGGGGTAGGGCAGCAGGCGCACGATCGATTGCGCGGTGACCGTCTTGCCGGAGCCGGATTCGCCCACAAGCGCCAACGCCTGGCCGCGCTCCAATCGGAACGAGACGCGGTCGACCACCGTCTCCCGGCGCCCGCCTTGGGCGAAGGCGACCGAGAGGTCGCTGACCTCGAGCAGGGGACGTTCGGCGCTCACGAGAAGGTCTTTCGGGGGTCGAAGGCGTCGCGCACCGCTTCGCCGATGAAGATCAGCAGCGACAGCATCAGCGCGACGACGGCGAAGGCGGAGAGGCCGAGCCAGGGCGCGGAGAGGTTGGACTTGCCCTGCAACAGCAATTCGCCGAGCGAGGGCGAGCCCGGCGGCATGCCGAGGCCGAGGAAATCGAGCGAGGTCAGGGTGCTGATCGAGGAATTGACGATGAAGGGCAAAAAGGTCAGCGTCGCCACCATCGCGTTGGGCAGCACGTGCTTGACGATGATCTTGGCGTTGGAGAGGCCGAGCGCGCGCGCCGCGTTGACATACTCGAAGTTACGGGCGCGCAGGAATTCGGCGCGCACGAGGTGGACGAGGCTGACCCAGGAGAACAGCAACAGGATCGTCAACAGCACGACGAACCCCGGCGTCAGGATCGCCGACAGGATGATCAAAATGTAGAGATGCGGCAGCGACGACCAGATTTCGATGAAGCGCTGCAACATCAGATCGAGCCAGCCGCCGAAATAGCCCTGCACCGCGCCGGCGAAGACGCCGATCACCGAGGAGACGCCGGCGAGGATGAAGCCGAACAGCACCGAAATGCGGAAGCCGTAAATGAGCCGAGCGACGACGTCGTGGCCGTCGGCATCGGTGCCCAACCACATCGGTTCGAGATCGCGGCAGGAGCCGCCGCCGGGAGGAATCTTGGCGAGGTCGCCGTGGGCCTGCGCCACGATCGCGGCGCGGCATTGCTTCTCGCTCAGCGTCCAGGTCGGCGGCGAGGGAAAGGGCGTCGGCGGATCGAGCTTGGTGGTGGCGTTGGCGAAGCGGATCGGCGGCCAGATCATCCAGCCGTGCGCCGCGATCTCGTCGGCGACCGTGGGGTCGCGATAGTCGGTATGCGCCTCGAAGCCGCCGAATTTCTCTTCCGGGTAGTCGACGAACGCCGGAAACAGGATTTCGCCCTTGTAGGAGGCGACTAGCGGCCGGTCGTTGGCGACGAACTCGGCGCCGAGCGAGACGACGAACAGCGCCAGAAAGATCCAGAACGACCAATATCCGCGCCGGTTGCGGCGGAAATTGTCGAGCCGGCGGCGGTTCATCGGGCTGAGTTGCAGCCAGCGGCGGCGCATTGGCGTCACACCTCGCGCGTTTCGAAATCGATGCGCGGATCGATCCAGGTGTAGGTGAGGTCGGAGATCAGGTTCACGCCGAGGCCGAGCAGCGCGTAGACGTAGAGGGCGCCGAGCACGACGGGATAATCGCGCTGGATCAGCGAATCGTAGGAGAGATAGCCGAGGCCGTCGAGTGAGAACACCTGCTCGATCAACAGCGAACCGGTGAAGAAGGCGCCGATGAAGGCGCCGGGAAAGCCGGCGATGACGATCAGCATGGCGTTGCGGAAGACGTGGCCGTAGAGCACCCGCCGCTCGCTCAGGCCCTTCATCCGCGCGGTCTGCACGTAGGACTTCTTGATCTCGTCGAGAAACGAGTTCTTGGTCAGCAGCGTCGAGGTGGCGAACGAGCCGAGCGCCAGGGCGCCGACCGGCAGCGTGATGTGCCAGAGATAGTCGAGGATCTTCGCCGGCCAGGAAAGATTGGCGAAGTTGTCCGACGTGAGGCCGCGCAAGGGAAAGAAATTCCAGAACGAGCCGCCGCAGAACAGCACCACCAGCAGGATGGCGAAGAGAAAGCTCGGAATCGCGTAACCGAAGATGACCAGCGCCGAGGTCCAGGTGTCGAAGCGCGAGCCGTCCTTGACCGCCTTGCGGATGCCGAGCGGAATCGAAATCGCGTAGGAAATCACCGTCATCCACAGCCCGAGCGACATCGAGACCGGCAGCTTCTCCTTGATCAGTTCGAGGACCGGCGCGTCGCGGTAGTAGCTCTTGCCGAGGTTGAAGGTCGCATAGTCGCGCGCCAGCATCCAGAATCGCTCCGCCGCCGGCTTGTCGAAGCCGTATTGTTTCTCCAGCTCCTTGATGAATTTCGGATCGAGCCCTTGCGCGCCGCGATAGCGCGAGGAAATGTCGGCGCCCGCGTGGGCCATCGCGCCGGCGCCGATCTGACCGCCGCCGCCGCCGAAGTTGGCGGTCGAGCCCACTTCGTTGCCCTGCAACTGCGCGATCACGCGCTCGACCGGCCCGCCCGGCACGAATTGCACGATAGCGAAGGAGACCAGCATGATGCCGAAGATGGTCGGGATCATCAAGAGAAGGCGGCGGGCGATGTAGGCGAGCATCGGGCTAGCGCCGAAGGAGGCGAATAGCGAGTGGCGAATGGCGAATGGAGAGGAGCGATTGGCGGGACGGCCATTCGCCGCTCGCTACTCGCCATTCGCTGCTCGCCATTCGCTCACAACCCAATTTTCTTCGCCTTCTCTTCGTCCCACCACCACGTATCGGGCGCGCCGGTTCCGAGTTTTGGTTGGCGGTCGGGGCGCGAGAACGCGTCCCAATAGGCGAGCCAGGCGGCGTCGTTATACCACATCGGCACCCAGTAATGCCCGGCGCGCAGAATGCGGTCGAGCGCGCGGCACGTCGCATTCAGTTCGGCGCGCGTCGTCGCGTGGACGATCTTTTCGACCAGCGCGTCGACGGCGGGGTCGGCGACGCCGGGGAGGTTGCGCGAGCCGACCATGGCCGCCGACGCCGAGCTGAGGAATACGCGCAATTCCGCGCCCGGCGTCGTCGAGCCGCCGAAAGCGGACGCGACGACGTCGAAATCGAAGTTCTCGGTGCGGCTCTTGAACTGCGCAGCGTCGACGATGCGCGAATGGGCGTCGATGCCGAGCTTCTTGAGGTTCTGCTGGAACGGCGCGACGTGCGGCTGAAACACGTCGGACGAATCGAGAAATTCGATCGCGAAGGGAGCGCCGCTCGGCAGACGCAGAACCCCGCCCTCGCGCGTGCAGCCGGAGGCGAGCAGCATCGCGTTTGCGCGCCGGAGCAGCGCCCGGTCGCTGCCCGAGCCGTCGCTGACCGGCGGCGCATAGGGCTCGCCGAACACGGAATCCGGGATTTTGCCGCGCAGCGGTTCGAGCAGAGCCAGTTCGTCGGCGCCGGGCGGACCGACCGCCTCCATGGCGCTGTTCTGGAAATAGGAGACCACGCGCTTGTAGGACGAATACATCACGTTCTTGTTCGTCCACTCGAAATCGAAGCAAAGTCCCAGCGCCTCGCGGATGCGCGGGTCCTTGAAACCTTCACGCCGCGTGTTGAAGTACCAGCCTTGCGAGCCGGTCGGCGCGCCGTTGCGCACCGCCTCCTTCTTGACGCGCCCGTCCTTCACGGCGGCGAAGTCGTAGCCGTTCGCCCAGATGCGCGAAGTGTATTCTTGGTGAAAGTTGATCGCGCCAGCCTTGAAGGCTTCGAAGGCGACCTGCCGCTCGCGATAATATTCGAAGCGCAAGCGCTGAAAGTTGTTGGCGCCGACGTTGACCGGCAGGTCCTTGCCCCAATAGCGGGGATCGAGCGCGAACTCGATGAAGCGGCCCTGTTCGAAGGTCTTGACCTGGTACGGGCCGGAGCCGAGCGGCGCTTCCAGGGTCGCGGCGTCGAAGTCGCGCCCCTTCCACCACGCCGCCGAGAAGATCGGCATGCCGCCGACGACGAGATGCGCGTCGCGGCTGCGCCCCGCGATGAAACGCGCCAGGACGACGTCCTCCGCCTCGGCCTCGACGCTCTCGACCTCGCTGAGCAATTGCGAATAGGTCGGGTGCGCCTTCTCTTTGAGAATGCCGAGGGAGAACGCCACGTCGGCGGCGGTCACCTTCGAGCCGTCGGAAAAGCGCGCCTCGGGGCGCAGGAAGAAGCGGTAGGTCCGCTTGTCCTGGGAATAGCGCACAGCCCGCGCGACCAGGCCGTAGAGCGAATCCGGCTCGTCGCCGTTGCCGCTCATCAGCGCGTCGAAGGTCGCCGACATACCGGCCGCGCCGTCTCCCTTCTTGGAAAAGATGTTCAGCGTGTCGAAGGTGTCAAAATTCTGGTTGCCGCTGGTCGCGGTGATCTGCAGCGACAAAAGGCCGCCCTTCGGCGCGTCGGGGTTGACGTAGGCGAAATGCTTGAAATCCGGGGTAAGCGCGAGGTCGCCGAACGACGACAGGCCGTGGGTCTCGATCCAATCGTCGGCGAGGGCGCGCGGCGCGCTGAGGAAGCGAGCGGCGAGGAGCCCCGCCGTCCATTGGAGCGCGCCGCGCCTCGTCACGGTAATGCCCATCGGGCTTGCTTTCCCCACAAAATGTCGTACGGCCGATTCGGCGGCGATTTAAGCCGGCTTTGCGCCGCTTGGCCAGCGCCCGGCGCAGCGTCGGCGGCGCGAGGAGAAAGAGATGAATGACGCCTTTTTCAAGACCGCCGCGCGCCCGGTCTCTTTCGGCTTCGCCGGCGCGCCGCTCGACCGCGTCGCCGACAAGCGCGAGGACGCCAACGCGGTCGCCGGCTTACGCGAACGCGCCGAAGCCCGCGTCGCGCTGATCGCGCGCGACATGCCGATCCTGCCGCGCGGCGACGGCCCGCGCGACCCGCTGTTTCCGCTCTCGGCGCTCGCCGCGCTCGGCGGCGCGCGCTTCGAGGCGCTGCTCGGCCTCGACCGGCGTGGCGCGCCGGTGTTCGCCGCCGCGCTCGCCGACGGCGCGGTCGGCGAGATCGCCGACGCCAGCGATGCCTATTTCGACCGGCGCACGCTGTTCGTTCCCGGCCGGGACGACCTGGAACTCGTCGATCTGCGCTCCATCGCCGTGCAAGGCTTGGTCTCGCCCAACGCGCTCGCCATCCTCGGCCAAGCCAAAGCGATCCTGCTTTGGCACGCCCGCCACGTCTACTGCGCGCATTGTGGCCAGCCGACGCGGATCGCCGCAGCGGGCTGGCGGCGCGAGTGCGACGCCTGCAAGGCGCAGCACTTTCCCCGTACCGATCCGGTGGTCATCATGCTCGCGCTCGATGGCGAGCGCTGCCTGCTCGGACGTCAGGCGCGCTTTCCCAAGGGCATGTATTCGTGCCTGGCCGGCTTCGTCGAACCCGGCGAGACGATCGAAGAGGCGGTCAGGCGCGAAATCCACGAGGAAGCCGGGGTAGTCTGCGGCGAAGTCGCCTATGTCGCCTCGCAGCCCTGGCCGTTTCCGTCTTCGCTGATGATCGGTTGTCTCGCCCATGCGACCTCGCGCGCGATTACGATCGACCGCATCGAGCTCGAGGACGCACGATGGTTCGACCGCGCCGAGGTTATGGCGATGTTTGAGGGGCGTCACTCCGAGGGGCTCTCGGCGCCTGCCCCGATGGCGATCGCCCGCCACATCATGCGCTATTGGGCGGAGGGCGCCGGCGACGTCTAACGGATAGCATCCACCACTCGAACCACACGCCGCAGATGACGGCGGCAGGCCGCCGTTGTCGGGGAAACGCCGGGCGTCGGACCGGGCGCGCGACGAGCGCGCGCGGCGACGCGACGAGGCCCCAAGACGGTCGCGCTTATCGAAACGCGGTTTGGTCGGGCTGGGCCCGCGCCTTGAGCAATTCCTCGATCTCCTGCGCCGGGATCGGCCGGCTGAAATGATAACCCTGCATTTCGTCGCAGTTGTTGGCGCGCAGGAACGCGAGTTGATCGTCGGTTTCGACGCCCTCGGCGATGACCCTCAGATTGAGCTTCTGTCCCAAGGAAATCACCGCGCTCGCGACGGCCGTGTCGTTCTCGTTGGTGGTGACATCGTTTATGAACGTCTTGTCTATCTTCAGCCGCGAGACCGGAAAGTTCTTCAGCGCGCTGAGGCTGGAATAGCCGGTTCCGAAGTCGTCGATCGAAAGGTGCACGCCCAGCTCCTGCAATCCCTTCATCGTCGCGACGGCGAGTTCGACGTCCAGCATGATCATGCTTTCCGTCATCTCGAGTTCGAGATATTTCGCTTCCAATCCGCTGTCCCGCAAAGCGCTGACGACCCGGCTGATCAAGCTCTTATCCCTGAATTGCCGCGCCGATACGTTCACGCAGACGGTCATCGACGGCAGGCCGGCGTCCTGCCAGGCCTTGTTCTGCCGGCAGGCTTCGTGCAGCACCCAGTCGCCGATCGGCACGATCAGGCCCGTCTCCTCGGCCATCGGAATGAATTTGATCGGCGACAACAGGCCCAGGGTCGGGTG
>JBEKBD010000022.1:0-31809 GCA_050015575.1 Roseiarcus sp. | reverse complement strand
GCGCGCAGTGCGCTCGGCGAGCCTGAGCGAGGCCCTGGCGCGGTTCGCGTTCGAGAGCGCGCACGGCGCCAAGCTCATCGACGTCGGCTGCATGCAGATCAACCACCATTGGCACGCCGCGCGCTTCAATTCGCTCAGCGAAATGTTCGATCCCGTCCGCAACGTCGATTACGCGGCCAATTACTTGAAGGAGCTCAAGGCGCAGGAAGGCAGTTGGACGCTCGCGGTCGCGCGTTACAACGCCGGCCCCGACAACCCCAAAGCCCAAAAGACGTACGTCTGCACGGTCATCGGCAACATGGTCGCGAGCGGATTGGGACAATGGACGGCGAACGCGCGCGAATTCTGCAGGTGAAAAGCGCGCCCCGGCGCAGCGCGGCTTCGAGCGGTTCGACGCCTCGCCGATCCGAGCCGTCGCGCCCAATCGCCGCGACGCCGAGCGCCATTGCCGCGATTAACGAATTCGAGATGGTGAATAACGGAAAAGTAATCGATTGGCGCCACTTTCCCGCCGTCCGAATGAATCGGGCGTTTTCCGTCGCGCCAGCGCGCCATTGCGACGCGAGGGCCATCGCCGCCATGATGGCCGCTGCGGCCCGAGGCCGAAAGATCGCGTGCTCATGCCGGCGCTCGCCTTCGTCAAGAAAGCGCTTTCGCTTCGCGCGCAGCCGCTCGTCCGGCGTGGATTCGTCGCGAGAGCAAAATGAGCCTCGCCTTCCATGCCAGGCGGTCGCTGCGAGCCGGCGGCGCCGTCGCCTTTATCGTCCTCGGCGCGCTCAGCGCCGCGCAGGCGCGAAGCGATCCCCTCGCCGAAGCCTACGTGCTCGGCTTGATCGGCGTCTCGGCGATCGGCCTGGCCGCCGGCGCCGCGACATCCGCAGCAAGTCCGCAATCCGATCAGAGCGAGGCTCGTGCGATCGCTGCGAAACGCCGCGACATCGAACGGAGCGTCGATTCGACGCTGGCCCATATCCTCACGCTGATCCGCGAGCACGTCGCCGACGGCGCGAAGTTCCACGAGTCCTTGACGGGCGCCGACCGGAAACTGTCGCGCGGCGGTTCGTACGAGGCGATCCACGCGATCGTCCTCACGCTGATCACTGACAATCGCGCGATGCAAAACAAAGTGAACGTCCTATCGGAGAAACTCGAGCACGCGCGCTCCCAAATCGTCCGATTGCGCTCGAACCTCACCAAGGCCGAGGAAATCGGTAATCGCGATGGGTTGACGGCGCTCGGCAATCGTCGCTTCTTCGACGCCACGCTGGCGGAGGAAGTCGCAAAGGCGCACGATTCCTCAAGCGACCTGTGCATTGCGCTCGCCGACATCGATGATTTCAAGAAGGTCAACGACAAATTCGGGCATATCGCCGGCGATATGGTGCTCAAAATGGTCGCCGAGCTGTTGATCGCCTCCATCAGGAGGCAGGACGTCGCGGCGCGGTTCGGCGGCGAGGAGTTCGCCGTTCTATTTCCGGACACCAGGCTCGCCGACGCCGGCGCGATGGTCGGCCGACTGAGGGCGGCGCTCGAAAGCAAGCAATGGGCGGTCGCTGCAAGCGGCGAGCGCATCGGCGCCGTCACGGCTTCGTTCGGCGTCGCGCGATTGAACGCCGCCGAGTCGGCGGAGGACCTGGTCCGGCGCGCCGACGCCAAGCTCTACGAAGCCAAGTCGCTGGGACGGAATCGGGTCATGGTCGACGCCGCGGGCGAGAGCGAAGGCGAGGCCGAAGGGTGAAACAGGATTTTGCCAGATCGCCGGCCGGCGGGTCGCGCGTCGATTCGGCCTTCAGCCATGTCCTGGACGAGGTCGGGCGCTCCGACGATGGGGAGCGGCGCCTCGGATCGGTCGACGCCGCTCTCGGGCGTTCGTTCGCTTCGTTCGCCGCGCCGTTCGCGCCCGACGCCAAGGGACAATACGGCCCGAGCGAGGGTTGGGATCAAGCGCTCGATTGGGTTGCGGAGCCGCAAGAGGCCGCGCCCGCCGTCGTCGGCCCGCCGAGCGACGACCCCGACGCGATCGCCGCGGAACTCGGCCTCTCGAGCGCCCTCACCTATGACCAGCTCAACCGGGCGCGCCGCCGATTCATGTGGAACAACCACCCGGATCGTCGCCCCGATGTGCCGCGCGACCTCGCCAATCGACGCGTGGCGATCGCCAACATGCTGGTCGACCGCGCGCAAGGCGCGCTCGCGCGAGGCCGGCGCGCGCGGTGAGGATCGCCAAGATCACTTGCCGTCGCCGAAGATCATCCGCCGCGAGAACGGCCCGTCCGCGCCGCCGGGGCCTTTGACCTCCGGCTCTTCGCTTGCGAGCAACGTCGCGCCGGAATCGGCGACCAGCGCCCAGCGCCCGCCGCGCCGCTCGATGGAGCCGATGCGCCCGAGACTTGGCACAACTTCGCCGGGCTTGACGGTCCGAATTTCCGAGCCGTTGCTCAGCCACGCCATGCCCGGTTCGACCGCGACGATGCGATAGGGTTCGGCGGCGGATGGTCCGCCGGCCGGGCCATGGCCGATCGAGCCGGTCGGCGCCGTGTCGAGGGCGTTGGCGGGCGCGTGGGCGGTCGACGCCGCCGGCGCCGCGTCGTGTGCGTCGGCAGGGCCGTGGGCGATGGAGCCCGTCGGCGCCATGTCGGGAGCGCCGGCGGCGACGCGGACGGCGGCCGCGGCGGGGGGCGACGCGGCCGGGACGGGGGACGACGCTCCTCGCGGCCTGGCGAAGATCGCGAGATATTGCATGCCATTGATCCGCGGCGCGCGGTTGTCCTGGAACTGCACGGCCCCGGCGAAGGCGATCGTGCCGATCGCCATCGCCACGCCGGCGCCAACGAGCGCGAAATCGCCGCGTCGCTTCGCTGCGACGCGGCGAGCGGCTCCGGTCGCGGTCGGCGCGACGCGGCGAGAGGCGAAAAAACCGAGCCATTTCATTCGATTTGCTTTCGTGAGCGCGGCCAAGCCGGTCTTAAGCGACGGAATGGCCGGCCGCTTCCTCGGGCTTGGCGTCGGTGCGGAGCGCCGCGGCGAGTTCGATGAACGGATCCTGACAAGGCGGCGAGGACAGCGCCTGGGTCATCGCTTCATAAATGCGCGGCACGGACTTCACCGCCTGATCGAGCAGCGGGTCGGCGCCCGGCGTGAAGCCGCCCATGAGCCGGAGGTCCCGCGTTTCCTCGTACCGGGCGATCAGCGAGCGCAGCTTCGAGACCAGCTTGCGCTGCTCGGGCGTCCAGGAGGGATTGGCTAGGCGTGAAACCGACGAGAGAATATTAACGGCGGGAAAGCGCCCCTGATCGGCGATCGCCCGATCGAGCACGATGTGGCCGTCGAGCGTGCCGCGAATGCTGTCGGCGACCGGATCGTTATGGTCGTCGCCGTCCACCAGGACCGAGAATACGCCGGTGATCGATCCGGAGCCCTCGACGCCGGGGCCGGCGCGCTCGAGCAATCGCGGCAGATCGCTGAACACGCTCGGGGCGTAGCCGCGCGCCACCGCCGGCTCGCCGGCGGCCAACGCCACGTCTCTGGCCGCATGGGCGAAGCGCGTCACCGAATCGACGACCAGCAACACCGAGTCGCCGTTGTCGCGGAAATATTCGGCGACCGCCATCGCGGTCCTAGGCGCCAGGCGCCGCATCATCGGGCTTTCGTCGCCGGTGGAGACAACGGCGATCGCGGATTGGCGGTTCGCGGCAAGGGTGTCGTCGAGGAATTCGCGCACCTCTCGACCGCGCTCGCCGACCAGCGCGATCACCACCGTGTCGAAATCGGGAGCGCGCGCCAGCATCGAGAGCAGCGTCGATTTGCCGACCCCCGAACCGGAGAAAATGCCAATGCGCTGGCCGGCGCACAGCGGGGTGAAGAAGTCGATGACGCGGATGCCCGACTTGATCGGCTTCTTGACGCGCGAGCGCTGCAAGGCGGGCGGCGGCTCGCCGTCGAGCGGCATGGCGCGCTCGCCCAGTTTGAGTTCGCCGCCGCCGTCGATCGGGCGGCCGAGCGCGTCGATCACCCGGCCTTTCCATTCGGGATGCGGCGTGAGCGAAAGACTCTGGGCCCGGTAGGCGCGCGCGCCGATCGCCGCGTCGCAGCGCGAATCGAACGGCTTGAGCGTGACGGCGCCGTCTTCGATCTTGACCACCTCGCCGAGTTGGACGCGGTCGCCCACGTCGACGCTCACGCATTCCCCGAGTCTGAGAAACCGCGACAGGCCGGCCACCCGGTAGTGCGACATCGCAATTTCCGTCACGACGCCGCCAACGCGGGTGCGCGGCAGCGCCTTGGCGCCCCACGCCAACTTGCCCTCGAGCCGATCGAGCGCGTCGGGGCGCCGGCCGCAAGGTTCGCTATCCCCGCTCATTCGCCAAACCCAATGTCAGCTTCGGTTGCACGACGCCGCTAGCCGGAAGAGCCGAGCGTCTTGATCGCGTCTTGCAGCGACGCTTCGGTTTGGGTCACCTGCTGGGCGACGCCGTCGAAGTCCCGCGTCACCGCGATCAGTTTCGTCATCTCCTGGATCGGATTGACGTTGGCGCCTTCGACGAACCCCTGGCTGACGCCGTTCTTGGTGAAGTCGAGAATTGGCGTCGCCGGCTTGTCGGGGATGACGGAGGAATTTTCCGCGCGCGTCAGCTTGGCGTCGTCGTCGATGGTGAAAAGACCGATCGCGCCGACTTGTTTGCCGTCTTGAGCGATCATGCCGTCGCCGGCGATCGTCAGCGAGCCGGCGGAAGGACTGAGCAGGATCGGCGCTCCCCCGGCGTCGAGAATGGCGTCGCCGGTCAGAGTCTCGAGGGAGCCGGTCTCGGAGAGGCGCATGCGGCCGTCGCGCGTATAGGCCGTTCCATTGGCGGTGCCGATGGCGAACCAGCCGGAGCCCTGGATGGCGAGGTCGAGCGGATTGCCCGTCTTGATCAGGGCGCCGGTCTGGCGGGAGATGAAGGACGATCCGCTCGAAACATAGGCGATGCGGTTGTCGCCGGCCTTGGCGACCTCGGTTTCGAACGAGACTCCTTCGGCGCGATAGCCGATCGTGTTCATGTTCGCGACGTTGTTGGCGATCGTCTCCAAGCGTCGTTCCAAAGCGACTTGCGCCGACAAGGAAACGTAAAGACCATTCTGCATACCTTGAAGACCCGCAACAGACGCGCGCTGCGTCTCGGCCGACGCGGCGACGACCATCAGCCCGGCGCCTTGCATGGGGCTGACCTGGCAAAACCAGCCTGGCGTAAGTTTGACGCTGCAGGTTCGACAACGATGGAAGACGGGAGAGCGCGTTGAATTTCATCATCGGATTGATGATCGCCGTGGGCAGCATCCTCGGCGGGTACGGAGCGCTCGGCGGCCATCTCGAGGTGCTGTTTCAGCCGTTCGAGTTCCTCATCATCGCCGGCACGGCGCTCGGCATTTTCATCGTCGCCAACCCGTTGGCGACGATCAAGGATTGCGGCAAGGCCGTCGTGGAGGCGGTGACCGACGCCGTGCCCAGGCCGCGCGACTTCCTCGACGTCCTGAGCGCGATGCACGGGCTGATGCGCGAACTGCGCGGAAAGTCCCGCGCCGAGGTCGAAAGGCATTTCGACAATCCCACCGAGTCGGAGATCTTCAAGGGATTTCCGCGGTTGCTCGCCAATCGCGATCTTCTCACCTTCATCTGCGACTACGGCCGGCTGATCATCATCGGCCACGCCAAAACTCACGAAATCGAAGCCCTGATGGACGAGGAGATCGATACCCTCACGTATGATCGGTACAAACCGGTTCACGCCTTCCAGGCGAGCGCGGACGGCCTTCCCGCGCTGGGCATCATCGCGGCCGTGCTCGGCATTATCCATGCGATGGGCGCTCTCGACCAATCGCCGGAAGTCCTCGGCGGGCTGATCGGCGCCGCGCTGGTGGGCACCTTCACCGGCATCTTTCTCTCCTACGCCGTCGTCGGCCCGATCGGGTTGAAAATAAGGTCGGTGCGCCAGAGGCAGCTTCGCCTGTTCACGCTCGTCAAGCAGAGCCTGCTGGCGTTCATGAACGGCGCCATGCCGCAAGTGGCGGTGGAATTCGGGCGCAAGACCATTCCCTCGAAGGAACGCCCGACGATCGACACCGTCGAGAACGAAACCATCGCCGGCCCTTCGTTCCCCCCGGCGGCCGCGGCGGCGATCAAGGAGGCGGCCTGACCCATGGCGACCGAGGAACGCGACAGCGCGGCGACCGCGCTGTGGCTGCAGACTCCACAGCCTGATCATCCCGGTCTCTCGATCGAGCGCATGCCCGGACTCGTGTTCGCTCTCGGGCAATTCGCTTTGGACATCCCCGAGGCGCTGACGTCCCTATGCAAAGGGCATTGTCTGGGAACGATCAACGAGACGAAGTCGGCGAATCTCTTCGACTTCCTCCACGATTGCGAAGGTCTAATCGCGGCCACGCTGCACAGCGCGCAACTCGATGCGCGCCTTCTGCTGATATTCGACGCCGGCGTCGTCGACACGCTCGTCAACTTGGTGTTCCGCGGCGAGGCGGCGTCGGACGGCGAGGCGGCGAAGCAGGCGCAGCCGGATCGTCCCCTCACCGGCATCGAGACCAGCCTCGTCGCCGAGCTGGCGCGGTCCTTGGGAAAGGCTCTAAACCGAGCCTTCGCCGAAATCGCGAGCCTCGAATTGACGTTCGAACGGTTGCAAACGCTCATCGATGTGTATGCGCTCGGACGCCGCGACATGCAGGCGGTCGCAACGAGATTGACGATCGAGACGCCGGCGGGGCCCACCAATCTCGTCGTCCTGCTGCCGCAGACGCTACTGGCGCCGATCCGCAAGAATCTCTCCTTTGATCCGAGCAGCCAATCATCGACGCCCGATCCGGGCTGGGCCCGGCAAATGAAAGTCGGCGTGACCAAAGCGCCGATCTTGGTCACGGCCGTGCTGGACGAGTTGGAGATGACGCTGGGCGAAATCGCCGATCTCGCCGTCGGACAGGTGCTCGGCTTGCACGGCGCCGGCATGGGTCGGGTTCGGCTGCAATGCGCCGGGCGGGAAATGTTCTGGTGCAAACTCGGCCGCGGCGAGGGCCGTTACTCCCTGGAAATCGAGGAGCCGATCGAACAGGAAGGCGGCGCTCTCGAAGCGGCGCCCGTCCGCTGATCGGCTCGCGCCGGCGAGCGCGACAAGCAACCGAGGAAAGAAGGTTTGAGTCATGGATGAGAGTCTTGAACCGCAGAGCGCGCCGCCGGAACCGGATGCCGCGCTGAGCGCGTCGACGCCGAGCCCGTCCAAATTCGACGCGATCCTGTCGATTCCCGTCACCGTGCAAGTCGTGCTCGGCTCGACGTCGATGCCCGTCGCCAGCCTGATGAAGCTCGGGCGCGGGGGGCTCATTGCGCTCGATCAGAAAGTCGGCGATCCGGTCAACGTCGTGGTCAACGGCAGAGTGATCGCGCGCGGCGAAGTGGTGGTGGTCGACGAAGAGAGCGCTCGATACGGCGTATCTCTGAGCGAGATCATCGCCTCTTCGCGCGACGATCGCGCCGCCTGACGGGGCGAGGCGCGATGGACGACTACTCCGACTCCGATTCGCCGGCGGAAAAGCGCATGTACGACGGCGCCCAGCGGGCCGCCGCGATCTTGCTGGCGATGGGCAAGCCGCCGGCGACGCGGTTGCTCAAGCATCTGGACGCGAGAGAATTGCGCGAAGTCACGCGTGCGGCTGCGCAGCTTGGCCCGGTGCCGATGTCGAAGCTCGAATCGATGGTCGAGCAGTTCACCTCGGAGTTCTCGGTGGGCGCCAATCTTCTGGGCGACATCGGACAGGCGCGAGAAATGCTGAGCGACGCGGTGTCGCCCGACCAGCTCGCCGACATCATGTCGGACGTGGTCGCGGCCGGCGAAAGGAACATCTGGACGGCCCTCGACAGCGTTCCCGAAGCGGTGCTCGCAGCTTACGTCGCGAACGAACGTCCCTTGACGGCGACCTACGTCCTTTCGCGATTGAACCCGGCCCTCGCGGCGCAGATCGTCTCGAACTTGCCGCGCGAGACGCGCAACGACGTTCTGTGCGCCATGATTACGCGCCCCTCGATCACCGAGGAGGCGCAACGCGTCATCGAAGACGCGGTGCGCAAGGAATTGCCGTCCCTGATGGCGCGCGCCTCGGGGCTCGACAATCACACCCGCATCGCCGACATCATCAACAACCTCGAACCGCTGGAGGCGCGCGACGTCATGCAGTCGCTCGCCGCGGCGCGGCCGAAGGAAGCGAAGATCGTCCAGAAGATGCTGTTCTCGTTCGACGATCTGCCGCGGTTGTCGCAACGTGCGCGCGCAATTCTGTTCGACAAGCTCGAGACCGAGGTCGTCGTGCTGGCGCTGCGCGGCACCGACGCGGATTTCCGCGACGTCGCGCTGTCCGCGATGGCCGCGCGCGCTCGCCGCCTCGTCGAGGCCGAACTCGCCACTCCGATCGCGCCGCCGCGGCGCGAAATCGCCAAGGCGCGCAAGAAGATCGTCGATCTCGTGCTCAAGTTGGCGCAAAGGAACGAAATCGAAATCGCCCCCGAAGGCGCCGAGGCGGCGTAACCCTAGCCGGACCCGGCCATGAGCGACGATCAGGACTCGGACAGCAAGACCGAGGAGGCGACGGAAAAGAAGCTGCACGACGCCGTCGAGCGCGGCGTCGTGCCGGTTTCTCGCGAAGTCTCGCTCCTCGCTTCGCTGGCCGCGATTCTGATCGTCATGGTGTTCCTGCTGCCTGCGCGCACGGAGCGGTTCGTCGGAACGCTGGTTCATTTCCTCGACGACCCCGCGGGTTGGAGGCTTGAGCGCGCCAACGACGTAGTAGCGCTCGGCGGAGTCATGGCGTTGGCGGCGGTCGACTTTCTCCTGCCGATCGTGGCGTTGCTGATGATCTTTGGCGTTGTCGCGTCGATCGCGCAAAATCCTCCGCGCATCGTGCCCGACCGGATCATGCCCGATCTCAAGCGAATTTCGATCGCCGCCGGCGCATCGCGCGTGTTCGGCCTCAAAGGTTGGACCGAATTCCTCAAGAGCATGGTGAAAATCGGCGCGGTCGGCGGCGTCGTCGGCGCGATTCTCGCCGGGCAAAAATTCCTCCTGACGACGGCGATGTTTCTCGACGTGGCCGACTTGCCGCAGCGCATTCTCAAACTTTGCGTCGACGTCGTCGCGGCGGTTCTGGCGGCCACGCTCGTCGTCGCGACGGCCGACTTGGCCTGGGCGCGCATTCATTGGCGTCGCGACCAGCGGATGAGCCGCTACGAGATCAAGGAAGAACTCAAGCAGACCGAAGGCGATCGCTTGGTGAAGGCGCGCCTGCGCTCGCTGCGGCTCGATCGTTCGCGCAAACGAATGCTCTCGGCGGTGCCGAAGGCGACGATGGTGGTGGTCAACCCGACGCATTACGCGGTCGCGATGCGATACGTCCGGCAGGAGGGCGGCGCGCCGATGGTCCTCGCCAAAGGCGTGGACCTCCTCGCGCTCAAGATCCGTGAGATCGCGGAGCAATATCTCGTTCCGATCGTCGAGGACAGACCGCTCGCCCGCTCGCTCTATGAGGCGGTCGCGGTCGATACCGAGATTCCGCCGGAATTCTATCGAGCGGTGGCCGAGATCGTGCATTTGATTCAGGAAAAGCGAAGTTCCTGGCCGCTGACAAGGAATCGATGACGCCATGACCGATCGACATTTCGAATCCCAGCGCCTCGTCTACGAACAGATCATCGCCAACGCGATGGTCGAGGTCGCAACCGAGTTACGGTTGGCCGATCCGTCCGAATTGATTTTGATGATTCGCAGCGAGCAGGACGCCAACATCGCCGATCTGGTCAATTCGTCGAGCGAGTTGTTCTTCAAGAGCGGCACGCTGCGATACGCGCTGTCGGCAGGGTGCGACGTGCAGTGGGACTCCACTCCGATCATCCGGTTGGACATGGAATTCCGCTACGCCGCGGTGAGCGCGTTCTTCCGCTTGGTGATCGGCCGCAAGCGCGCCGCGGTCGAGGTCGTCGAAGTTCTGTTCGACGACGACGATCTCGACGCCGACGCGATGGACCGGCGCCTGGCGGCGGCGATCGCCGGGGCGCGGCTGCCGCCGCGGCCGCGGGCTCCCAGCCGGAGCGGCCCGAACGAAGCCGTCGCCGCCCCGCCGCGGCCGCGGCGCAAGCCTGGAGCAAGGCCGAACGCGTAGCCTCGAGACACGATCCGTCGCAGGGAATTTGACGCGTGTCTCCGCTTTACGTTTTTCAGCTCGCCTCGCAAAGCGCGCAGTGGCTGTCGGCGCGCCAGTCGCTGATCGCGACCAACGTCGCCAACGCCAACACGCCCGGCTATCGGGCGGTCGACCTGCAGCCGTTTTCGGCGGTGCTCGACAGCACGCAGATCACGATGGCCACCACCAACCCGGCGCATATGACGGCGACGCAAGCGGATTTCACCTCGTCGCGGGTCGTGGAAAGCGATTCGGCGGACGAAACCTTGTCCGGCAACTCGGTGAACCTCGAACAAGAGATGATCAAGCTCGGCGACGTCAACCGCGCCTACTCCATGGACACGAACATCAAGCGCGCCATCCATCAGCTGATGATGTCGGCGGCGAAGTGAGCGAGATGGCGGATCCCCTGCAATCGTCCCTGAAGATCGCCGGCGCCGGGCTGGAAGCGCAGTCGGTGCGGCTGCGCGTCATCTCGGAAAACATCGCCAATTCGCAATCCACCGGGAGCACCGCGGGCGCCGATCCCTACACGCGCAAGACGGTGATGTTCGACAACGAGCTGGACCGGGCCGCGGGGCTGTCGCTGGTGCGGGTCAAGAGCATCGGTTTCGATCCCAGCCCGTTCAAGACCGAGCTCGATCCCAGCAGCCCGGCGGCCGACGAAAACGGGATCGTCAAGATGCCGAACGTCGACATTCTGACCGAGCTCGCCGACATGCGCGAGGCGAATCGAACGTACGAGGCGAATCTGCAGGTGGCGAAGCAATCGGCGGACCTGTTGAGCATGACCACCAATCTGCTCAAGGACGCCTGATGCGTTCGGTCTGGCGGCGCGACGAGTTCAAGGAGGCGGGAGCTTCGGCTCGGATTGTCTTCAACGGAGTTTCCATGATGTTAGCCGATCGTCCTGGACACCGCTCGGCCGCCGGACAAGGCGGCCGCGCCGCCCGGCGGCGACGCATCGGCGCGGTCCATCGTTCGAGCAAGGGAGGCGCGCGGATCCTCGGCGTCCACGCCGGGGTCGGCGCGCAGCGACGAAATGGCAATTGAAGGCGTATCCGCGCTCGGCGCGGTCGGGACGGAACTCGAACTGCGCGCTCCCAGCGGAACGGCTGGCGCCGCCTCGACGGCGACGTCCGACGCGAGTTTCGCGCAGACCTTGGGCGCGGTCGTCAACGGCGCGATCGGCTCGATGCAGGCCGGCGAGGCCGCGGCCATTCAGGGTCTGCAAGGAACGATGCAGCCGTTCAAGGTGGTCGAAGCGATCATGGACGCGCAGCGCACGCTGCAGCAGACCCTGGCGATCCGCGACAAGGCCGTTTCCGCCTATCAAGAAATCTCGCGGATGGCGATCTGAGCCCTCCTCGCAACAGAGAGATCGAAGCATGAGAGCGCTTACGATAGCGGCCACCGGCATGAACGCCCAAGAGCAGAATCTCGAGGTCATCGCCAACAACATCGCCAACATCAACACCACCGGGTTCAAGCGGTCGCGCGCCGAATTCACCGATCTGATCTATCAGACCGAACGGGTGATGGGCGTCAGCACCCGCGGCCGCGACGCCACCGTGCCCGAGGGCGCGCAAGTGGGTCTCGGCGTGCGCACCGCGGCGATCCGCTCCTTGCAGATCCAGGGCGCGCTCACCAGCACCGGCAACACGCTCGACCTGGCGATCAGCGGGCGGGGTTGGTTTCAAGTGACGACCCCGGCGGGCGACACCGTCTATACGCGCGACGGCGCGTTCAACACCAACGCGACGGGAC
The DNA here is from genome assembly GCA_050015575.1 of Roseiarcus sp. Lineage (GTDB taxonomy): Bacteria > Pseudomonadota > Alphaproteobacteria > Rhizobiales > Beijerinckiaceae > Roseiarcus. The sequence continues at coordinate 19,830 of JBEKBD010000022.1, read as the reverse complement.
AATTGGTGACCACCGACGGTTACACCGTGACCCCGTCGATCCTGATCCCGGCGACCGCGACCAGCGTCACCGTGAGCCAGACGGGAGTGGTGACCGCGACGATTGCCGGACAGTCGACGCCCCAACAGCTCGGCCAGTTGACGATCGCCAACTTCATCAACGAAGCGGGCCTGCAGGCGCTGGGAAACAACCTCTTTCAGCAAACCGCGGCCTCTGGCCAGGCCACCGTCGGCGTGCCCGGAGATACGGCGTTCGGCGTGATTCAACAGGGATATCTGGAAGCCTCGAACGTCGACCCGGTGTCGGAAATCACCAACCTGATCAGCGCGCAGCGGGCTTATGAAATGAATTCGAAGGTGATTCAGGCCGCCGATCAGATGTCGGGAACGATATCGAATATGCGGGGCTGAGGAGCGGACCTCATGCGCGTAAATCGGTTCGCCGCCTTGCTGGTCTTGTCGGGGTTGCAGCTCGCGGCTGGCCTCGGCGCGCTCGCGCAGGAGACCGCCTTGCCGACCCCGAGGGTCGTCATCTACCCCGGCGACGTCATCCGCGAAGACATGCTCGCGGATCGGTCGGCCGAAACGGCCATGGGGCTGGGTCCGTTCGTGCAAGCGCGATCCCAGCTGGTCGGCAAGATGGCGCGTCGAACCCTGTTGCCCGGCGCTGCAATTCCGGTCGCCGGGATCGATAATCCGCGGCTGGTCGCCAACGGCGCGGAAATCAAGCTGGTTTACTCCGAGGATGGACTGACGATCGTCACCGTCGGCGAGGCGATGCAGGACGGCGCCGCCGGCGACGTCGTCAAAGTGCGCAACAGCGACAGCGGCGTGACGGTGTCCGGGACGGTTCAGCCCGACGGCGCCGTGCGGGTGAGCGGGGGCTGATGAGACGCCTGATCCTCACGCTGATCGTCTGCGCGTTGGCGGGCCAGGGGCTGGCGGCGGTGCGCATCAAGGACGTCACGTCGCTGCGCGGCGCGCACGACGATCAGCTCATCGGCTACGGTCTGGTGGTCGGCCTGCAGGGCACCGGCGACACGCTGCGCAACGTTCCGTTCACCGAGCAGGCGATCCAGGCGATGCTCGATCGCATGGGCGTCAACGTGCGCGGCAGCGCCTTGCGAAATCGCAACGTCGCGGCGGTGATCGTGACGGCGGACCTGCCGGCCGGGATGGACGTCGGTTCGCGTCTCGACGTGACCGTATCGGCGCTCGGCGACGCTCCCTCGCTGATGGGCGGGACGTTGTTGCTGACGCAAATGTCGGGGAGCGACGGCGACGTCTATGCGAGCGCGCAAGGGGCGGTGTCGGTCACCGGCTTCGACGTGGCCGGCCAGGCGCAAACCCTGTCGCAAGGGGTGCCGACGGCCGGGCGAATTTCCAACGGCGCGATCATCGAGCGGGCTGTGCCGGCGCCGCCCGACCAACTGCGGTTGATCTTGGAATTGAAGAACCCCGACTACAACACCGCGGTGCGGATCGTCGACGCCGTGAACGCCTATTCGATGCAGCAGTTCGGTCGCCGCTCGGCGTTCGAGATGGATAGCCGGACCGTCGAACTGTTTCACCCGCCGACCATCAGCGTCACGCGTTATATGGCGGAGATCGGCGAATTGGAGGTCGAGCCGGACACCGCGGCGCGCGTCGTTCTGGACGCGCGAACCGGCACCGTAGTGATCGGTCAGGACGTGCAAATTTCGACGGTCGCGGTGACGCACGGAACCCTTTCGGTGAGAGTCACGGAGACGCCGACCGCCTCGCAACCGGCGCCGCTGTCCAAGGGACAGACCGTCGTGACGCCGCGCACGCAGATCGACGTCGACCAGCCCGGCGGCCAGGTGGCGATCGTCGGCGGCGCGAGCCTGCGGGCACTGGTGAACGGCCTCAATCGAATCGGCGTCAAGCCCAGCGGCATCATCGCCATTCTGCAGGCGATCAAAACTGCGGGCGCTTTGCAGGCCGAACTCATCGTGCAATAGCCGCTCCAGCCCGGCGCAAGGCGGGCGCGGCAAGGTCGGCCCATCGCGTTCTCCCACGTCGGCGCCGCCATGTCCTCTTCCGCCAACCGCCTCGTCGCCATCGGCGCCTTTGTTCTGGCCGTCGCCGTCGCCGGCCATGCCTTCGCACAGAACGACGCGAAGCAAAAACCCGTCGCGGGCGTGACGGAGAAGAGCGCCGACGGCGGCGTCGCGCGCTATTGCGCCAACGTCGCTCCGGCGGCCGCCGAGGCGCGCATCGCCTGGCAAGAAAAGCGCCTGACCGAATTGGAAGGGCAGATCAAGCAGCGCATCGCCGAACTCGAAAAGGCGGAGGCCGAAACGCGCGATTGGGTGAGCAAACGCGAAGCTCTGATGAATTCCGCGCGCGACGACGTGGCGGCGATCTACGGCAAAATGGAGCCGGAAGCCGCCGCGTCGCAAATTGCGACGATGGACGACGCGACGGCTGTCTCGATACTCGGCAAGCTCAACCCGCGCGCGGCGAGCGCAATCCTGGATGAAATGGAAGCGGACAAAGCCGGGAAATTGACCACGGTCCTGTCCGGGGCCGTCGCCGCCGAAAAGAAGTCGTGATGCGCGGATCGCAACGAAGAGTCTTACTGGTCGCGCTCGTCGCGTCGAACCTCGCCGGATGCGCCGTCGGCCCTCTCGACATGATGCCCCCTCTTTCTCCGGTCGGCAGCGGGCTGGCGGCGGCGACCGCGCGCGCCGACGAAGACGCGGCCGCCAGCGCCATCGACCCGAAGCGGGGCCAGCGCCCCCCCGCGCCGCCGATCAATTTCTACACCGACCAACGCATCGCCAACGTCGGCGACATCGTCACCGTCATCATCGCGATCAACGACAAGGCCACGCTCGACAACGAATCGGATCGTTCGAAAACGGCGAACACGTCGTTGACCTCCGGCTGGAGTTTCACCCCCCCTCCCCCTCCCGGCTCCAATTCATCATCTTCGTCGTCGTCGACGACTCCGAACTTGACTCTGACCAACGCCTCGTCGTCGTCGACCCAGGGCCAGGGCAACATCAATCGCCAGGAACAGATCCAAGTGTCGGTCGCGGCGGTCGTCACCGAAGTGCTGCCCAACGGCAATCTCGTCATCAGCGGTTCGCAGGAGGTGCGGGTGAACTACGAATTGCGCCAGTTGACCGTCGCCGGGATCGTGCGGCCTTCGGACATCTCCCGCGCCAACACGGTAGCCTACGACCACATCGCCGAGGCGCGCATTTCGTATGGCGGACGAGGCCGATCGAGCGAGGTGCAGCAGCCCTCGTGGGGCCAGCAAATCTACGATTTCGTCAAGCCGCTCTGAAACGTCGGGGACGTTTGGCCATGCCCGCCGCAATCGTGGACGAAAACGAGAACGAGGAACTCGACGCCGACGAGACGCCGCCGCCTCCGCCGTCCTCGATCAAGCAGACGATCATCGCCATGCTCGTCGTCACCGTGATCGCGGTGGCGATGGGCGCGCTGTTCGCGATTCCGCCGCCGGCGGAAGCGCCGAGTCAAAAGAACGTCTTGGGGCTCGCCGAGGAGCTGCCGCCGACCGCCAGCCTGTTCGACATGCCGCCGATCGTCACCAATCTCGGCGAGCCGCGGGACACTTGGATCCGTCTGGAGGCTTCGATCGTCTTCGACGCCAAGGCGCTTCCCCATCCCGAGGTCATCGCCGGAGAAATCGCCGGCGACGAACTCGCCTATTTGCACACCGTCGCTTTGACCCAAATCGAGGGTCCGATCGGATTGCAGAACGTCCGGCAGGATCTCAATGAGCGCGCCGTGATCCGCTCCGGCGGCAAGGTCACCGAACTCATCGTCCGAACGCTGGTGGTGCAGTGAAACGCGCAGCGCTCGCCGCGATCGCGCTTTTCCTCACGGCCTCGGCCGCCGGCGCCCAGACCGTCGATCTCGGCGCGCTGATTCCGAGCGGCGGCGCGTCGGCCACCGCGCGCATCGTGCAGATGGTCGCGATCCTGACCGTTCTGTCGCTCGCGCCCGGTCTGCTGATCATGGTCACCAGTTTCACCCGATTCATCGTCGCGCTTTCCTTTCTCCGGTCGGGATTGGGGCTACAGAGCACGCCCGCCAATCTGGTGCTGATCAGCCTGTCGCTGTTCATGACCTTCTATGTCATGGCGCCCACCTTCGATCGGGCCTGGCATAACGGCCTCGAGCCGCTGATGGACAACACGATCAGCCAGCAGGAGGCCTACGGCGCCATCACCCAACCGTTCCGCGAATTCATGCTCGCTCAGGTTCGCGAGAAGGATATCGCGCTGTTCGAAGATCTGTCGAAGGGCAATTTTCAGATCAAGGATCGCTCGACGGTCGATCTCAGGGTTCTCATCCCGGCCTTCATGATTTCCGAGTTGCGCCGCGGGTTCGAGATCGGATTCCTGATCGTCCTGCCGTTCCTGGTCATCGACATGATCGTCGCCGCGCTGACGATGTCGATGGGCATGATGATGTTGCCGCCGTCGGTCATCTCGTTGCCGGTGAAGCTGTTGTTCTTCGTGTTGGTCGACGGCTGGAATCTGCTGATCGGCAGCCTGGTGCGATCGGTCAATTAACGTCGTCGTTCCGCACAATCAGCTTCGCGCAAGGGAACCATCGTTTATTGGATGAGAGAAACCCCGAGGGGACCGATCGATGAGCTTGATGGGCACTGCCGTTTCCGGCATGTTGAGCGATACGAACTGGCTTTCGACCATTTCGCAGAACGTCTCCAACGCCAACACCACCGGCTACAAGAACGTCGAGACGGAGTTTTCGACGCTGGTCGATCAGGCCGGCGGCGCCGCCGACAGCCTGGCCGGCGTCGCGACGAGCATACGCGCGCTCAATTCGCTGCAGGGCTCGGTCGTCGGCACTTCGACCACGACGGACCTGGCGATTCAGGGCGACGGGTACTTCGTCGTCTCCGACTCGAGCGGCGCCCTCTATCTCACCCGGAACGGCTCGTTCGTGCCCGACGCGGAGGGCAATCTCGTCAATTCGGCCGGCTACTACTTGATGGGCAACACCGCCGGCAGCGGCCAGGCGGACTCGGTTCCCACCCAAAAAGTGAACGTCACCGCGGCGGGCGACTTGCCGACGGCGACGACCTCCGGCACGCTGTCGGTGAACCTTCCTTCGACCGCGACCGTGGTCACCAACGCGGCCGATCTGCCCTCGGCCAACCCGTCGGCGGCGGACGCGACCTATTCCGACGAGACCTCGGTCACCGCCTACGACAACCTCGGCGGCGCGCACACGATCAACGTCTATCTGACCAACACCGGCGTATCGACGACGGGGACGAATAAGGGCGACGACACCTGGGAGATCACCGCCTACGACGCCGCTGACGCCGCGCAGACCGGCGGCTTCCCTTATACGACGACTCCGGCCAACACGCCCTTGGCGACGGAAACGCTGTCTTTCGACCCGAATTCGGGAAAGTTGACGCTGGGCTCGCCTTTCAACATTCCGGTTCCCAACGGCAAGACTTTGGCCCTCGATGTCAGCGGGACGACGCAACTGGCGGCGAGTTTCAGCGTCAACACCAACACGACCAACGGCAACGCGCCGAGCAGCTTGAAGGGCGTGACGATCAGCGCCGATGGCGAGGTCGATTTCCAATACAGCGACGGCGCGTCCAACGCCGCCTACGACATTCCGTTGGCCAACGTGGCGAGCCCGGACAGCCTGACCTCGCTCAACGGCAACGTCTATCAGGCCAATCAGAACTCCGGCTCGATCGTCTACGCAACCGCGGGGACAGGCGGCCTCGGCACCGTCGTTTCCTCGTCGCTCGAAAGCTCGACCGTGGATCTAGCCACCGAGCTGACGGATATGATCGAGGCCCAGAGCGCCTATCAGGCCAACTCCAAAGTGTTTCAGACCGGCGCCGACCTTTTGGACATCCTCAACAACCTGAAGTCCTAATCCCATCGACCGCTTACCAAAGGCCGCGCGATGAGCATGTCCGCCACGTACAACATCATCAACTCCGCGTTCCTTTCGAACGCGGCGCAGTCGGCGGTCATCTCGAGCAACGTCTCGAACGCCAACACGACCGGCTATTCGCGCGAGGTCGCCAATATCATCACCACTGCCGACGGCGGTTCCGAACTCGGCTCGGTCACCCGCGAGGCGAACGAAGCGCTGCTCGAACAGGTCAATGCGTCGACCTCGCAGGCGGCGAGCCAACAGGCGCTGGCCACCGGACTGGCGACGCTCGCGGCGACGGTCAGCGACAGCTCCTCCAGCTCGTCCACGTCGGGGTCGACGGAAAACGGCAATTCGCCTTCGGCGATGCTAGCGAACCTCCAGGACGCGTTGACGACCTATGAGAGTTCGCCGAGCAGCGCTTCGGCCGGGCAGGCCGTCGTCACCGCCGCCGACAACCTCGTCTCGTCGCTGAACAGCGGATCGGCGACGGTTCAACAGGTGCGCGAGCAGGCCGACGCCGACATGGCTTCGTCGGTCTCGACCATCAACTCGCTGCTCAACCAATATTCGCAGGTCAATGCGACGATCGTCAGCGGTCTGGCTTCGGGCGCCAACGTCAACAGCGCCGAGGACACGCGCGACACGATTCTCACCGAACTCTCCAAGCAGATCGGCATTTCGACCGTCGCCAACCCGAACGGCTCGACCTCGATCTACACCGACAGCGGCGTGACGTTGTTCGATAACACGGCGCACACGCTCTCGTTCACGCCGACGCAGACCTACACCGCGGGCTCGACCGGCGACGCCGCCACGACCGGCAACGACGTGACCGTCGACGGCGTGCCGATCACCGGCGCGTCCTCGCCGATGCCGATCCAGTCCGGCGCGCTCGCCGGCCTGGCGAAATTGCGCGACAATGTCGCGCCGGAATACCAGTCGCAGCTCGATCAAATCGCCGACGGTCTGATCAACGCGTTCGGCGAAAGCGACCAGACGGGGAAGGGCGGGGCCTCGCTGCCCGGATTGTTCACCTACGCCGGCGCGACGAGTCTGCCGACGGCGACCGGCGCGACGGGCCTCGCGGCCTCCATCGAGGTCAATTCGGCCGTCGATCCCACGCAGGGCGGCGACATCTCCTTGCTGCAGAACGGCGGCATCAACGGCTCCGCCTACGTTTACAACACCACCGGCGCCGCGGGCTACACCGGCCGAATCCAACAAATGGTCGCGGCGACGACGTCGACCCAGTCCTTCGACCCGAACGTCGGCCTGGGCTCTTCCGACACTCTCAGCGACTACGCCAACGCCTCGGTGAGCTGGCTGAACGCTCAAAACCAGCAGGCGACCAATCAGGCCGATTATCAAAACACTTTGGTCACGCAGGCGACGGCGGCGCTGTCGAACGCGACCGGGGTCAGCCTCGACACGGAAATGACCAACATGCTGAGCATCGAGAACACGTACACGACCACCGCCAAGTTGCTGACGACGGTCAACGACATGTTCACGGCGCTGCTCGACGCGGCCTGACGATCATGAGCGCCTCATCCATTTCGTCGAGTTTCCTGACGACCTCGCTGCTGCCGTCGATCGCCCAGGCGCAATCACAGCTTTCCAGCCTCGAGGTCGAGTCCACCACCGGCGAGTACGCCGACATCGGTCTGCAGTTGGGCGACCAGTCGGGCTATGAACTGTCGCTCAAGAACCAGACCGATCTGCTGCAGACGTTGACCACCAGCAACGCCCTCGTCAAGACGAATCTGACGACGACACAGGACGCTCTCAATTCGATTCTCACCGACGCGCAAAGCGCGGCGTCGAGTTTGACGACGTGGACCTCGGGGTCGGCCGATGCGGGCTCGACGTTGCAGACCCTCGGCGTCAACGCGCTGCAGTCGCTGATCGCCACGACCAACACGACGTCGAACGGCCAATATGTCTTCGGCGGCGTCAACTCCAGCGTCGCGCCGATGACCGACTATTCGACCGCCCAGAACACCATCACGACGGCGTTCGAGAATTACTTCGGCTTTGCGCCGACCGACGCGGCCGCCGCGAGCGTCACGGGCGCGCAAATGCAGACGTTTCTGAGCAGCACGTTCGCCTCGCAGTTCAGCGGCTCCGGTTGGACGACGAATTGGTCGTCGGCTTCGAGCGTCAACCAGACCGCTCAAATCGCGCCCGGCGAAACCATCGACGCCTCGTCGAACGCCAACCAGGCCGGGTTCCAGCAACTCACCGAGGCCTATGCGATGCTCGCCGGGTTCGGCGGCACGGAGCTGAGTTCCGCGGCGCAGCAGGAAGTGGCCACCACCGCGACTTCGCTGGTCACGCAAGGGGTCAGCTCGATAACGGGGACCGAGGCCGGGGTCGGCGCGCTGCTGCAGCGCGTCACCGACGCCGACAATTCGATGTCCTCGCAGACGACGATCCTGCAAACCCAGATCGGCGATCTCGACGACGTCGACACCACCACGGCGGCCACCAAGCTCGACGCGCTGACGACGCAACTCCAGACCGCCTACGAACTCACCGCCGATATTCAAAAGCTGAGCCTCGCGCAATATCTCCCCACATAACCCTTGGGATCGACCATGTACGAGATTTCCTACAACGAGGTCGTCGAGGAATCGCCGCAAGTGATGCGCGCGCACGAGCGCCAAGCGATGGACCGCGTCATCGAAATGCTCCGCACGGCTCGCACGCGCGGACCAGGCACGCGCGAAGCCATCGAGGCGCTGTTCTATTTGCGCCGCCTGTGGGCGATTTTCCTCGACGACCTGAGAAACCCGGACAACGAACTGCCGGAACGGTTGCGAGCCGGGATCGTTTCGATCGGCATCTGGATGAACAAGGAGATCGATCGCGTGCGTTCCGGTCAGAGCAGCGATCTGACCCCGATGATCGAGATCAACGAAATCATTCGCGACGGCTTGAAATGAGGATGAAATGAATATCACGCTTCGCGCCGGCGAAAAGCTCTACATCAACGGCGCGGTCATCCGCGTCGACCGGAAGGCGACGATCGAGCTGCTGAACGAGGTGACCTTTCTGCTGGAGAACCACGTTCTCCAAGCGGATCAGGCGACGACGCCGCTTCGTCAGATCTACTTCGCGGTTCAGGTCATGCTGATGGATCCTGGGGCCACGGCGGCGGCGACCGGCTTGTCGCGCCGGCTCATCGACGCGGCGCTGCACGCGTTCGAGAACCCCGCGATCATCGGCGGCCTCAAGACGGCCGCCGACCAGATCGCCCGTTCGCGCAACTTCGAAGCGTTGAAGACCCTGAGGGGCCTGTTTCCGCTCGAAGAACAGGAGATGTATCCCGACGCGGCGCCCGCCAAGTCGCACGCAGCTTGAAAGGATAGGCCATGAGCGTCACCGCCACTTCCGCCGTCAGCAGCGCCGCGTCTTCGTCTTCGTCGACGAGCTCCACGTCCTCGACGAACAGCTTGAGCTACAACTCGTTTCTGACCCTCCTGATGGCGGAGCTGAAAAACCAGGATCCGACGCAGCCGATGGACCCCACGGCGATGGTCACCCAACTGGCGACGATCTCCGAGGTCGAACAATCCGTCCAGACCAACACGACGCTCGCCTCGCTGTTGACCGAGAGCTCGCTGACCCAGGCCGAATTGGCGGTCGGTTCGACGATGACCTCGTCGGACGGAAAGACGTCCGGCGAGGTGACCTCGGTCGACGTCACGTCCGCCGGCGTCGGCACCGCCACCCTCTCCGACGGAGACACGATCACGTTCAGCAACGGCGCGACCGTGCAATGAACGAGGGCGACGCGCTCGACGTCATACAGTCGGCGATCTGGCTGATCATCGTCGGCGCCGGTCCCTCGATCGGCGCCGCGATGGTCGTCGGCGTGGCGATCGCGCTGCTGCAGGCGCTGACCCAGATCCAGGAAATGACCCTGACCTTCGTCCCGAAAATCGTGGTGATTTTCGCGGTCGTCAGCCTCACCGCGTCGTTCATCGGCGGACAATTTTACGTCTTCACCGAAAACGTCTACGCGCGCATCGAACGCGGATTCGAGAACTGATCGGCGCTGGATGCCGCGCCGCGCCTTCGGGCGCGAAGTCAGCCGCGCTCGCAGATGTCGGCTTGTCGGCCGCCGGCGCCGCCGCGAAGCGCGATCGGCGAGACCCGCGCAAGCTTTGGCGGTCATTGTCGGCGCGACGGGTTAACCAGGAGACACCGCCATGTCATTGACGACGGCGGCCGCGCCGACGGCGGCCGTGGAGGCGGCCGCCGGCCGCAACGGCAAGGACGTCGGCTTTGCGGCCGCCATCGCGCTGATCTTGTGCCTGTTCTTCCTGCCGGTTCCGTCGATCATGATCGATCTCGGGCTGGCGCTGTCGATCGCGTTTTCGGTGCTGATCTTGATGGTCGCGTTGTGGATCCAGAAACCGCTGGAATTCTCCGCGTTTCCCACCGTGCTGCTGGTGGCGACCATTCTTCGGCTGGCGCTGAACATCTCGACGACGCGGCTCATTTTGTCGCACGGGGCGCAAGGGACGACCGCCGCCGGCTACATCATCGCGGGATTCGCCAGCTTGGTGATGAGCGGCGACTTCGTCATCGGCATCATCGTCTTCCTCATCCTGGTGATCATCAATTTTCTGGTGATCACCAAGGGCGCCACCCGCATCGCGGAAGTCGGCGCGCGGTTCACGCTCGATGCCATTCCCGGCAAGCAGATGGCGATCGACGCCGATCTGTCGGCCGGCCTTATCGACGAGAAGATCGCCCAGCAACGCCGGCGCGAACTCGAGGAGGAGAGCGCGTTCTTCGGCTCGATGGACGGCGCGTCGAAGTTCGTGCGCGGCGACGCGATCGCCAGTCTCATCATTCTGGCGGTCAACGTCTTCGGCGGCATCGTCATCGGCGTCACCCGGCACGGCCTCGGATTGTCCACCGCGGCGGACATCTTCACCAAGCTTTCGGTCGGCGACGGCCTGGTGTCGCAAATTCCGGCGCTGATCATTTCGCTCGCCGCCGGCATGCTGGTGGCCAAGGGCGGCACGCGCGGCTCCGCCGACAAGGCGGTGATCGAGCAGCTCAGCAATTATCCCAATGCGCTGTTCATGGCGGCGGTGCTGATGTTCGTGCTCGGCGCGATTCCTGGCCTGCCCTTTTTTCCGTTTGCGGTTCTCGGCGGTCTGATGGCCTTTGTCGGCGTCGCCATTCCCAATCGGCAGGCGAAGGATCGCGCGATCGCGGCCGCCGAAAAGGCCAAGCGCGAGGAAAAAGCTCGCGCCGAGGCGCGCTCCTCGATCAAGGAGCAACTGAAATCGGCCGAGATCGAACTCTGCTTCAGCAAGGAACTAACGGCGACGCTGCTCGCCGCGCACGACGAGATCGCCTCACGCGTCGCCAAGATGCGTCGAAAATTCGCGCGTCAATACGGCTTCGTCGTGCCGGAGATCAAGCTCACCGACGACATCAAGACGCCAGCCAAAACCTACCAGATCCGCATCCACGGCACCGTGGTGGCGACGCAGGAATTGCGCGTCAGCGAATTCCTGGTGATCGTCGGCGACGGCAAACGTCCCAACGTTCCCGGCGACGAAGTCCGCGAGCCGGCCTTCGGCATGAAAGCGGTGTCGATTTCGCAGGCCTACATCAAGGACGTCAGGCGGGAGGGGTTCAAACCGATCGATCCGGTGTCGGTCCTGCTCACGCACTTGAGCGAGGTGATCCACAACAACCTGGCGCAACTGCTGTCGTACAAGGATATGCGCGCGCTGCTCGACAGGCTGGAGCCCGAATACAAGAAGCTGATCGACGACATGTGCCCGTCGCAGATTTCCTATTCGGGGTTGCAGGCGGTGCTGAAGCTGTTGCTCGCCGAGCGCGTCTCCATTCGCAACCTCAGCCTGATTCTCGAGGCGATCGCCGAGATTGCGCCACACGTGCGCCGCCCGGAGCAGATCGTCGAGCACGTGCGCGTTCGCATGGCGCAACAGATCTGCGGCGACATTCAGGACCAGGGCGCGCTGCGTGTGCTGCGGCTCGGCAATCGCTGGGACCTCGTCTTTCACCAGAGCCTGAAGCGCGACGCCAAGGGCGAGGTGACCGAATTCGACATCGATCCGAGGTTGATGGAGCAATTCGCCGCCGAGGCGTCCGTGGCGATCCGCAAACGCTTGGAGGACAAGCACGTGTTCGCGCTCGTCACCACAGCCGAGACGCGGCCCTATGTGCGAATGATCATCGAGCGCATGTTCCCGACGCTGCCGGTGTTGTCGCAACTCGAGATTGCGCGCGGCTTTGAAGTCAAATCGCTCGGCTCGATATCTTAAGTGAACGCGAGCGACGACATATTCGCCGGCGCCGGGGCGATCCTCAATCCCAACCTGACGTTGGCGACGTTCATTCTGTTCTGCCGCATCGGGGGCTGCCTGATGCTGATGCCGGGGATCGCGAGCGCGCAGATTCCGATGCAGGTTCGATTGTTCATCGCGGTGGCGGTGACGCTGTCGCTCGCGCCGCTGCTGCTCGGTTCCACGCCGTTGCGCTCGCTCAGCGCCGAGCCGGTCCCGGCGCTGCGGCTGATCGCGGTCGAGACGGCGATCGGCGGCCTGATCGGTCTTCTTGGTCGGCTGTTCCTTCTCGCGCTGGAGACCATGACGACGGGAGTGGCGACGATGCTCGGCATGGCCAATCCGTTCGGCATCGACCTCGAGCCGAACCAGGCGTTGCCGCCGCTCGCCAGCTTCGTGAGCCTGTCGGCGACCGCGCTGATCTTCATCGCCGACGCCCACTGGGAAGTCTTGCGCGGCCTGGCCGCCTCGTATCAGGCGATTCCGATCGGCGGCGATTTCAACGCCGGATATTCCTTGCGGCAGGTGGCCTCGATTCTCGGCGACACCTTTCGTCTCGCGCTCAGGGTGTGCTCGCCGTTCTTCATCTACGCGATCATCGTCAATCTGGCGATGAGCCTGATCAACCGTCTGACGCCTCAGATCGCCATCTTCTATATGGCGGCGCCGTTCATCATCGCTGGGGGGCTGTTGTTGTTGTATTTCGCGATCAAGCCGCTTCTCGGCGAGTTCATGTCGGGATTCGAGGCTTGGCTGATTACCGGATGAACGATGAAGAAGCGAATCGAATCGCTGGCGAGAATCGAGCGGGTGCATAGTCAAATGCACGATCTCGCGGTCTGGCGGCTGGCTGCGCTCGGCCGCGAGCGCGACGACCTCATCGAGAATCATCGCCAAATGCTGGCGGCGATGGAGCGCGGCGTCGCCGCCTACGGCGCGCCGGCGGCGGCGGCCCTGCGCCGCGTTCGCGCGTTGGAAAGGGAGATCGCCGCCGCCGAGGCCGAGGTCGAAGCGCAGACGCGACGGGCGATCGATCAGGGAACGCGGGCCAAACTCGCCGATCGCGCCCGCGAAAGCGTCGAGGCGAAATATCGCGAGCAAAATCAGCGCAAGGAACTCGCCGATCTCATCGAACGGTCGCTGCGCAATCCGAAGTCAAGCTCGGCGTAAGGCTGCGGGAGGAAGCTCGCGCGAGTTCAACGTCTCTGAACGGCGCCATGCCTATCGATCCTGCCTCGGATGTCGTGCTCGAAGTCGTCAACGCCGCCGATCCGGCGCGCGCGGCGGCGGCCGCGCAACGGCTCAACGCGCTCGCCGGCGCGGCGGCGGCGCCAACCGGGGATTTCGCCCAGACGCTGGAGCAGACGTCGCCGTCCGCGGCGCTCGCTGCGGCGCGGGTCGCCGGGATGGCCGACGCCCGGTCGCGTCTGGCGGACGCGACGCTCGCCGCCAGCGACAAGGCGGCGAAGGCGCAAGTCGATTTCGAAGCGGTGCTGCTCAACGGGTTCGTCAACGAGATGCTGCCGAAGGACGCGTCGGCGACCTTCGGCCAGGGCTTGGCCGGCGACATGTGGAAGTCCATGCTCGCCGATCAGCTGTCGCGGCAAATCGCCAAGTCCGGGACGCTGGGAATCGCCAGACGCTTGTTCGAGGCGCACCCGCTGTCGGCGGCCGCGTCGTTGGAGCGGGCGAGTCGCTTCGACGTCGCGGACGCGCATAACGCCGCGCAAATGAGCGCCAACGACCTGTCGCTGCCGAGTGATGTCGGCCACTCCGACGGCGCCTTCCTGTTTGCGGATCGGCGCCGAACATGAGCGCCGCCATTCTTCGTCACCCCAACTTCGCCGCGGCGAACTCGGGTCGTTCGCAGAGCCCGCTCGCCATGATTCTTCCGGTCGTCGATCGTCTGCGCCAAGCGCTCGACGAGGAAAACCAGGACATCGCACGGCGCGGACCGGTCGACTACCGCGCGTACAACTTGCGCAAGAGCCAGGGATTGCTCGAGTTGAATCGGCTCGCGCCGGCGCTCGCCGGCAATCCGGTCGATCCCGTTCTTCGCGCGGCGCTCGCCGATCTTCAGGCCAAACTGGAGACCAACCACCGCATGCTGCGCACGCAGTTGCGGGCGGCGCAAGCGGTCTCCGAGATCATCGCGAAGGCGATTCGCGAAAGCCAGTCCGACGGCACTTATTCGGCCCGCCCATGGTTGGACGACGACGAATGACCAAGATCATCCTCGTCGGCTTTTGGGCGTGCCTGACCACCCTCGCAGCCGGCTACGCGACGAACTACGTGCGCGAGGTCATCGCCAGGCAGCCGGTCGCCGCCGCCGCCACGCCGGTGAGAGAATCCAGGAAGACCAAAGAGATCGACATTCCTAAGATCCGCGACGGGGTGGTCAAGGGCTATATCGTCGTGCAGCTTTCCTTCGTCGTCGACGACAGCGCCGAGAAGAAGACCCCGCTCCCGGCGGATCCGTTCGTCGTCGACGAGACGTTTCGCTACATCTACGACGATTCCACGATCGACTTCGACCATCTCGACGCGTTCGATTTGAACAAGATGACGAAGGCCGTGATGAAGAACGTCAACGCGCGCGTGAACGCTCCGGTCGTCGTCGACATAGGAATTCAGGAATTCACCTTCCTGTCGGCCACGCAGGCCAAGCAGCACTTGTGACGCTCGGCCGCGTCGCCGGACGCGCCGCGATCCGAACGGATTCGATCGCCGAGGGCGCGGGCGGCGCTCGGCCGGTCCGACCCCGATCGTCAGGCTAAGCCGCGAACGTGAGCGTGTGCGGAAACCGCGCTGCGAAGCCCTGTCGGCCCCGAAGCCAAAGGTCGTTCGCGCTCCGAATCGACGAACGCGACGCCGACCGCGTCGGCGTGGGACCAGATCCGCCTGACCCGGCGCGAGACGAAGACGCCGTTTCCATCGTTGACTTGCAGTTCGAACTCGTCAGGCAGGCAGATCAATTCGCTGCCGGTCAATTTTGCCCCGGTCGCAGAAATATTGCGAACGAGCACGTTGAGAATTGAACAGCCGTTGTTGAACACGCAACGCCCTTCCCGCAGGCATCGCGTGCGAAGCGCGCGCCGCCTTTCGGTCGATGCGGCGCCGGCGTTCTCCGTTGGCATGTTCATGGCGTCCAACACGGTGGTCGCGGAGAAGCATTCTCTCGGCGGGCGACGTGGCCCGATTTCGCGACTGCCGATCTTGGCGCCAAAATCTTGCGCAAGGATGAATCGGACCCTTAAGGGCGGCGTCGCCTCGCCCCGGCGCCCGGCGAAGCGAAAGGATTCGCACCCGGCGCGTCAACTCGCGGCGCGCGCTTCCCGGCCGGCTTCGTCCGATCGCGATTGGCGCGCGCGCCCGATCGCGGCCAGCGCCTCGAAGTTCGGCGTCGCGGCCTCGCGACCGTCATAAAGCTTAGCCATCGTGAGGGCGTCGATGAAGGTCTTGCCGCGGCGCACGAAGTCTCGGTGGCGTCCCTCGATCTCGAAACCGAACCGGCGATAGAGTTTGATCGCCGGGTCGTTGTCGCCGAAGACGGTCAACTGAACCCGGCGCAAGCCGATCATGATGCTGGCGCCGGCCATCAGCATTTGCATCAGTCTATGGCCGATCCCGCGCGCCTGGAACATTTCGCGCACGCCGAGAAGGATCCAGCCGGAGTGGCTGAGGCCGTCGCCCATCACATAGAGGCCGCCAAAGCCGATCGTCTTGCCGGCGAAGACGCCGACCACCTCGAATCTCTTCGAGCAGGCGATGTTGGCGAGCCAGGTCTGGAGTTCGTCGACCGAGGCGAACGGCCCTCTGGCCGAGGCGTAATGAAGAAATCGTTCTTCGTTGAACAGTTCGAGAAGGTCCGCGGCGTCGCGGCCGTCGCGCGGCCGGATGCGCAGCCCCTCGATGAGAAATCGATCTTCGGTCATCCTCTTTCCCATTCTCGTCGAAACCGTCGATGCGAAACGGCGCGCCGCCGCCGTCGCCGATCGGCCCCTTTAGGAAGCGAACGCGAATCGAGGATTTCTTTAAGTCCGCGCGGGCGGCGCGGCCTCGATGGCGCTCAACACAACACCCGGAGCTTGCTCGGGCCTTGCACGGTTTGCGGCCGCGGAGGCTTCGCCAGGGCGTCAATGCCAGCAAGAGGCCCTCGACGCACGTTCGGCCCCCGAAAAGAACGGCGCCGCCGATTGCAATCCGGCGCAGCGGCGCCTATAAGGATACAATCCCCTCGAGATTGAATGATTTGAGGCTGCGCCTCGCCCCTCACGAAGGGAGCGGCGCGCGCCGCTCGAATTCCAAGGAGTCCGTCCTCCATGACCGAAGCGCCGCTGATGCCCAAGGCCACCGCCGTCTGGCTGGTCGAAAACACGTCGCTGACGTTCGACCAGATCGCCGAATTCTGCAAATTGCATCCGCTCGAGGTCAAAGGCATCGCCGACGGCGAGGTCGCCACCGGCATCAAGGGCTATGATCCGATCTCCACCGGGCAATTGAACCGCGAGGAAATCGCCGCCGCCGAAAAGGACCAATCGCGCCGACTGCGGCTCGCGACCAGCAAGGTGCGGGTTCCCGAATTCAAGAAGCCGCGCGGGGCGCGCTACACCCCGCTGTCGCGCCGGCAGGACCGGCCCAACGCCATCCTCTGGCTGCTGCGCAACCATCCCGAGTTGAAGGACGCGCAGATCATGCGTCTGGTCGGCACCACCAAGCACACGCTCGAATCGATCCGCGAGCGCAGCCATTGGAATTCCGCCAACCTCCAGCCGTTGGACCCGGTGACGCTCGGCCTGTGCTCGCAGATCGACCTCGACTTCGAGGTCAACCGCGCCGCCAAGGATCGGCCCAAGGTCGAGGAGGACCGCACCCAGACTCTGGTCTCGGCGGAGGTGACGACCGCCAAGCCGGCGCCGGTCAGCCAGGCCGAGGTTTTCGGCGCGCCCACGCCCAAGGCCAGCGAAGAGAAAATCGACGTCGATTCGGTTTTCAGCAAGCTCAAGGAACTCAAGAGCGCGGACTGAGGCGGCGCTCCGTTCAGCCGAGCGCGGCGAGGCCGACTCCAGCAGCGGCGGCGGCGAGCGCGACGACCAGCGGAGGCGCGCGCCAGACTGCGAGCAGCGCGAACGCCGCCGCGGCGACCGCGGCGTCGGCGGGCGCGCGAACCGCGCTCGTACACACGGGATTGTAGAGGGCGGCGCCGAGCAGCCCGACGACGGCGGCGTTGACGCCGCGCACGGCGGCCTGCGCGGTCCCGAGCGCGCGCAGCGCGCGCCAGAACGGCAACGCCGCCATCAACGCCAGCATGCCCGGCAGGAAGATCGCGACCAGGGCGACGAGGGCGCCGGCAAGGCCCGCCGGCGGCGCGCCGGCCAGCGCGCCGAGATAGGCGGCGAAGGCGAACAAAGGCCCCGGCAGCGCCTGCGCCGCGCCGTAGCCGGCGAGAAAGGCGCTGTCGGAAACCCAACCCGGCGCCACGACGGCGTCGCGCAGCAGCGGCAGCACCACATGGCCGCCGCCGAACACCAGGGCGCCCGAGCGATAGAACGCGTCGAACAGCGCCAACATCCCGCCCCGGACGGGGACGAAGGACAGCGCCAGCAGCGCCAGGAACGCCGCCAAACAGACGAGCCCCGAGCGCCGGCCGATCGGCGCGGCGAGATCGTCGGCGTTGGGTTCGCCGCCGCCGCGACAGAACGCCAGGCCGCCGACGCCGCCGAGCGCGATCGCGGCGATTTGGCTGAGCGAGCCGGGGGCGGCCAGCAACAGGACGAGGGCGGCCATCGCGATCGACGCGCGGGCGCGATCCGGACAAAACGCGCGCGCCATGCCGAGAACGGCCTGGGCGACGATGGCGACCGCGACGAGCTTCAGGCCGTGCAGCAGGCCGACCCCCTGCCAGGAATCGGCGAGACTCGCCGCGCCGTAGGCGAACAGCAGCATGAGGGCGGCGGAGGGCAGGGTGAAGCCCGCCCAGGCGGCGAGCCCGCCGAGCCGGCCGCCGCGCATCAGGCCGATGGCGAAGCCGGTCTGGCTCGACGCCGGACCGGGGAGGAATTGCGCCAGCGCGACCAGGTCGACGTAGGCGCGCTCGCTCAGCCAGCGCCGGCGCTCGACGAATTCGGCGCGAAAATAGCCGAGATGGGCGATCGGCCCGCCGAACGACGTCAGGCCGAGCCTGAGGAAGACGAGAAAGATTTCGCCCGCCGACCCCGGCCGAGGCTCGGGCTCGATCGGGTCCGCAACTTTCGCGTCGGCGCTCACGCTGCGCCCGCGCCGGCCGCCGCGAACATCGCCGCCTGGAGAACGCGCCGTTGCGCCTCGATCATGGAGCGCCCTCGATTGTGCCCGCCGTGTTCCGGTTCCGCGCGCCATCGCCGCCCGACGACGATGGCTCCCATCGCTCATTCTTCCTTCGCGCGTCAAGGCCGGCGCCGGTTGGCGCCGCCGGCGATGCGGTACGAAAAGGCGCGCCGCCTGTCTTCGGCTTGACCTTGCGGCCGCGCCGCGGTTCTTCTTCGCTCGTCGCGCCGCCGCGCCCGAGCGCGCTCGCCCGCAACGGAAGGAACGAACCTGATGGCCGCCCGCGAGCAAACCGGCCCGTTCCCGACCGCGGCGGCGCAGGCCAAGCGGCTGCTGCGGATTTCGCGCACCGGCGCCTTGGCGACGCTCGATCGCGCCTCCGGCGCGCCGCTGACCACCTGGGTCGGCTTCGCCAGCGATTTTCGCGGCGCGCCGCTGTTTCTGCTGTCGGAGCTCGCCGAGCACACCAAGAACCTCGCCCTCGACCCGCGCGGCTCGGCGTTGCTGACCGACCCGCCCGTTCGCGGCGACCCGCTCAATCACCCCCGCGTGACCGTCGGCGGCGCCATCGCGCCTGATCCGGACCCGTACGCCCGCACGCGTTATCTCCAGCGCCATCCCAAAGCCAAGCTCTATTCGTCGTTCGCCGATTTCGCGATCTACCGGATGCGCGTCGAGACGGTTCATTTCAACGGCGGGTTCGGCCGCGCCGCGCCGCTGACCCCCGCCGATCTCCTCGCGCCCGCGGCGGACGCAGCCGCCTTGATCGAGGCGGAGGACCGGCTGCTTGCGGAGGTCGACGCGCTCGACGGCTCGCTCGTTGCGCGCCTCGCCGCGCCTCGCGACGCCCGCCCGCGCGTCTGGCGCGCGATCGGCCTGGACGCAGAGGGCCTCGATCTGGCCGCCGGCGGCCTGGCGGCGCGGGTCGATTTCGCCGCGCCCGCGTTCGATCCGCCGAGCTGGCGCGAGCGGCTCGAGGAAGTCTTGGCGCGCGGCGAAATTTAGCGGGAGGCGGAGCGCGCGCCGTGGCGCAAGCGGCGGGAATTTGTGCTAGAGAGCCGCCGGCGAACGCGCCGCCCCGTCGCCGCGAGCTTGGACGAAACCCGTGCCCAGCCTCTTCCGCTTTCTCCTCATCCTCGCCGTGCTCGCCGGCCTGGCCTACGCCGGCATGACCGCGCTGGTGGCGAATGTGAAGGTGGAGCCGCGCGAAATGACGCAGACCGTCACCCTCTCCAAGGCGCCGCCGTGAG
>JBEKBD010000021.1:0-32089 GCA_050015575.1 Roseiarcus sp. | reverse complement strand
TGCGCGGCCTTCGCCGTCGACGCGCTAGTGACGACCGAGCGCCACTCGCCGGAGTTCGCCGGCGCGCTGGCCAAGTCCGCGTCCGGCGGGCTCGAACACGTGCCGATTTGCTCGGTCCCCAATCTCTCGCGCGCGCTCGCCGATCTAGGCGATCTCGGCTATTGGCGCGTCGGGCTGGACTCGCAGGCGGCGCAGACGCTCGACGCGACCCGGCTCGACCGCCCTCTCGCGCTCGTTCTCGGCGCCGAAGACAAAGGCCTCCGGCGGCTCACGCGCGAACGTTGCGACGTCATGGCGCGGCTCGACCTGCCCGGCGCGATTCAGAGCCTCAACGTGTCGAACGCCTGCGCCATCGTGCTGGCGATCGCCAGCGGCAAATCGTCACAACCGGCGTAGCCGGGGCCGTCGACGCGGCGTTGCGGATGACGTTCGCCGGGTCGTTCTCGGTCGTGGCGCGCGCGTTCGCCGTCCCCTGCCCGCGCCGCGCTCGCAGCGCGATCTTCGCCTTCGCCGCCGCGTCGATCTTCCGTCTCGCCTTGGCTGTGCGCGGTCCGCTGCGGCCCATTGACAGCAAACTCTCCCCGTAGGTCGGCGGTCGCTTTTTTCGGGGTTGCGTCGAGCCGCGCACTCGGCCCAGCGCCGCCGTCCTTGGCTTGCCGACGAATTTTCCGCAAACCGGGATCGGTCGGTCGGCCGGGCGTTTCTGCCGCCCGACGGTCCTCTCCGCCACGCCGGCCGAAACCGATTTTCGTCCGACGAAGTCGAGTGTTTGATGTTCGCACATCAGGATTCTTCGTCCGCTGCGGACGCGCGTGATCGATGAATTTTCCTCCAATCCTCGGGACATTCCGCGAATTTCGCCCCTTCAGGCCCGATCCAGCCGCCGATCCCGAGCGCGGTTTTTTTCGCCTCGCGGCGACGATTCGAGTTGCGCACCTCATGATTTTGCGCGATTCCTCATGTATGAGCGATTTATTCGATCCCACCGCGGTCACGTTGAAGGACGTCGCCAGGGAGGCGGGGGTTTCCACGGCCACCGTCGATCGGGTTTTCCACGGCCGCCCCGGCGTGAGGGAAACGACGATCCGCCGCGTCAAGGAAACCATCGAACGCCTCGGATTTCAGCCCTACGCGGCGGCGGCGGAGTTGGCGCGCGGTCGCAGCCATCGCTTCTGTTTCGTCATGCCGCGCAACCAGAACGTCTTCATGGCCGAGATCGTCGAGCACGTCGCCCGGTCGCGAACTCTGCTGGCGGCGCGACGCACGCTTATCGATGTCGTCGAAACCGACGTGTTCGACCCCGACGCCCTGGCCCAAACCCTGGAGGACGTCGGCAAACGCTACGAAGGGATCGCGGTGGTGGCCCTGGACCACCCGCGCGTGCGGGCGGTGATCGACGAACTGGTGGCGGCCGGAATCCTGGTGGTGACGCTGGTTTCCGACGTGCCCTCGTCGCAACGCCTGCGCTATGTGGGCGTCGACAATATCGCAGCCGGCCGCACCGCCGGAACCCTGCTCGGGCGCTTCTTGGGCGGACGCAAGGGCAAGGTCGCCGTTGTGGCCGGATCGCTTTCCCTGCGCGACCATGGCGAACGTCTGTTCGGCGTGCATCAGGTCGTCACGTCGCAATACCCCAATCTCGAGCTCCTGCCGACGGTGGAAGGGCGCGACGACGACCTCCACAACGCCTCTCTCATACGGCGCCTGCTGGCCGAACATCCCGATCTGGTCGGGCTCTACAACATCGGCGCCGGGACCGCCGGCATCGGAGCCGCGCTGATCGACGCCGGGCCGGCCCGCGACGTCGTATTCATCGGCCACGATCTGACGCCCGAGACCCGCCGCTTTCTGCTTCTGGGCGTGATGGCCGCGGTCATTACTCAAAATCCCGGCCATGAGGCGCGGTCGGCGGTGCGCATTCTCAGCGCGTTGTCGCGCAACGAGCCGATCATCGCCGAACAGGAGCAGATCGGCATCGACATCGTCATTCGCGACAACCTGCCATGACAGGGGCTCCCGCCGTGACCCGCCAAGGGGGAGAAGCGCCCCGGTTTCCGTGGATTCGACATCGGCGCGTCCCGCGTCAGGTCGGCCCTTGTCGACGGCGACGCGCGCGCCATCGCCCGATCGGCGCGCATGCCGACCATGGGTCGGATGCCTTGGGCGCGCCGCCGCTCGACTCGGCCCGCCGCGACGGGTTTGACGCCGCGCTTGGCGCAACCTTCTCCGCAAGCCGCGTCCGGCGGCGGCGCCTCGCCCCCCTCGCAAAGGAGATCAACCCATGAACGCCCCCGTCCGCAGCTTCTTCGGACTAGCCGAGCCTGTTCGGTTTGAAGGTCCGGGGAGCGCCAACCCGCTCGCGTATCACTACTACGACAAGGACCGCGTCGTCGCCGGGCGACGCATGGAGGACCATCTGCGCTTCGCCGTGTGCTACTGGCATTCGTTCTGCTGGCCGGGTCTCGACCCCTTCGGCGGCGAAACTTTCCTGCGGCCCTGGATGCACGGCGACGACCCCATGGCGATGGCCAAGGCCAAGGCCGATGTGGCCTTCGACCTGTTCCGCATCCTCGACGTGCCCTTCTTCACGTTCCATGACGCCGACGTGGGTCCCTCGGGCGAGACGCTGCGCGAGCATCTGTCCGCCTTCGCCGCGATGGTCGACGTGCTCGAGAAGAAGATGGCGACGGCCAAGGTGAAGCTGTTGTGGGGCACGGCGAACTTGTTCGGCCACCGCCGCTACATGGCGGGCGCCGCCACCAACCCCGATCCGGAGATTTTCGCCTTCGCCGCCGCCACGGTGCGGGCCTGCCTCGAGGCGACCAAGCGGCTCGGCGGCAAGAATTACGTGCTGTGGGGCGGTCGCGAGGGCTATGAGACGCTGCTCAACACCGACATCAAGCGCGAATACGACCAGATGGGGCGCTTCTTGTCGATGGCGGTCGAGCACAAACACAAGATCGGCTTCGACGGCCCGCTGCTCATCGAGCCGAAGCCCCGCGAACCGACCAAGCACCAATACGACTTCGACGTCGCGACCGTCTTCGGCTTCCTGGAGAAATGGGGGCTGACCAAGGACGTCAAGCTCAACATCGAGCAGAACCACGCCCTTCTCGCCGGCCACAGCTTCGAGCACGAGATCGCGCTGGCCTTCGCGCTCGGCGTTTTCGGCTCGGTCGACATCAACCGCGGCGACGCGCTGCTCGGCTGGGACACCGACCAGTTCGCGATGGACGCCGGCGAGATGACGCTGGTGTTCCACGAGATCTTGAGGAACGGCGGCTTTACGACCGGCGGGCTCAACTTCGACGCCAAGATCCGCCGCCAGTCGCTGGATCCGGTGGATCTGGTCCAGGCGCACGTGGGCTCGATCGACATCTGCGCCCGCGCGCTGCTCAACGCCGAGAAGCTGTTGAACGACGGCGTCCTGACCGGGTTCATCAAGGACCGCTACGCCGGCTGGGACGGCGCCGAAGGCACGGCGATCCTCGCCGGTAAGCGCACGCTCGCCGAGGTCGCCGACCGGGCGATCGCCGCGAACCTTTCGCCGCAGCCCCGCTCGGGCAAGCAGGAATATCTGGAGACGATCCTCGCCCGCCGGCTGTGACGGCGGTCCGCCCCAGCCATTGACTTCACGGCGTCCCCGGCTCCTCGAGGAGCCGGGGACTTTTTTTGGCTCGCGACAGGCGCGCCCCACGCAAAAAAAGGCCCGGCCGCAACGCGCGACCGGGCAGGGAGACGAAGGCTTCGGAGCCTCGGGAGTTGAATTCAGCGGCGGTTGCCGGAGGACACCACGTCCATCCACACCGCCAGCACCAGAATGGTCCCCTTGACGATCTGCTGCCAGAACGTGTCGATGCCGAGCATGGTCATGCCGTTGTCGAGGCTGGCCATGATCACCGCGCCGACCAGCGCCCCGACCACGGAGCCGATGCCGCCGCGCATCGAGGTGCCGCCGATGAAGCAGCTCGCGATGCAGTCGAGCTCGCCGCCGGTGCCGGCCGAGGGGGTGCCGGCGGCAAGGCGGGCGGTGGTGGTTAGGCCGGCGCAGGCGGCCATTAGACCCATCATGCCGAAGACCAGCAGCTTGACCAGGGCGACGTTGACGCCGGAGAGCCGGGTCGCCTCCATATTGGAGCCGACCGCGTAGATGCGGCGTCCGAACACCGTCTGATCGCCGACAACCGTGAAGACGCCGAGGATGACGAGCAGGATCAGCACGGGAACCGGCACGCCCTGATAGGCGTTCAAGGTCAGAACGAAGCCGACAATGACCGCGCCGATGGCGACGAGCTTGGCGATTTCCACCGGCATCGACGAGACCGGCAGCTTGTGCTTCCGGCGCCCGGCCCGCGTTCTGAAGGCCATGACCACCAGAAGGACGAAGAGCGCGGCCGCGATCAGGTCGCCCACGCCGCCCGGCAGATAGCCCTGTCCGATCACTTTCAGGCCGTCGGAAGCCGGCGCGATCGTGATGCCGCCGGTGATGCCGAGCACGACGCCGCGGAAGACCAGCATGCCGCCCAGCGTGACGATGAACGACGGGACGCCCTGATAGGCGCTTATGAAGCCGGTCAGCATTCCGCACGCGATGCCGAGGACGACCACCACGGCGATCGTCCCCGCGAGAGGCCAATGCCACCAAATGTCCAACACCGCCGCGACGCCGCCGAGCATCCCGAGCAGCGACCCGACCGACAGGTCGATTTCGCCGGCGACGATGACGAACACCATGCCCGAAGCCAGCATGCCCGTGATCGCCATCTGGCGAAGCAGGTTCGAGAAGTTGCGCGGGGTCAGGAATTGGGAGCCGCCATTCGCGGCGTCATAGGTCAGGAAGCCGAAGAACGTCCAGATGACGACGATCACCAGCAGCAGGGCCAGGATTTTGTACTCGGAGAGAAAGGTCCGGAAGTCTTTCTTCATGATGGTCATAGTTCGATACCGATGTTTGTGATGGCGGGATCAGGCGGCTTCGGCGTCGGCCTGGCCGATCGCGGCGGCCATGACCTTTTCCTGGGTGAGATTCTTGTTGACGAAATCGCCGCGCAACTGTCCTTCGCCGATGACCAGGACGCGGTCGGAAACGCCAAGCACCTCGGGCAGTTCCGAGGAAACCATCAGCACCGCGACCCCTTGTTTGGCCAGTTCGAAGATCAGTTTGTAGATTTCGAACTTGGCGCCGACGTCGATGCCGCGCGTCGGCTCGTCGAGAATCAGCACCTTGGGGTCCGGCATCAGCATCTTGGCCACCACGGCCTTCTGCTGATTGCCGCCGGAAAGACTGGAGATCGGCAGCAGCGGGTGCGCCGTCTTGATCTTCATGCGCAGAATCTCGGCGTTGATGGCCGCCAGCTCGCCCTCGACGTCGATCAGCCCGTGGCGGGTGTAGCGCCCCAGGACCGCCATGGTGATGTTGTAGCCGACGCTCATGAGCGGCACGATGCCTTGGCGCTTGCGGTCCTCGGGCACCATGGAGATGCCGACGCGCACCGCGTCCGACGGTTCGTGAATCCTGAGCTTCCGCCCCTCCAGCCAGACCTCGGCCTCACATCGGCCGGGGTAGCAGCCAAACAGCGCCGAGACCATCTCGGTGCGTCCGGCGCCGACCAGCCCGGCGACGCCGAGAATCTCGCCGCGCCGAAGCTTGAAGGAGACGTTGTCGACCAGCTTGCGCTCAGGGTTGGTCGTGTCCCAGCAGGTGACGTTGCGCGCCTCGAAGATCACCTCGCCGATGTCGTGTGTTTCGCGCGGGAACAGGTTCTTCATCTCGCGGCCGACCATCATGGTGATGATCTTGTTGGTGTTTAGCTCGGACATCGGCATGGTGGCGATATGCGTGCCGTCGCGGAGGACGGTCACTGTGTCGGCGATCTCGGCGATCTCGTCCACCTTGTGGGAGATAAGGACGCAGGCCATGCCGTGCGACCTGAACTCCCGGATGAGGTCGAGCAGCGTGCGCGTCTCGGTGGCGGTCAGCGCCGAGGTCGGTTCGTCGAGAATGAGCAGTCTGGCGTTCTTGTTTATCGCCCTGGCGATCTCGATCAACTGCTGCCTGCCGCCCGAATAGGCCGAGACCGGAAGCGCGACGTTGATGTCGGGCATCTTCAGACGCACCATCAGCTCGGCGGCGCGGGCGTTCATCCGGTCGTAGTCCATGAACCCGCCGGACGTGGTCAGCTCCGATCCGAGGAAGATGTTTTCGGCGACCGACAGGTGCGGCACCAACATCAATTCCTGATGGATGATGACGATTCCGGCCGCCTCGGTTTCCCTGATGTCCCGGGCCTTGAGTTCCCGGCCGTCCCAAAGAATGGTTCCGGTCCAGGTGCCGTAAGGCAACACCGCCGACAGCACCTTCATCAGCGTCGACTTGCCGGCGCCGTTCTCGCCGCACAGACCGACGCATTCGCCGGGACGAACTTTCAGGTTGATGTTTTCGATCGCCGTGACGCCGGCGAACTTCTTGGTGATGTCGTGCATCTCCAAGAGATACTCGGACATGGCTGCCTCTCCCCTCTCGGCGGCGCCGCCCGGCCAGCCTGCGACGCGCTCTCAATCGCATAGTGGCGCATCGCACACGCCTCGTGAAGCGGTTTTTTGCGTGACGGCGATGCGTCTCGCCGATTGTTCTTACGACCTGCGGCTCGGCCGCGATTGCGTAAGATCAATACGCTGCGCCGCGCCAACGTGACGGGACGGAGCGCCGGCAAAGCCCCTTCGTTCCCCAGCGGTTCGGATCGATGAGCCTATCGGCGCCAAACATCAAGGCGCCGCGGTAGGGGGATCGCGTCGCCGCGGCGACGAAGCTCGGCGTTCGCCAAAACCACCGGCTGCGCGAGACGTCCGGGGCGGATCGCCGCCCCGGACGGAAACGCGTAAGGGATCACTTACCTTCGATCTGCTCCTTGGTGTAGAAGCCGTCGTCGGTGAGGATATTGACGTTATCCTTCGTAATGCCGATCGGGGTCAGCAGGAGCGAGTCGACCTGCTTCTTGCCGTTGTCGAGCTTGGCGTTGTAAGCCGGCTTGTCGCCCTTGATCAAGGCCACGGCCAGCTTGGCCGCCTCGGAGGCGATCAGCTTCAGCGGCTTGTAGACGGTGACCGTCTGGGTGCCGGCGATCACGCGCTTGACGGCGGCGAGGTCGGCGTCCTGGCCCGAGATCGGAACCTTGCCGGCCAGCCCTTGGGCGGCGAGAGCCTGAATGGCGCCGCCGGCGGTGCCGTCGTTGGAGGCGATGACCGCGTCAATCTTGTTCTGAGCGGCGGTCAGGGCGTTTTCCATGATCGACATAGCCGTGGTCGGGCTCCACTCCGGAACCCACTGCGAGCCGACGATCTTGATCTTGCCGGAGTCGACGGCCGCCTGGATGACCTTCATCTGGCCGACGCGCAGCAGCTTGGCGTTGTTGTCGGTGGGCGCGCCGCCGAGCAGGTAGTAGTTGCCTTCGGGCTTGGCCTTGAAGACGCCTTCGGCCTCGAGAGTGCCGACGCGCTCGTTGTCGAACGAGATGTAAGCGTCTTCGTCCGCGCCGAGGATCAGGCGGTCATAGGACAGCACTTTGATGCCGGCCTTGTGCGCCTCGTCGATCACCGCGGTGAACACTTTCGAGTTCATCGGCACGACCACGATCGCATCGACTTTCTTGGCGATCATGTCTTCGACTTGGTTGACCTGCTTCTGCTCGTTGGCGTCGGCCGAGGTCACGAGCACGTCGGCGCCCAGTTCCTTCGCCGCCGCAATGAAATAGTCGCGGTCGCGAGCCCAACGCTCGACGCGCAGATCGTCGATCGAGAAGCCGAGCAGCGGTTTCGCCGGGCTGGCGCTCGCCGTGACGGCGAGCGGCAGGCAAAGGGCAAGCGCCGTGAGCGAGCCCGCCAGTACCTTCATAAGCCTCATAGTCCATCCTCCAATTGTGCCCCCCGAGGAGGGCGTTGCCGTCCTGTTCGAACGGATCACGCCGACCCGGACGTTCGTCCGGCCTCGGCGTTTTGCGAAGCAGCGATCCATCCTGTCTCGGCGACACCCTTCGGAACGAGCGTTGACCGTTGCGCCGCTTGCGCGGATGGTTTGATGCTCCAAATTTCCGATGTACGCAACTCAAATCCGATATCCGCGTTCAAACTCCGACGGGGATTCGTGATATATTATGAGCGTTCTCGCCAAAAACACGGCGCGGTTGGATGGGGCCGGCGGATCAATCACCGTGTTGGATGTACATCTCGCTCGCGGCGCGAGCCGATGCGAATGATGTACGAACATCGCTGTTCCCCTGACGTCCCCCTCGGGAGCAAACCGGCCCGCGCAAAAGCGCGCGGGGAATGTCAGGCTTTCTCCCTGCGATGGCCAAGCCGGCGGCGCGAAGGAGGACGATAGGCTAAGTGGTTTTTAGCCCGACGCGGCGGAGATTCTCCCTGTGAATCAGGAGCGAAGACGGCGAAACGCGCTCGGCGCGACCACGCGTCGGCCTATCCCTGTCTTGGCGAAGGCCTGAATTCTGCGCGATCCTTGCGGCGCCCGCCCCCGCCTCCCCCCACAAGGGCGGCGGCGGCACGCCCAAATTTTCGGGCCGCCCGCGACCATCGCCGTCAAGCGCCAGCGGCGGCGATTGGCGCGGACAATGAACTTCCCGATTGGATTGGAGGAATAGGGGCGAGCAAGGGACGGCTCTCCGGCGAAGTCCGGCGCCTCCCGGCGATGAGCGGTCGACGAGGCCGGCGGCGGCGGATTCGTGTCAGATTGGCTTCGAAGCGCTCATGCCGTGCTGTTGCACGATATCCAGATGACGGCGAATGCTGTCGTTCACCTGCTCGGCGATCTTGACCGCCTCTACGCCCAACCGCCCGTCGACCGCCGGCCGCCTCCGATCGCGCACGCAGGACAGAAATTCGTCGATCTCGTTGCCGAGACTGTCCTCGCGCTTCACCTCGATGACCGCGCTGTCGACGGCGCTAGCGTCGAGCGTCCCGGATCCGCCCTTCAACGCGTAGGTGAAGATGCGCTGCGTCACGAAGTCACAGACCAGATAACTGCTGGGCTGGAAGACGCGCAGGCTGCGCTCGACCTTATGGCTGACCCGGCTCGCCGTGATGTTCGCCACACATCCCGACTCGAAGGTCAGCCGCGCGTTGGCGAGATCCACCTTGTCGCTGAACAGCCGGGTGCCGACCGCGCTGACGTGACTTACGCTCGAGTCGGCGAGCCCGAGGATGATGTCGATGTCGTGGATCATGAGATCGAAGATCACATCCGCATCGTGCCCTCGCTCCGTCCACGGCGAAATGCGGTTGCTCTCAAAATACAGGGGCCGGCGAACCCGCTGGGTCAGAACCTTGAAACACGATGAGAACCGCTCGATATGGCCGACCTGCAGGATCAAGTCGTGGCTTTCGGCCGTGCGCATCAACGATTCGGCCGAGGCGATGGTGTCGCTCAGGGGCTTTTCGACCAACGTGTCGATCCCGGCTTCTTGGAGTTCGACGGCGACGGCGAAATGCTGACCGGTCGGGACGACGACGCTTGCGGCGTCGATCTTGCCGATCAGGGCGCGATGATCGTAGAGCGCCGCGCATCCCAACTCGGCGGCGACGGAGTCAGCCGCCTCATGGTCGATGTCGACGACCGCAACCAATTCGGCCTTCTTGTTTTGCGCGTAGTGCCTCGCGTGAAACCGCCCAAAATGCCCGGTCCCGACAACGGCGACTCGAACCGGCTGGAGCGCACTGTCGTCCGACTGAGTATTCACTTGGCCCCTGCTTTCGTTGCTTGACGCCGGCGGCGGCCGCCGCGCCGCTCCGTCGTCGCAGCGCGCACCTTAATGCCGGTTATCGAACGTTTCAAACCCCCGCGACCTCGCCTTTTACCGTTGAACGACCCGCGGCGTCGAGCATTGTTCCTGTGATATTCGACGCTAGCCCGACATCGACCGCCGTTGCCACCACATCCACTGCTCCGGCGTCTCACGAATCCACTGCTCGAACTGGCGGGCCATCGCCGCCGTCGCGTTGCGCAGATCCGCCGCCCGATTCGCCGTCCGCTCGAACGGCAACTCCTCGTGCTCGATCAGGAACCGTGAACCGCCACCGCGACGAAGGCAACGCCCGATCCAGAACCGCGCGCCGGCGCTTCGGGCGAACACGGCGGGTGCCGGGCTGAACTTCGCCAGTTGGCCGAAGAAAGGCACGGTGAAAGCGCACGTATCGTCGACCTGATCGCACACGACGCCCAGCTGTCCTCCCTCTCGAAGGAGGGCGATGACCGCGATCGCCGCGGACCCCATCGGCATCGGGCCATGCGACATTGCTTTGACCAAAAGGCCCGCGGGATACAAAGGGCTTCGCGCCTCGCGCAGATATCGATCGAGATAGGGATTGCGCAGCGAGCGATAGACTCCGGCGAGCTTGGCGCCGCAAATGCCGATGGCGACGCCGACGACCTCCCAGTTTCCCATGTGGAGAGTGACGCCGACCTTGGCGCCGGGTTCGCACAGCCGGCGCTCGAGCGCTTCACGATTCTTGATCTCGAGCCGCGAAGGGTCGGACATGATGCGGTCCAGCAGCAGCGTTTCCGCAAACGTCCGCCCCGTATTTCGCCACATCGCCGCTGCGACTCTCTGGCGTTCTGCTGCAGACCAGTCGGGAAACGCTACCGCGAGATTTCCGAGCGCGCGACGGTGAAGCGACGTCCAGGGGGCGACCCAGGCCGTCAGGCTTCCCACGACGCTCGCCGCGACGTCGATTGGAAGAAGCCGAAGCACGGCGGCGGCCGACCGGACCGTTGCGTACTCGGCGCGATGGCGTAGATCCCTAAGCGCGAGCACGGCGCGGTTTCATTGCAGCTGCGGCGACCGCCTCGCGAACTACGTCGACCACGCGGTCCTGCGTCCGCTCGTCGAGATCGGCGTGCATGGGCAGGCTCAGCACTTCCTGCGAAAGCGATTCGGCGTTTTCGAGTCGGGGCGCGGCGGTTGGAAAATGCCGATAAGCCGGCGCCTGATGCAGCGGCGTCGCATAGTGGACGGCGATCGGCACGCCGGCCGCGCGGCACGACGCTGCGACTTCGTCGCGACCGACGGGAACCCTTACCGTGTACTGAGCCCAAACGGATCGATTCCCCTCGGCGATTCTGGGCGCGACGACCTGCGCCGGGAGCCGCTCGGCGTATCTCCGGGCCGCGACGTTGCGCGCCTCGATCTCTTCCTCGAACGCCGACATCTTTTCGATCAGCACCGCGGCTTGAACCGTGTCCAAGCGGCTGTTGCGCCCGACATGGACGTAGGCGCCGCCGCGTTCGGATTGGCCGTGGACTCGCAGCGAGCGCAACAACGAGGCGAGCGCCTCGTCATTGGTGAAGATGGCGCCGCCGTCTCCGTAACAACCGAGCGGCTTCGCTGGATAGAAGCTGGTGGTCGTGACGCCCGCGAGCGCGCCGACCCTGCTTCCGCGCCAAGTCGCGCCAAAACTCTGCGCCGCATCGGCCAAGACCTTCAGGCCATGCGTCTCGGCCAAGCGATCGATCGCCGCATAGTCGGCCGGCTGGCCAAAGAGATCCACCGGCATGACGCACCGCACTCGCAGCCCGAGATCTTCGGCCGCCCGGATCGCCGCCGCCGCGCTTTCCGGGCGAAGGTTATAGGTTTCCGCATCGACGTCGGCGAAAACCGGCGTCGCCCCCACCCGCACGACGGCTTCCGCCGTCGCGACATAGGTGAAGGCCGGCACGACGACGCCGTCGCCCGGTCCGATATTCATCGCGCACAGCGCGAGTTCGAGGGCGTCGGTCCCGTTCGCGCAAGTGACGCAATAGCGAGCGCCGGAAAATTCCTGGAGGCGACGTTCCAGTTCATCGACTTCCGGTCCGAGAACGAAACGACCATGGTCGAGCACGCGGGCCACCGCGCGATCGATTTGGAGTCCGAGCCGCCGTCGCTGCGCGGAAAGATCGATGAATTCCATAATCGCTTCGCCCGTATCAACTTGACTGTCGCCGCAGTTCGATTGCCGATCTTGCCCGAAAGACGATAGGCTTCGCCGCATTTAGCGCGCCTTGGTCTGGAACTGCAAGACCATCGCCGCCATTCGGCCGGATCTCACGCAACGTCGTGGCGCCATAAGAACTCGGTTCGCGCATCGCGCGGCAATCAACTCACCCGGCTCGTCGACGACAAAAAAATCGATCGAAAGCCGAAATCTCGATCGCGGCCTGCCGAATCGCGATGGAGAGCGAACGAAGTCGACCACGGGGCGGCGCCGGCTGCGAAGCGCGGCGTCATGACGGACGCCATCTCCACCGAGCTCAGCCGGGCGTCGCACCGGAATGGCCGGCCTGGGCGAGCCGCCCCTCCATGGCCTCGATCACGCGTTCGGGCGTGATCGCGCGCATGCAGGCGTGATCGTATGGGCAGCGCGCCATGTCGCGGAGATTGCACGGCGAGCAGGCCACGCCTGCGCGCACCAGTGCGTCCGGCCGCCGGTAGGGGCCGAACCAAACGGGGTTCGTCGGACCGAAGATCGCCACCATCGGGCGGCCAAGCGCCGTGGCCAAGTGGAGCGGCCCGGAATCGTTGGTCAGCACCATCGCCGATCGCCGAATCAACGCCGCCAGTTCCGCCAGGGAAGTCAGCCCGGCGAGCACGACCGCGCCCGGAGCTTGCGCGGCGATCCGTCGACATTCGTCCCGCTGGTTCGCCGCTCCATCGATGAACACGGGATAACCTCGTGCGATGAAATGCCGCGCGACCGCGGCAAAGCCTTCAGGCCGCCAGCGCTTGGTCTCCCACAGCGATCCCGGCGCGATCACGATAGGCGGCCTGCTCGTCGCGCCGACATGTTCCTGCAACAGCGCATCGACTCGCGCTTCCGCCTGGGCTCGGACCGGGATCGAGAACTCTGCCGTCTCGGGCGGGAAACCGAGCAGATTTCCCACCAGGAGGTAGCGGTCGATGGCGTGGATCGCGAGCGTCGGCAGCCGAACATGATGCGTGTAGGCCAGCCAAGAGCCTTCGCGAGCCCCCTTCCAGGAGCTCTTCATGGCGCCGGGCGGCAACGTGCGCGCTTCCGCCTTCCAGACTTTCCTTCGCGGACGGTCGAATCCGATGCGAACCGGCGCCCCCGTCACCATCGACACGAAGCCGCTCTTCAGCTGACCTTGCATGTCGATGACGAGATCGTAACGGGCCGCGCGCAGTCGCGACAGCGTCGCGAGAAACCGGTGGTCGCGGATGAGCCGAGCGAAATGGGTGACGCCGTCCCATTTGTACTGAGGGACCTCGGTCTGATTCTCGCCGTAGAGGAGAACCTCGTCCACGGCAGGCAGATCACGGATGAATTCCGCCGGCGTTGGTTTCGAAAGCCAGTCGATGCGCGCCGCCGGATAGCGACGGCGCAAAGCGTTGACAAGCGGGATCGTGTGAATGACGTCGCCGACCGAGGACAGTTTGATCAGCAATATGCGTTCGAAGCTTCTATCCGCCAATGTCGTGCTGTGCATCGGAACTCGCGCTTGATGGCTGTTCGGGCTTTGGCGCCGGCGAACCGTCGCTGCAACCCGGGCCCGAGGACGGCCCGAGCGCAGTTGCCACGGAAACGTTGCCTGGAGCAAGGTCTTTGGCGCCGGGTCCGCTTGTGCGCGTGCGGGCGTCGGCGCTGCGACGAGGACCGGACGTTCACAAAGCGGCAGGCGCCTCTTTGTCGCCATCGTCGGGCTTGCCGCCCCGTTGACGGAGGGGGGGCGTTCTCGACCTCTTCAGGACGGCGAGGATTTCGGCGACAGCCTCGACGGGTCCCCGTTCTCCGACCGTCGTCGCGCCGCCGCCCCGCGCCGCGCCCCGGTTCACGGCGACGTTGCGACCGTCGCGGCTCGCGCGCCGCGCAACAGCGCGAAGATCGCCAGGAGGACGAGCAGAGGGTCGAGGCAGGCGCTCCACAAATTGTCGAACAGCCCCATCGCGTAAGCCAGAAGGTCGAAGCCGAGAAGCGTCAAAGCGACTTCCTGGCGTCGCCAGGCCAGCCACAGCCCGAGCGCGGCGATCGACAGCAGCAACGGCAGGGGACGGTAGCCGAGATCGAAGGGATCGAACGGCCCCAGGCCGAGCGAAAGAGGATAGAACACGAGCGCCACGGCGACCAACGCCGCCGCTTGGGGACGCCATGAGGAGATCAGGCGGTCGTGACCCGACAGCCGCAACACGGCGATCTGGGTCAGCGTGAAGGAAGGCTCCCCCAAGGCGCCGTGCAGAACCGGCGCCAGCGAAAACAAGGCGGCAAGCGCGGCCAGCGACCCTACCAGCCGGCGCCGCGGAAGCGGCGCGAACGTGACGGCCGCGCCCGTCAACAGCGCGGCGGCCAACTGACCGTAAATCGCGGCGGCCGTCAAAGCGCATCGCCTTTCAGCCAGGCTTCCGTGAAGACCGCATGCGCGATGGCCTGATATCGCCATGAGTAAGCCAGGTGGATCCGACCGTCCCGGGTTTGCAGCAGGCTCGGGTACGCGTAAGCCGCCTTGCCCTCGGGATCGTCTTCTACGACGCGCGCCTGCGTCCAGGTCTTGCCTTCGTCTTCGGACAGGAACAAAGCCAACTTGTAACGCGCTCCGCCGGTCAGCGGGTTGGCCGCCAACAGCAGACGGCCGCTGGCCAACCGCAACAAAGCCACCGATGCGTTGGGGTTGGCGATCGGCGGCGAAGCGGACGCCTGCCAACTGAGGCCGCCGTCCACCGTGGCGTCGGCCATCACGCGACCGTCGCCGGACCCTCCGTCGCGCAGCAGCGCGAGCGCGCGATGGCTGTCGAGCGCCGCGGCGGCGGGCTGCAGGCCTGGACGCTCGCTGGGCATGCGAGCCATCCCCAGAATGCGCCCGTCGGCGGACAATCGCAGCCATTCCGCTCCCTTGCCGAAAAGCTCGTGATAGACCGGCAAGCCCACGCCGCCGTCGGCCAGCGCCACGGGCGGCGCGCGCACGGCGGTGCCGATGTTGAGGAAAGGCGAGGCGACCAGCTTTTCGGCGGGCGACCAGCTGCCGCCGCCGTCGGCGGAAACACTGTGGTTAATCGAGCTTCCCGACCAGCCGCCGAAGCCGACGCTGCCGTACCACAGGTGCAGTCCGCCCTTATCGGCGTAGAGGACTGGGTTGCCGAGGAAGCGCACGTAGGCTCGCGTCGCCGCGGCGGTGGCCGCCCGGGTCGCCGCGGTTCGGGGCGCGCTCCACCCCGATCCGTCGCGCACGCTGAACCAAATCGCGACGTCGCCCGCGGCCTCGCGGCTGCCCGCGTACCAGACGGCCGCGAGCCGGCCATCGGCCAATTCGGCTAGGCTGGCCGAGTGGGCGTACGGCGCTACGGCAGGGAGCTTTTCCAGCGTGAACTCGGCCGGCGGTTCGGGACTCGCGGTCGGCGCCGCGGCAAATGACGGCGCGGCCGGCGCAGGCGCCCGCCAAACGGCGGCGGCCAAGGCCAGCGCGAAAAACGCCAAGACCGGCCATCTGGGCAAGATCATCCTGGCGGTCCTCGGCGGTTCGTCACGACCGAGGGCACTATGCGTGGCCGGCGCCGCCATTGCAACGCCTGAGGCGCCTCGCGAGTTGCCGAATCGGCGCGGCCAATTCCAAGGCGGTGTTTCTCGAGCGCCGACGTTCGCCGCGCGAAGCCGTGCGACGCGACGGCGGCCGGCGTGTATGGGCCCGTGGCTGCGGCATGAACTCGAGGCGCAGCTCTTTCGAGCGAAGGCCATCCGCGATCGCCCGCCGATTGAAAGCGAAATGTTCGACGCCGTCGAAGTCCTGTCGCACCCCCGGCAAAGGGATCGCCGAGGCGGGGCCGTCACGGGCTCCGGTCAAGCGCGAGGCCGCGACGCATGTGCCAGACGAGCGCGCCGGCGATAATCGTCGTCGCCCAGAGCAAATTGCCCACCGCCATCGGCCAGTGGGTCTCGTGCTGCCAAATGAAAGGGCCGATCGCGATCGCCATGGCGAGCGTGAGGAGGCCCCACGACGCCCAGCGCACCTTGGCGCATGGCTCCAGCGCCGCGCGATAGACGAGAACCGTGATCGGAAACAACAGCCAGACGAAATAGTAGGACGAAGCGAGCGGCGAGGCGATCGTCATCAGCGACAGCAGCAGGGCGTATTCGACAGCGTCGGAGCGCGATGATCGCCCGCGCTCCGGCGGCAGGACGGCGCAAAATGCGGCGCCGATCAGGCCGGCGATCGCCAGAATCACGAGATTTACCTGTTGGTAGCTGAGCGCGAGGATGTTCACGTACCTCGGCTTGGCGTCCGGATCTTTCTGTTCGACGTTCACCGGGCGCAGCAGGCGGTGCGTGACCGCGATGAGGGACTGGTTCCACCAGCTCCAGTTTTGCTGCGCCCGCTGCCCGAACCCGTCCTGATTTGCGGACAAGACCATTCCCTCGGACCAGACTTTCACTTCCTGCAAGTTGCGCTCGAAACCGCGAAACGGCGCGGGCGCAATCAACAGGAAGACGCCAACGCAGATCGTCATGGCGGCGGCCGCCCGCCAACGCCGCCGCCAAAGAAGATAGGGGAGGACGGCGACCGGATACGCCTTGAGAGCCGCCGCCACGGCGAACATTGCGCCGGCCGAACCCTGGCGTCCGGACTGGAGAAGGGCGAGCCCAGCCAGCATCAGGGCGAGGAGCATGAGATTGGGCTGACCTAAATTGAACGTCTCGCAGATGGACGGCAGCAACACGGCCGACGGCAGCGCGACGACCCACCACGCCTTCGGGCGTTTCTCCCCGGAGAGGCGGTCGGAGAGCGTCACCGCCGCCCACCAGCTCGCGAGGTAGACGAGAACGATGCATAGAACCAAGAAGGCTCGACCGAACAGGCTGAACGGCGCCAATAGCACGGCCGCGAAGGGCGGGTAGAGAAATGCGAAGGCCCCGTGCTCGCCCGAAGAATAAAGGTCGCCGCCGGTCAGGACTTGTCGGCCGGCCCAGTACCAGAGCGCATAGTCGTATTTCCTCCCTTCGCCGAACAACTCCGGCGCCAGCGTAACCGCCGCGAGGATCACGCTGGTTGCGACGAACAGGATGAGCAGGGTGTGGGGACCGAGCGGAAGCCTCGTAGCGCGTTCGGGCGTGAGAGCCCTCTCTTTCGCCTGCGACTCGCGCGTCATGGATCGAGCCATCTCCTGTTCCCTAGTCAAAGCGGAATCCTACCGCGATACCCGTCCATCCGCTTGCTCGGCGCAGTCCGGCGCGCGCGGCTGCGCGTCGAGGAGCGGGTTCGACGCGCGGCGCGCGGTTCGCTACCGCGTCGCGAGCGGCGGACAAGCGGCCGGACCATTTGCACATCGACGGACCTAAACGAGGACATGCGGTCGACGGATCGCCTCCTCGCTCCCCCCTCCGCTCACGCGCTAGCCTCGCTCGCGACAGCGAGTTCCCGATCGAATTGGGTCTGCTGGAGACGCAGGTAGGCGCCGCGTTTGGCCATCAGCTCCGCGTGGCGGCCGCTTTCCTGAACTTGTCCGTCCTCGATCACGCAAATCTTGTCGGCGTTGACGATGGTGCTGAGCCGGTGGGCGATGACCAGCGTCGTGCGGCCCGCGCACAGGGTCTTCAGCGCATCCTGCACCGCGCGCTCGGATTCCGAATCGAGGGCGGAGGTCGCCTCGTCGAGCAAAATGATCGGCGAGTCTTTCAGGAAGGCGCGGGCGATGGCGATGCGCTGGCGCTGGCCGCCGGATAGCTGCATGCCGTGCTCGCCGCATGGGCTGTCGTAACCGCGCTCGAAACCGAGGATGAATTCGTGCGCATGGGCCGCCTTGGCGGCCTCGACGATTTCCTCGCGGCTGGCGCCCGGCCGGCCCATCGCGATGTTCTCGCCGACCGACCCCTTGAACAGAAAGGTCTCCTGGCCGACGTAGGCGAATTGTCGACGCAGCGAGGCCCGCGAAGCTTCGCCGATGGCCTGCCCGTCGACCAAGACGACGCCGGACTCCGGCTCGTAGAAGCGCAGGATCAGGTTCATAGCCGTCGTCTTGCCGCCGCCCGAGCGGCCGACCAGTGCGGTCGTCTGTCCCGGTTCGGCGACGAAGTCGAGGCCGCGCAGGACGGGCTCGCCCGGGCGGTAGGCGAAACGCACGTCACGGAATTCGATCCGCCCATTGGTCACGCGCAGCTCCGGCTCGTCGCCGCGCTCGATCTCCTGCGAAGGCTCGTCGAGGAACTGATAGAGCATTTCGACGCCGATCAGCGACGAGGTGAGATCGATATGCAGCCGCGCGACGCGCTTGGCGGGCTCGAAGGCCAGCATCAGCGCGGTGATGAAAGCGAAGAAATCGCCCGGCGGCTGTCCCGTTTTGATGACGCGCAGGCCGCCGTAGACGACGATGATGGCCATCGCGACGCCGGCGAGCGACTCGGTCAGCGGGCTTGAGCGCGCGCCAACCGTCGACAGCTTGTTGGCGGCGCGCTCGAAACTGGCGATCGCCGCGCGCTGACGTTCGCGCATGAACGGTTCGAGCGTGAACGCCTTGACGACGCGTATGCCCAGCGCCGTCTCCTGTAACGATTCGAGGATCGTCATGAAACCGTAGAACTCGTTGAGCATCACCGTTTTCACGCGTCCGCCCAGTTGGCGTATGCCGACGATGACCCCCGGCGTGACGATCAGCGCCAGCGCCGACATCACCGGGTCCTGCGCGATCATCACCCATAACAGGCCGATCATGGTCAGCACGTCGCGCGCCAGCGCGGTGATCAGGAGGTTGAGCGTGCCGCTCGCCGACTGCGAGATGAAGGCTTGGCGCGCGATGAACTCGGTCGAATGGCGCGCGTCGTAAAAGGCCAGCTTCATCGCCAGCATCTTGTCGAAGATGCGCCTCTGCACGTCGGCGACGATGGCGTTGGCCACGCGCGCCAGCACCACCGTCTGGCCATAGGTGGAAAAGCCCTTGACGGCGTATATTGTCACGATCGCGCTGCCGATGATCCAGACCGCGGCGAGCTTCTTGGCGACGAAAATCTCGTTGACGACGTCTTTCATGATCCACGCCGACGCCGTCGTGGTCGCCGCGACCACGACCGTCATCGCCGTGGCGAAAGCGTATCCCTTCCAGTGCTTGGCGCCTTGATCCGACAACAGACGCGCGATCAGCCGCAGGTTGCCGGAGCCGAGGAACCCCCGCAATCGGGCCCTCAACGACGGGATTGGCGATGTCGGCATCTTTCGCGAGCGCTCGTGGCGTGGAAACCGGTTGTTCCGCTTTCGGTCGTTCTCGACGCTCGCCGTGGCGAGATCGGCCGATCGACGGCGTAACCGACCGCCCCTGTTAAAGGGTTCCCGCGCCGAGTCAACGCCCAGGGGATCGCACAAGGTTCGGGCGACGACGGTTCGCGGTCCAACGGCCCGCGCAGCGGGCCGGGGCAAGAATGACCGAACGAGCGGCTCTTGTTCGAGAAAAGGGACTTGAACGGACATCGCCGTAATTTTGACGTCCGCGGAGGCCGATCGCTGTGGAGTACGCGTGAACAAGCTCGCTTCGACATCGCAATGCGCCTATCGGCTCACGTCGAAGAGCGACGCCAGGGACGCAACCGTCTCAGCCGTGCGGATCGAGGCGAGCGGGGTCGTCTAGGGGGAACATCGACGGGCGCGCTTCCGGTCGGCGGGAGTGGGTAAGGCGATATTTTGACTGCGAATGGGGGAATGTCGAAAATCGGGGGGTCGAGCGAGCATCTCGCGCAAACCGCGAAGGCCGTATTGCATTCATGCTGGCGACGCCCATTCCCGTTTTTCAACATCAAGCGCGTCATCCCCACGCATGCGGTTTGAAACGCCTTGAAAAGCTTTTATGATTATCAAATGTCATCATCGGCAATCGGCCATTCGCGCGGTCGCCGTCTGCCGACGGGCCGGCGGCAGTCAGGCCGACGGTTCGGGCTTGCCAGGACGCGAAACGGTCGCAGGCTGGGCCTTTGCCGGTAGCAATCCGGCGGATGTCGGTTGAATGGCTTACAAGCTGAAGTCCAGGCGCGACGTCACCCGTCATCCGGTGTTGAAGGCGTCGATCACGCGCGGCGAATTCGAGCGAACCCTGTGGCTGATCAACGGCCAGAACGCGGAATACGTCCTCCTGCCGCGTTTCGGTGGAAGCCCGATCGCCATTGAAAGCGACGATTTGACCGTCGAGCGCCTCTCGCCCGGGCAAAGCCTTTATCAACGCCTGCGCTCGGCAATGACGTTTCGACGCAAGAAATTTCTCGATTATGGCGCATTCAGACTTCTGTTCGACGGCCCAAAGACAACGCGCATCCTGCTTGTGCGGACCAATCGACTGCTGACGCGCCTTCAAACGCGGCCGGACAGCCTCGCTATCCGCCGCTATCCCGCATTATTGATCGGCTGGGGCGGCGCGGGCGCGCCATTGCCCGCCTGCGCCGCGCGGCAAAAGCCGGCGCTGCGGATCGCCATCGTGGTTCATTTCTTTTATCCCGAGACCTGGCCGGAACTGGCCGAGGTCTTGCGGCATCTTCCTTATGATTACGACCTGTTCGTCACCACGGTCCCCGAACGCGCCGACATGGCGGCGGGAATCCGCGACGCATTTCCGTCGGCGCAAGTGCGGATTGTCGAGAACCGCGGCAGGGACGTGCGGCCCTTCCTGCTCTTGTTGGAAGAAGGGGCCTTGGCGCCCTATGACATCGTCTGCAAAATTCATGGCAAGCGGTCGATCGCCAATGACCCTTCCGGCAATATCGGCGATATTTTCCGGCGGCGGGCGCTGTTCGACATGCTGGTCGCCCCGGGGCGCATGCAGAGGATCATCGACCGTTTTCGCGCCGATCCCGCGCTGGGAATGCTTGGATCCCGCAAGTTTCATCTCAACAGTCCGCGCGATCGCAACATATTCTGGCGCGTAAATTTCGCTGACATGAGCCGCCTGATCGGCGAACTCGGCGGAGATACGGCGCTGATCGCCCCCGATTTTTTCGAGGGCACGATGTTCTGGGCGCGTCCGGCGGCCCTGGAAGCCTTGGCCCGCCTCAAAACCAGCGAAGGTTTCGCCGCCGAGCGCGGCGCCTCGGATGGCGCACTGGAACACACGATCGAGCGCATTTTCGCGGTCGCCGCGAAACTGTCCAGCTATCACATCGACGACATCGACGGACTGAGCGGCGGTTAAATTGCGCGTTTGTCGCGCAACGCCATCACGCGTGATGGTCCGCTGGCCGCAAATCGTCCTCGCGTCGAAACGGTCCAGCCAAATCTTATGGCTCCTGGTTTCGATCGCGACGAGGTCGAGCGCGCCGGCTTCGAGGCCGATATCCCCGCGGCGATCGCGCCGAAATCCTTGCCGGGATGAACGTCGTCCACCAGAACTAGGCAATATTCGTCCGCGGTCGCAATGAAGCGCATCCAAGCCATGCCGCGGCTCAGCATGCAAGCGAACTCGGATCGCCTCAGATCAACGACCGCTGAGCCGAGCCGCCGCGAATTGGCCGTCTCTCGGCCGCCTAGCCCGATTGGCGCCGCCGCGTTCGTCATGGGTCTTTGAACCGGCTGACGATCGACCGGGATTGGGATCGCGCGCGAAGCCATTGAAGCTGGTGCCGCCATTGATAACGCACGTTGCGAACCAGCCGGACCCATCCGCTGAAACGGCCGGCCGGCTTGGCGCTCCGGCGCGAGGATTCGATCGCGCTGGCGTCGTCGCCGAGCCGAATTCGCAACACGCTGGGTTGAACGATCAACACCGAGACGCCGAAATCCCACCAATGTTTGAGATCGATGTCGACCGGCCGCCCGAATGGAAGGGACTTATCGGCCAGCGCCGCGGCGGCGCGGCGTTCGACGACATAACCGAGGGCGAATGCGGGAACTCTGCGGGGGGCGAGCAACGTGTAGCCGCCGCCCAAGATCGCCAGCGGCGCGCCCTTTGTCTTCCTCTCCGAATGGAGCTTGACCAGGCAATTCGACAAATCCATCCGACATATCTTGTCCAGCAGCGTCGGCAACGCGTCGGCGGCGTCGAAATCGTCTTCCAGGATGATCGCCCCGGCGGTTCGGCTCCCGCCGACCCGATCCCACAGCGCGCGATGGCTCAAGTAGCAGCCGATTTCCGCTCGCGACAACGGACGTTTGAAGAGTCTGGCGTTCTTTTCGGGGTCATAGACCCTCGCGATCTCCTCTTGCGATAGGTCCGAGCCGCGGATCGCGTCGAAGAACTCGAATTCCAGGCCGAGCCGCTCCATCGCCGCTCGGCACGAGGCGCGCCGCGCCCGCGCGGCGGGCAACGAGATGACGAATATCGGCCACGACGATCGCTCGCCCGAGACTCGACCCGGCGAATCGGTTGGCGCGCCGGACATCGCATGCTTCCTCAACGCTCGGCGATCGGCCGCGCCCGCGGCCCGCGCCCGATCGTCGGCGATAAGCATCCTGCCCGCGCGTCTGTCAACGGCGCCCAAACGCCGGCAGCGGCCCCCTGCCCCGCGTCGCCGCCCTCGGTCGCCGTCGACGGTGCGGCGCCGACGGCCTCCCCGACGCGGCCCGCGCCGGCTACTCCAGCATGATCGGCTGGCGCTCCCAGACCAGCAAGGCGAGACAGCCTTCTTCGCTGTAGACGTCGTGCTCGGTTCCCGGCGCGTTGAGCGCGACGTCGCCCGCCTTGAGCAACCCTCGCGCGTCGGCTTGGCTGCCGCTGATCAGGATCACTCGCTCCCAGCCGGCATGGCGATGGCGCGGCGCGCGCGCGCCCGGCTGATAGCGCAGCACCGCCGCCGCAGGCCCGCCGTCGGTGTCGCGGTGCAGCCACGCCGCCTCGATTCCCTCGCGAAACGGCTCGAAGCGCAACGCCGATGGGTCGGTCAGCAGGCTGCGGAAGATCACTCGAGCGCCTCCAGGATGGCGACGACCGGGGCGGTCCAGCCGACGATGCCGCCCTGGGCGACGATCATTTCGAGCGCCGCTTGCTTGAAAGCGGGAAAGTAGCTGGCCGTCGCATCCTCGGCCAACAAACACTCGAAGCCGCGGTCGTTGGCCTCGCGCAGGGTGGTTTGCACGCACACCTCGGTCGTCACGCCCGCCGCCACCAAGTGCGTGACGCCTCGCCCGCGCAGCAGGCTCTCCAGCGGCGTGGCGCAGAAGGCGCCCTTGCCCGGTTTGTCGACGACGATCTCGCCCGGCAGCGGAAAGAGTTCGGGGATGATCTCCGCGCCCGCCTCGCCGGCGATTAGAATGCGGCCCATCGGGCCGAGATCGCCGATGCGCAGCGGGCCGCCGCCGCGCGCCCGTTTGGCCGGCGGGCAATCGGAGAGGTCGGGGCGGTGACACTCGCGCGTGTGGACGACGGGCAGGCCGGCGCGGCGGAAGCCCTCCAGCAGCCGTTTGGCGGGCGCCACGCAGGAGGCGAGCCGCGAGACGTCGTTGCCGAGCGCGGCGCCGAATCCGCCCGGCTCGAGAAAATCGCGCTGCATGTCGATCATCACCAGCGCGGCGCCCGGCGTCGGCAACATATACGGATACGGGCGGGCGGCGGCGACGACGGGCATTGGCGCGTTCCCTCAGTGGCCGGCCATGGCGCGGCCGATCGCGGTGCGATCGGCGCCGGCGGCGGCGGTCTCCAACACGATCCGGCCCTCCGACATCACCAACAGACGGTCGGAGAGCTCCAGCAGTTCGTCGAGATCTTCGCTCACCAGCAGAACCGCCGCGCCGCCGTTGCGGGCGGCGACAATCTGGCCGTGGATGTCGGCGACGGCGGCGAAATCGAGGCCGAATACCGGATTGGCGGCGACCAGTATGCGGACCTCGCCGCCGAGTTCGCGCGCCAGCACCGCTCGCTGAACGTTGCCGCCCGAAAGGGCGGAGATCGGCGCGTCCGGCCCTGGCGTCGCGACCTTGTAGCGGCGGATCAAGGCGCGCGCCGCCTCCCGCATCGCGCGGCGCGAAAGCCAGAAGCCGTGCGCGATGGGACGGCGGTCGAAGTCGCGGATCGCCATGTTCTCGGCGACGCTCATGCGGCCGACGCAGGCGTTGCGCAACGGCTCCTCCGGCAACAGGGCGAGATGGTGGCGCTGCGTCTCGGCGCGCCGGGCGAAGTAGACTTCGCCTTCGACCACCATCCGGCCGCCGGTCGCTTCGCGCTGGCCGGCGAGCACTTCGACCAGCTCGCTTTGGCCGTTGCCCGAGACGCCGGCGATGCCGACGATCTCGCCGCCGCGCACCGCCAGGCTCACGCCGCGCACCGCCTCGGCGCCGTCGGCGTCGTTCGCGCTGAGGGTCTCCACGGCGATGCGCACCGCGCCCGGCGCGGCGGCCGAGCGCCCCACCGGCGCGGCGGGCCGGTCCTCGCCGATCATCATCGCCGCCATCTTGTCGACGGTGAGGTCGGCGACCTTGCCGGTTCCGGCGAGCTTGCCTTTGCGCAGCACCGTCACCGCGTCGGCGTAGGCGAGCACTTCGCGGAACTTGTGGGTGATCAGCAGGGCGGTCAGGCGACCCTCGTGCGCCATGCTCCGCACCATCCCCAGCATTTCGTCGGCCTCCTGCGGCGTGAGCACCGAGGTCGGTTCGTCGAGGATCAGGAAGCGGGCGCCGAGGTAGAGCTGCTTGAGGATTTCCGCCTTCTGCTTCTCGCCGGCGGCGAGGCCGTGCGCCGGCGTGTCGAGCGGCACGGAGAACGGCATCGCGCCGAGGAAGGCGGAGAGCCGGGCGCGCTCGCCCGCCCAATCGATGATCGCCGGCGGATCGGCCCGCGCCATGACCAAGTTCTCCAAAACGGTCATCGACG
Organism: Roseiarcus sp.; assembly: GCA_050015575.1. Lineage (GTDB taxonomy): Bacteria > Pseudomonadota > Alphaproteobacteria > Rhizobiales > Beijerinckiaceae > Roseiarcus. Next base: position 7,331 of record JBEKBD010000021.1, on the reverse strand, counting down.
GCACCAGCGTGAAGTGCTGATAGACCATGCCGATTCCCAGACGCGAACCATCGCGCGGATTGCGCACTTCCACCTCGCGGTCGTCCAGCAGCAGGCCCCCCTGGTCGGCGCGATAGAAGCCCATGATGCACTTGACGAGCGTCGACTTGCCGGCGCCGTTTTCGCCCAGCAAAGCGTGGACCGTTCCCGCCTTCACCGCCAGCGAGACGTCGTCGAGCGCGACAAGCGCGCCGAAGCGCTTCGACATGCCCGCCGCTTCGAGGGAAAAGGCGCCGGTCATGGCAGCGCGGCGACCACGTCGGCGGCGGCGGAGACGGCGCCGAACACCCCGCCCTGCATCTTGACCATCTTGATCGCGGCGTCGTGGTTGCCGCGGTCGGTCGCGCCGCAGCAATCTTCGAGCAACAGGCATTCGAAGCCGCGGTCGTTGGCCTCGCGCATGGTGGTGTGGACGCAGACGTCGGTGGTGATGCCGGTCAGCACGAGGTTGCGGACGCCGCGCGCGCGCAGGATCAGTTCGAGGTCGGTGGCGCAGAACGAGCCCTTGCCCGGCTTGTCGATGATCGGCTCGCCGGCGGCGGGCGCGAGGTCGGCAATGATTTCCCAGCCGGGCTCGCCGCGCACCAATATACGGCCGCACGGGCCGGGGTCGCCGATGCCGGCGCCGATGCGCTGCGAGCGCCAGCGCTTGTTGTCCGGCAGGTCGGCGAGATCGGGGCGGTGGCCCTCGCGGGTGTGGATGACGGGGTAGCCCTTGGCGCGGAATGCGGCGAGCGCGCGCTTGATCGGCTCGATCGGCGCACGGGTCAGAGACAGGTCGTAGCCCATCTTGTCGACATAGCCGCCGACGCCGCAGAAGTCGGTCTGCATGTCGATGACGATCAGCGCGGTGTCGGCGGCGCTCCAGCGGCCGTCGAAGGGCCAGGGATAAGGATCGGCGGCGACGAAGGACATGGCGCGTTCCTTTGCTGCGATTGGCTACTTGGTGACGCTGAGCTCGCCGGGCGCGCCGGCGATGCGACGGCGCGACGACGACGACAGAACCAGAATGACGAGCGTCAGGATGTAGGGCGCGGCGTTGAGCAGGTAGGTGCCGGAGGTGACGCCGACCGCCTGCAGCGCCGGGCCGAGCGCGCCGGCGCCGCCGAACAGCAGCGAGGCGCCGAAACAGGCGATTGGATTCCAGCGCGCGAAGATGACGAGCGCAACTGCGGTGATGCCCTGGCCGCTCGACAGGCCTTCGTTCCAACTGCCTGGGTAGTAGAGCGACAGGAACGAGCCGCCGACGCCGGCCATGAAGCCGCCGAAGCAGGTGGCGTACAGACGCACGGCGATCGGCGAATAGCCGAGCGCGCGCGCCGCTTCGGCTGAATCGCCGACCATGCGCACGATCAGCCCCCAGCGGGTGTTGGCCAGCGCCCAGCGCAACAGCGGCGTCATCGCCAGGCCGACGATGAACAGGGCGTTGACCTCCAACGCCGCGCGCACCTGGGGAATGTCGCTCCAGAAGCCGAGAGGCAGCGCCGGCAGCGTCGGCGCCTTGGGCTGCACCAACGGCTTGCCGAGATAGAAGGCGAGCCCCGTGCCGAACAGCATCAGCGCGATGCCGACAGCGATGTCATTGACGCGCGGCAGCGAGCAGACGCCGGCGTGCAGCGCGCCCAGCGCCATACCGACCACGCCCGCCGCCAATACGCCCAGCCACGGGGAGCCGGTCAGATAGGCGACGCCGAATCCGCTCATCGCCCCCATGATCAGCGTGCCTTCGAGGCCGAGATTGATCCGGCCGCTCTTCTCGGTCACCAGCTCGCCGAGGCTGACGAACAGGAATGGCGTCGAAACGCGGATTGCGCCGCCGAGAACGGCGATCGGCACGGTCCACAGGCCGAGGCTGGCGGCGGTCATCGGCCGATCCTCGCCTTCCATTCTTTCAGCGGCGGCAGGCCCTCGCCGGCGAGCAGCGCGACGAACAGGATGCCTTGCAGCACCAGCACGGCGGCGTCGGGCAAATCGAGGCGACGCTGCAGCAGGCCGCCGCTCGCGCCGATGCCGCCGAGCAGAATTGCGACAGGGACGATCGCCAGCGGGTGTTGGCGCGCGAGGAAGGCGACGAGAATGCCGGCCAAGCCGTAGCCGGCGGCGATGTTGGCGTTGGCGCTGCCTTGCACCGCGCCGACCTCGACCATGCCGGCGAGGCCGGCGGCGGCGCCGGCGAGCGCGGTGACGATCACCGTCATGCGGCCGACCGGCAGGCCCGCCATGCGGGCGGCGCGCGCATTGCCGCCGACGATGCGGGCGGCGAAGCCGAAGGTGGTGCGGCGCATCAGCAGCCAGGCGAGGACGCAGGCGATCAGACCGATCGCGAGACCCCAGTGGACGTCCATGCCCGGCAGATTGCCGATCAGATCGGCGTCGGGCAGCGGCCGCGTCGACGGCTTGTTGAGACTGGCGGGGTCGCGCATCGGCCCCTCCACCACCTGGTTCATCACCGCGATGGCGATCGAGGATAACAGTAGCGAGGAAATCGTCTCGTTGACGCCGCGCCAGTGCCTGAGCGCGCCGGCCAGCGCGATCAGCGCGCCGCCGGCCGCGACCCCAGCGAGCGCCATGCCGAGCTGGACGACAAGCGCCGGCGCGCCGCGATCGGCAAGCGGCAGCCCCGCCGCCATCGCCGCGAGGCCGCCGAGCACGAAAGCGCCTTCGCCGCCGATGATCACCAGTCCCATTTGCGCCGGCAGCGCGGTGCAAAGGGCGGTGAGCAGCAGCGGCGAAGCTCTGAGCAGCGTGTTTTGCCAGGAGAACCACGAGCCGAAGGCGCCGACCGCCATCAGCTGGTAGACCTCGAGCGGGTTTTTTCCCGCCGCGGCGACGAACAGGCCGAACAGCACGATGGTCGCCGCCCCCGCCGCGAGCGGCGCGGCGAGGGGATCGAAGAAGGCGGCGAGCCCCACGCGGGACGGCGGTTCGGCGTCCACGCCGGGCGTCCCTTAGCCGGTCGAGCCGATGACGCCCTCGACGAGGTAGCTCATCTTCTCGAGCTCGATGTCGGTCTGGCCGCGCTTCGTGCCGGCGTCGATGACGGTCGCGCCCTTGTTGTCCTTGATCGGTCCGGCGAAGATGACGTAGCCGTCGCCCATGAATTGCGTCTTGACCGCGTCGGCCTTGGCCTTGGCGGCGTCGGGGACCAGCGCCGAATAGGCCGAGGTCTTGACGATGCCGGCCTTGAGGCCGCCGCGCACCAGGCCGGGAATCTTCTTGCCGGCCTTGAAATCGTCGATCAGCGACGGATAGAGCGCTTCCCAGTTCCATTCGGCGCCGGTGAGGTAGCCCTTCGGCGCCAGCGCCGCCTGGCTCGCATGATAGCCGCAGGTGAAGAGGCCGCGCTTCTCGGCGGTCTCGATCACCACCTTGGGGCTGTCGACGTGGCAGGTGACGACGTCGACGCCCTGGTCGGCGAGACTGTTGGTCGCTTCCGCCTCCTTGACCGGCATCGACCAGTCGCCGGTGAAGATCACCTGGGTGGTGATGGTCGGGTCGATCGAGCGCGCGCCGAGCGCGAAGGCGTTGATGTTGCGCAGCACCTGCGGGATCGGCTTGGCGGCGACGAAGCCGAACTTCTTCGTCTTGGTGACGTGGGCGGCGACGATGCCGGAGAGATATTCCGCTTCGTCGATGTAGCCGAAATAGCTGTGGACGTTGTCCGGCAGGCCTTCGTGCCACAGGCCGCCGCAATGGAGGAAGGTGACGTTGGGATACTTTTTCGCTTCCTTGAGGATGTGTGGATCGAAATAGCCGAACGAGGTCGGGAAGAGCAGCGTCGCGCCGTCGAGATTGATCATGCTCTCCATGGTCTTCTCGACGTCGATCGTCTCGGGCACCCGCTCTTCCTCGACGACCTTGACCCCCATCGCCTTGACCGCGGCGGCGCCGGCGGCATGCGCCTGGTTGTAGCCGTAGTCGTCCTTTGGACCGACGTAGATGAAGCCGACCGTCAGCGACCCCGCCGCCCGCCCCTGCCCTAGCGGCAGGACCGAATAGACTGCGCCGGCCGACATCGCGGCGAGGACCGTGCGGCGCGTGAGACTGTGCTGCTGGGTCATCATGGGTGCCTTTCCTTCAACGGGGGATCGCGATCCGAGCGCCGTGCTGCGTTCGGGTCTTGCATGCAAGAAACAAATTGTGTGCCAGCCGCCAGAAATCGCACTTTCCTACGTATTTGCAAATCGTTATGAAGGTTGCCGAGCAACCGGCGCGCGCCGTCTCAAGGGAGGATGCCTAATAAGTGAGCTCACATGTTAGGCAATGCATAATATCTGGTCTGATGCAGGCAATCCCGCTTCTGCCGCTTTCCCCGAACATGGCCGTCTACCGAAAATAGCGCCTATATTCAATGTGTCACGTTGACAGGCGATTCACTAACGCCCATACGATCTTGTATGCACGCCGCCAATTCGCCCTTCTTCGCGAGGTCCGCAAACGGTTCGTCGGGCCAGCCGCCCCAGGCTCGCGCCGCCGAACTCGCCGCCGCGATCGCCGACGACATCCTGCACGGGCGCCTGGCCTCCGGCCTGCGGTTGGACGAGCAAGAGCTGGCGGCCCGGTTCGGGGTCTCGCGCACCCCGGTGCGCGAAGCGCTCTGGCATCTTGCCGCGACCGGACTGGTCGAACACCGGCCTCGCCGGGGCGTGATCGTCGCCGTCATCTCGCCGCTTCGGCTGCAAGAGATGTTCGTCGTCATGGCGGAGCTGGAGGCCTCGGCCGCGCGCCTGGCCGCCGCCGCGATGACGGCCGACGAGCGCCGTGAGTTGGCGGCGTTCCACCAAGCTTCGCAGTCGACCGTGCGCGATGGACGCATCGACGGCTATGAACTCCTCAATCAGGAATTCCATTCCCGCCTCTACGCCGGTTGCCACAACGGCTATCTCAGCGATCTGTTGAACGCCACGCGCGACCGCCTCGCTCCCTTCCGCCGCGCCCAGTTCAATCTCCTCGGCCGTCTCGCCGCATCCTGGCGGGAGCACGACGCGGTGGTGGAGGCGATCATGCGGGGCGACGGCGAGAGCGCCGCCCGCTCGATGCGCGAGCACTTGGCCACGGTTAGCGGGGCGGCGGCCGAGTACGTCGCCATCCTGACTCAGCAGCCGATCGTCTAGCCCGCTCCAGGAGCTTCGCCGTGGACATCCCGGTCCATTCCATCGCCTCTTTGGTCCAGGGCTACGTCGAGGGACGATGGAGCGTGGCGGCGGTCGCCGAGGCGGTCCTGGCGCGCGCGGCGGCGGCCGAGGCGATCGATCCGGCGATCTGGATCGCGCGCGCGCCAGCCGAACGCCTGCTCGCTGACGCTGCGGCGCTCGACGCCAAGGGTCCCGCCGGCCTGCCGCTGTTCGGCGTTCCTTTCGCGGTCAAGGACAACCTCGACGTCGCGGGAATGCCGACCACCGCAGCCTGCCCCGCGTTCTCGTTCTTGCCGGAGCGCTCGGCGACATCGGTCGCGCGGCTCGTCGCCGCCGGCGCGCTGCTGGTCGGCAAGACCAACCTCGATCAGTTCGCCACCGGCCTGGTCGGCGTGCGCTCGCCTTACGGCGCGCCGCGTAATCCGTTCGACTTGCGCTACATTTCCGGCGGCTCGAGCTCCGGCTCGGCGGTCGCGGTGGCGCGCGGTCTGGTCAGTTTCGCCCTCGGCACCGACACGGCGGGATCGGGCCGCGTGCCGGCGGCCTTCTGCAACGTCATCGGCCTCAAGCCGAGCCGCGGCTTGATCAGCGCCGCCGGCCTCGTGCCCGCTTGCCAATCGCTCGACTGCGTCACGATCTTCGCGGCCACTGCCGACGATGCGGCGGCGGCGCTTTCGGCGGCGGCCGGTTTCGACGCCGCCGATCCGTACAGCCGCGCCCCGCTCGCGCCGGTCGACGGACCGCTGCCGCCGCCGCCGGCGCGATTCCGTTTCGGCTTGCCGCGCGCACGCGACCTGGTCTTTTTCGGCGACGCGGAGGTCGAGACGCTATTCGCCCGGGCCGTCGAACGGATGAAGCGGCTCGGCGGCGAAGCGGTCGAAGTCGATCTCACGCCGTTCTTCGCCGTCGCGCGGTTGCTCTACGAGGGGCCATGGGTCGCCGAGCGAACCGCCGCAGTCGGCGATTTCATCGCCGCCCATCCCGGCGCCGCCGACCCGACCGTCGAAAGCATCATCATGAAGGGCCGCGACGTCGCGGCGCCGGCGGCGTTCGACGCGTTCCACCAGCTCGAAGCGCTCAGGCGCGAATGCGAGCCGGCGTGGGAAGCAATCGACGTTCTGCTCACGCCGACGGCGCCGACCGCCTATACGACGGAGGCGGCGCGCGCCGATCCGGTGCGCCTCAACGCCAACCTCGGCGTCTACACCAATTTCGTCAATCTCCTCGATCTGGCCGCGGTGGCGGTTCCCGCCGGGTTCGGCTCCAGCGGCCGGGCCGCCGGCGTCACCTTGATCGGCCCGGCTCATTCCGACCGCGCGCTGCTCGCTTTGGCCGACGCGCTGCACCGCGCCGCGAAGGCGCCGGCAGGGGCGCTCGGCCTGCCGCTGCCGCCGCCCGGCCGGCGTAGCGGCGTTTGGAGCGCCGGCGGCGGTCTCGATCTGGTGGTGATCGGCGCGCACATGGAAGGACTGCCCCTCAATCACCAGCTCGCCGCCGTCGGCGGGCGACTGATGGAAGCCGTGCGCACCGCTCCCGAGTACCGGCTGGTCGCATTCGCCGAAATGAACCCGCCGCGCCCCGGCATGGTGCGCGTGGGCAAAGGCGGCGCGTCGATCGCGGCGGAGGTCTGGCGTCTGCCCGCGGCGGCCTTCGGCGCCTTTGTCGCCAACGTCGAGACGCCTCACGCCATCGGCAAAGTGGCGATCGAGGACGGCCGTTGGCTGCCCGGGTTCCTGTGCGACCCCTTGGCGGCGGCGGGGCGACCCGACATCGGCGCCTACGGCGGATGGCGGGGTTGGCTGACGCGACACGCAGCGAAGAAAGCCGGCAACAGGGCATAGTCCGTCGATCCCTCTGCAAAGATCCGATCGCGGCTTTGGCCCGCCGTCGCTGTTTGCGCCGACGAAGCGATCCCGCTATCGCGTCGACGTGACAACGCCCGTTCGATTGGTTATGCGTCCATCAAGAAATCGGGAGACACGCGTCTTGACGACCGGAGCATTGGCAAGTTCGACCCGCCGCCTGGAGAATGTCCGGTGAACGCGTGACGCAGTCCCTCGCTCCGCCGAAGATCAAGCGCTCCGCCGCGCTGGGCGCGCCGCGCGCCGGGGCGGCGGCGCCCAAGCGTCTCGTCGTCCTGGGCGCGACCGGCTCGAT